>NZ_CP054856.1:1155000-1390000 GCF_018417475.1 Novosphingobium decolorationis
TACCTTATCCACCTCACTCAAAAGCTGCCGAAGCAACCATCGAGAGAAATGGTGAAGGTGGGTTTCCCCATTCGGAAATCGCCGGATCAAAGTTTGCTCACAACTCCCCGACGCTTATCGCAGCGTGCCACGTCCTTCATCGCCTGTACATGCCAAGGCATCCACCAGATGCTCTTACCTCACGCTTGAGAATCCACACCATCAACGACAGCCCTGCATAGAGACTGCGTCGTAATAGGTGCGGACGATTTATCTCAGCCAGATAATAAAATCTGTTGTAACGCATGGTTGATTACCCAACGTCTGGATAATCCATGCGCCACGGCATCGATTAAAAAACCCATTCACAATGTCAAAGATCTGCGGGCAAATCCCGCTAACCGGTCCGAAGACCGGAACTGTTTCGCTTCATCGCTGGAGTACTGTTCGTGTGTACGGCTGGTGGAGCCTATCGGGATCGAACCGATGACCTGATGCTTGCAAAGCAACCGCTCTCCCAGCTGAGCTAAGGCCCCGTATTTGCCAGCCTCAAGCGCCGGCGTCGACATGCGTCGACTTGGCTATCCTCGCATAAGCTCGGACGGCCGTTCGGCCTTGCGAACCTGACGGTTCGGTTAGCTTGCCCTGCCTGGCACGTGGTGGGCCTGAGTGGATTCGAACCACTGACCTCACCCTTATCAGGGGTGCGCTCTAACCAACTGAGCTACAGGCCCACGTGCCTGCCATCGCTGACCCTGTGGGCCGCGGGCGGCGTGAGCCAGCTCAGGCGTACAACGCTCATCTGAGCGTTATCTCCAGTGATGAAGGGACATGAGGACGACGGCATGTTCTTTGGAAGAAGCGAAGCTCTTCCCGGCTCAAGGCCAGGCGCTTTCGTTTCAATCCTTAGAAAGGAGGTGATCCAGCCGCAGGTTCCCCTACGGCTACCTTGTTACGACTTCACCCCAGTCGCTGATCCCACCGTGGTTAGCTGCCTCCTTGCGGTTAGCACACTACCTTCGGGTGAAACCAACTCCCATGGTGTGACGGGCGGTGTGTACAAGGCCTGGGAACGTATTCACCGCGGCATGCTGATCCGCGATTACTAGCGATTCCGCCTTCATGCTCTCGAGTTGCAGAGAACAATCCGAACTGAGACGGCTTTTGGAGATTAGCTTGTGCTCGCGCACTTGCTGCCCACTGTCACCGCCATTGTAGCACGTGTGTAGCCCAGCGTGTAAGGGCCATGAGGACTTGACGTCATCCCCACCTTCCTCCGGCTTATCACCGGCAGTTTCCTTAGAGTGCCCAACCAAATGCTGGCAACTAGGATGAGGGTTGCGCTCGTTGCGGGACTTAACCCAACATCTCACGACACGAGCTGACGACAGCCATGCAGCACCTGTCACTCATCCAGCCGAACTGAAGAAATCCATCTCTGGAAATCGCGATGAGGATGTCAAACGCTGGTAAGGTTCTGCGCGTTGCTTCGAATTAAACCACATGCTCCACCGCTTGTGCAGGCCCCGTCAATTCCTTTGAGTTTTAATCTTGCGACCGTACTCCCGTGCGGATAACTTAATGCGTTAGCTGCGCCACCCAAATTCCAAGAACCCGGACAGCTAGTTATCATCGTTTACGGTGTGGACTACCGTGGTATCTAATCCTGTTTGCTCCCACACTTTCGCACCTCAGCGTCAATACTTGTCCAGTCAGTCGCCTTCGCCACTGGTGTTCTTCCGAATATCTACGAATTTCACCTCTACACTCGGAATTCCACTGACCTCTCCAAGATTCTAGTCACCTAGTTTCAAAGGCAGTTCCGGAGTTGAGCTCCGGGCTTTCACCTCTGACTTGAGTAACCGCCTACGCGCGCTTTACGCCCAGTAATTCCGAACAACGCTAGCTCCCTCCGTATTACCGCGGCTGCTGGCACGGAGTTAGCCGGAGCTTATTCTCCAGGTACTGTCATTATCATCCCTGGTAAAAGAGCTTTACAACCCTAAGGCCTTCATCACTCACGCGGCATTGCTGGATCAGGCTTTCGCCCATTGTCCAATATTCCCCACTGCTGCCTCCCGTAGGAGTCTGGGCCGTGTCTCAGTCCCAGTGTGGCTGATCATCCTCTCAGACCAGCTAAGGATCGTCGGCTTGGTAGGCCTTTACCCCACCAACTACCTAATCCTGCGCGGGCTCATCTCTTGGCGATAAATCTTTGGACCGAAGTCATCATCCGGTATTAGCAGTAATTTCTCACTGTTATTCCGAACCAAGAGGCAGATTCCCACGTGTTACGCACCCGTGCGCCACTAACCCCGAAGGGTTCGTTCGACTTGCATGTGTTAGGCATGCCGCCAGCGTTCGTTCTGAGCCAGGATCAAACTCTCAAGTTTGTGAAACAACATTCACGGCACAAAGCCTAAGCCTTGCCAGCCGCAAACATCGAAACCTTCGGGAGCCGATACCTGCACTTGTCAAACGTATGGAAACGAAGGACATATAAGGCATCGGCTTGATTTAAACTGCACCATAGAGCCCGAAGCTCCCAAGGCGCAGGCGCCGTCGCCCACATGTCCCTTCATCTAAAAACCAACAATGTCAAAGATCCAACCACACCCGCCCGAAGACGGAAACAACCGGACAACCATCCATCCCCGCTTCCTAAGACCCGGGGAACAAGCTGTCCGTCTATCGTGGCGACCACCCCGAAGCGCCGTGTTTGGCGGCGTGCTTCGCTGCGGTGAGAGGCCCTCTAAGTGAGCCCTGCGATTCGGTCAAACCCTTTTTTCAAAAAAGTTTCATCAAATCATGCCAGACCGGTTTGTTCCGGCCTGCGGCCTATGTGGGGAGCCTGCTCGTGCACTTCAAGTGGCCGCCGTGGCGCAGCCGGGATGCGCTTTTTTGTCCCGGTCTGGGCATTTGCCATCAGACGGTTTGTTTACCTGCCAGCCTTAGCCTAGGGTTTCGAGTTCGAAATCCTGTACCCTGGGAAACGGGGGCAGGACGCCCAATGGGAATACGCGCGCCTGATGTCCTCCTGCCCACCTCCTGCCATCAGCGTGGTCCTGAGCGTCTACAATGGGGAACGCTATCTGGCGCAGGCCATCGAGAGCGTGTTGGCCCAGACCTTTGCCGACTTCGAGTTCCTCATCCTCGACGACGGATCGCGCGACGGCTCGCGGGCGATCCTGGAGCGCTATGCAAGGCGCGATGCGCGTATTCGCCTGACCTTGCGCGAAAACAGGGGCCTGATCGTCAGCCTCAACGAGCTTGTCGTCCTGGCACAGGCCCCGATCATTGCGCGCATGGACGCCGACGACATCTGCCGCTCGGACCGCTTTGCCCTCCAATATGCCTTCCTGGATGCCCATCCCGAGTACGGGGTTGTGGGCAGCTGGAGCGCGGACATCGACGCCGAGGGCCGCCCGCTCCCCCCGATCGGCGCGGATCACCCGTGCACCCACGACGAGATGCTGGCCGCGATTGCCCGGGGCGGCCAGCTCATCTGCCACCCCTCGGCCATGATGCGCCGTTCGGTTGTCGTGGACGCGGGCGGATACCACGCCGCCTTCCGGCACTGCGAGGATCTGGACCTGTGGCTGCGCCTTGCCAGCCTCACTCACCTTGGCAACATTCCCGAGAGATTGCTCCAGTACCGGCGCTATCCCGAGCAAGTCTCCTCGCGCCACGCGACCGAGCAGCAGATCGGGAGCGCGGTTGCCCGTCTCGCCTATGCCGAGCGTGCGGCCGGACGGAGCGACCCCACGGCCGATCTGGAACGCCTGCCGCCGCTTGACGCCTTTGACGATCTCTTCGGCCGCGAAGGCGTGACGCGCACGCTGCGCAGCGAGATCGCCCTGCACCTTGTCTATTCGCGCGAAGCAATGGGCGGAGATGGCTTTGCCCTGCTTTTGCAGCACGTCGAGGATGGGGGCGAGACGCAGGGCCTGTGGCGTACCGTAATACGGCTTGTGCGCTTTGGCCTGCCGGGCCGTGCGCTGCGCCTCGCCAGGGCCTTGCGCGCACGATGAGTGTCCGCGGCGCCGCCCTGTGGTCGATGGGCGCACAGTACGCGACCTTCACCGTCCAGTTTGCCGCGAGCGTCATCATCTCGCGCTTCTTCCTCCTGCCTGCCGACGTCGGCCTCTTCTCCATCGCGCTCGCTGCGGCGATGCTCGTCTCCATCTTTCAGGACCTGGGCATTACCCGCTTCATCTCGGGCCAGCCGCAGATGGAGCCGGGCGCCCTGCCGTTCTATGCAGGCGTCGCGGTGACGATTGGCTGGTCGGTGGCGCTTGTCGTTACGCTGGCCGCGCCGCTCGTAGCGCACCTTTACGAAGAGCCGGCCCTCGCCCCGCTGCTGTGGCTGATCGCGGCCTCCTATCTTATCACCCCCTACGCCACGGTCCCCGCCGCCCTGCTGGTGCGCGCGATGGATTTTCGCGCGCTGTTCAAGGTGAATGCAGGCAGCGCGCTGGCCGGGAACGGCACGGCAGTGGCGCTGGCGGCGATGGGCTTTGGAGCCGGGTCCCTCGCCTGGGGTGTTCTGGCCACCGCGCTTGTGCGCGCCGCGCTTGCCAACTGGCAGCGCCCGGTGCGCCCCCGCCTGCCCCGCGTGCTCGCGGCTGTCCGGCCCATGCTCGGCTTCAGTTCGATGTCCTTTGTCCTGAGCGCGAGCGCAGCCATCGGACAGCGCTCGCAGGACCTCATCGTCGGGCGCCTTCTGGGCCTTGCCGCGACCGGCCTGTTTTCGCGTGCGAGTGCGCTTGCCGGACAGCTCACCACCCTGCTGACGGGCGCCATCGGCACCGTCTTCTACGCCGCCTTTGCCCGTAAACGCGATGCGGGCGAGCCGCTGGCCGAACCCTATCTGCACCTTGTCGCCTGCTATACCGCGCTCAACTGGGCCGCGATGCTGGGCCTGGCGCTTGCCGCCGAACCGCTGGTGATGCTGCTCTATGGCCCCAACTGGATGGGCACGGCCTCGCTGCTGCGCTGGACGGCGCTGGGTGAGATCTTCTTCGTGGCCGTCCCCCTGCAGATGGATGTGCCGCTGCTGCTGGGGCAGATCCGGCGCCTCGTCTGGGTGAACCTGCTCGACACCTTCGCCGCAGTCGCGATCCTGACCGCGGGTGCCTGGATCAGCCTGGAAGCCGCGGGCCTGAGCCGCATTGCCTATGGCTTCGTGTGGTGGGTGATCTACGCCAGCTATCTCGCACGCCTCATGGCCTTTCCCTTCACCGCGCTGCTGCGCGTGTACCTGCGCAGCGGCACCTGCGCGCTCGCGGCGGGCCTCCCGCTTCTGCTTGCCCGGTGGAGCGGACACGGCGGGGCCGAGATGCCCTTCCTGCACCTTCTCGCCCTTTCGGGTCTGGGCGTCGGGCTCTGGCTGATCACCCTTGCCCTCACCCGCCACCCGGCCTGGGGCGAGGTGCGCGCGATGCTCACCGCCCTCGCAACCCCGCTGCGCGCGCGGCTCGGCCGCTGAGGAGAACGCCCATGCGCATGGCCTATCTCATCCTTGCCCACGACAACGCCGCGCAATTGGGTCGGCTCGTCGAGCGCCTGCTCGTGTCCGGAAACGAGGACATCGCGATCATCCACGCCGACCGCGCCTCGCTGCTCTGGCCCGAGCTGGAAGGCGAGCTTCCCGGACCTGCAGGGCGCGTCCATCTCATTGCCGATCCGGTGACCGTGCGCTGGGGCCACTGGAGCCAGGTCGCCGCGGTCTCCAAGCTGGTGGGCGAGGCGCTGCGCCTTGGCTGCGATGCAGCGCACCTCATCAGCGGGGCCGACTGGCCGCTCCTGCCGCGCGCCGCGCTGGCGCAGGAAATGGCGAGGGGCATGTGCCATATCGAGGTGCGCCCCGGCCACCTGGAAGAGCGCATGCAGACCTACCGCTTCGACACGCGCTATCTGCGGCTCGATCCGCAGGAGGACGCGCGCGCCTATGCGGTGACCTGGCAACTACGCCGCCTTGCGCGCTGGGGGGATGGTGCAAGACGCCTCTTGCGCCTCGACCGGGCGCGCCCCTTCGGCCCGTGGTCCTACGGTGCGACCTGGTGGTCGCTTCCCGCCGATGCGCTGCAAATCCTGGGCGAGATCCTGCCCTGCACGCTCGCCTCCGGGCGCCTCAACGGCACCGTGTGCAGCGACGAACATGTCATTCCCACGATCATCGGCGCCCACTTTCCAGAGCGCATCGCCCCCAACCGCCGCTTCGTCGACTTCCCGCACGGCGCTTCGAGCCCGCGCACGTTGACGTGCGAAGACACGCCCGCCCTGGAGGCCAGCGGCGCCTTCTTCGCGCGCAAGTTCGACATGGGCCGCGATCCCTTCTTTCTCGACCTGCCCCGCAGCTGATACGCCCTGCCGTTCCTGCAAAGGGATGCAATTTGCGCGCAAGCCCCCTAGATAGCGCCCATGCCACCTGACAGCGCTGCTCCCAATTCCGATGCCAACCACGACGGCTGGCGCACCCTCCTGCGGTTCCTCCCCTATCTGTGGCCCCGGGAAAACAAAGCCTTGCGCGTGCGCATCGTCATTGCCTGCGTGTTCATCCTGGCCTCTACCGGCACGCAGCTGCTGCTGCCCTACCTCCTGCGCTGGGCGGTCGATGCCATGGGAGCCACCGGCCCCAAGCTGATCCAGCTCGCGATGTGGACGGTGCTGGGCTATGCGGCCGGACGCCTGCTCCAGACCAGCTTCGACAACTTGCGCAACATCGTCTTCGAGCGGGTCGGGCAGGACGCGACGCGCGCGCTGGCCGAGAACGTCTTTGGCCAGTTGCATCGCCTCTCGCTGCGCTTCCACCTCTCGCGCCGCACCGGCGAGATCACCAAGACCATCGAGCGCGGCACCAAGAGCATCGACACGATGCTCTACTTCATGCTCTTCAACATCGCGCCGACCGTGCTCCAGCTCGCGATCGTCGCGGTCATCTTCTACGTCAATTTCGGCCCCGGCCTTGTCGCCGCGACCGCCACCGCCATCGTCGCCTACATCTGGGTGACGCGCACGATCACCGAGTGGCGCACCAAGCTGCGCCAGCAGATGAACCGGCTCGACGGACAGGCGCTCGACCGCGCGGTGGATTCGCTCCTCAACTACGAGACGGTGAAGTACTTTGGCGCGGAAGCGCGCGAGCAGGAGCGCTATGCGTCCGCCACCCGCGCCTATGCCGAAGCGGCCGTAAAGAGCGAAAATTCGCTCGGCTTCCTCAACATCGCGCAGGCCGTGGTGACCAATCTCCTGATGGCGGGCGCGCTCGCCTGGACCGTCTGGGGCTGGTACCGGGGCGAGTACACGGCGGGTCAGCTGGTCTTCGTCCAGACCTACCTCACCCAGCTGTTCCGCCCGCTCGACATGCTCGGCATGGTCTACCGCACCATCCGCCAGGGCCTGATCGACATGGCCGAGATGTTCCGCCTGATCGACACCCAGGTCGAAGTGCCCGACCGCCCGAGCGCCCCCGCGCTCGCAATCCGCGAGCCCAGCGTCACCTTCGAGAACGTCGTCTTCGGCTACGAGCCCGACCGCACGATCCTCAAGGGCCTCTCCTTCCACGTCCCCGCCGGGCACAACGTTGCACTCGTGGGCCCCTCGGGCGCGGGCAAGTCGACCATCGCGCGCCTGCTCTTCCGCTTCTACGATCCGCTCGAAGGGCGCATCCTGATCGACGGGCAGGACATCCGCGAGGTGACCCAGGCGAGCCTGCGCGCCGCCATCGGCATCGTCCCGCAGGATTCGGTGCTGTTCAACGACACCATCGGCTACAACATCGCCTATGGCCGCGATGGTGCGGGCATCGCGGACGTGGAGGCCGCCGCGCGCGGCGCCGCGCTGATGCCGCTGATCGAGCGCCTCCCGCAGCGCTTCGACACCGAAGTGGGCGAGCGCGGGCTCAAGCTTTCAGGGGGCGAAAAGCAGCGCGTTGCCATTGCCCGCACGCTGGTCAAGAACCCGCCGATCCTGATGCTGGATGAGGCCACCAGCGCGCTCGACACGCGCACCGAGAAGGACATCCTGGGCACCCTCCAGCGCGTGTCGCGCGACCGCACCACGCTCTCCATCGCGCACCGTCTCTCGACCATCGCGGGCTCGGACCGCATCCTCGTCCTCAACGAGGGCCGGCTTGTCGAGAGCGCCAGCCACGGCGAGCTTCTCGCCCAGCGCGGGCTCTATGCCGAGATGTGGGCGCGCCAGGCCAGCGAAGCGGAAGATCTGGACGAAGCCGCCGAGTAACCTTAGCAACTTCCCTTTGAACCAGAGGAGGAGGGGTACGATGCGACGAGCTTCATGGGCCGCGCTTGCGCTGGCCGCTTTGATTGCGCCCACTGGCGCTCTTGCCGACAATACCGCGACCACGCAACCGGGCGCGGCGCAGGTCCCCAAGTCGATCGCCAAAATCCTCGCCAAAGGTGACGGTGCCACGCCAGAAACCGCTTACAAGGTACGTAGCGTCAAGCAGGAATACCAGGTTCTCGCCGCGTTTGGGATGCAGCGGCGACGGCAGGCCCTCGTCATGCAGGACAAGCCCTACGACCGGATCGAGGCGACCCATCCCGAAACCGGAGAGACGCGTACGTTCTGGTTCGACATCAGCGCATTTTTCGCTGCGGGCTTTTGAAGCCGCGGCGATGACCGCCCGCTAGCAGCTTGGTGCAGCGGGTTGCATTCAGCGCAGCCTTTGGGCAAAAGCGGCGCATTCGCAAGGACCCGGTGCAATTCCGGGTGGCTATCCCGGCCGCCGATCCGCCGGGCAACATCACACACATGCTTTTGAAGAACCCCGGTTTTTTGAATTGAAACCCGGCGCTCCCATGTGCCTGATGCGGAAAATTACCTAAATGAGCAGCTTTCTCGCCCACTACCGTCAGGGATGGCGGTCGAACATTCGCGCCGACGTGCTTTCGGGCCTCGTCGTCGGCCTCGCCCTGATCCCCGAAGCCATCGGCTTCTCGATCATCGCCGGGGTCGATCCGGCGGTCGGCCTCTGGGCCTCGGTCGCCATCGCGATCATCATTTCCTTCACCGGCGGGCGTCCCGCGATGGTCTCGGCCGCGACCGCTTCGGTGGCGGTGCTGGTCGGCCCGCTCGTGCGCGAGCACGGCGTCGACTATCTCTTTGCCGCGACCATCCTGATGGGCGTGTTCCAGATCATCGCAGGGATCCTGCGGCTGAACCTCGCCATGCAGTTCGTCTCGCGCTCGGTCATCACCGGCTTCGTCAACGCGCTCGCCATCCTGATCTTCATGGCCCAGCTGCCCGAGCTGACCGGCGTCACCTGGCACACCTACGCCATGATCGCGGGCGGTCTTGCCATCATCTACCTGCTGCCGCGCCTGACCACCGCCGTCCCCTCGCCGCTGGTCGCCATTGCGGTCCTGACCGCAATCTCGCTGACCTTCGACACCCCGGTCCACACCGTGGGCGAGATGGGCGAGCTGCCCAAGGGCCTGCCCTCCTTCGGCCTGCCGCAGGTCCCGCTGACGTTCGAGACGCTGCAGATCATCACCCCCACCGCGCTTGCGATGGCGGCGGTCGGCCTGCTCGAGACGCTGCTCACCGCGCAGATCGTCGATGACATGACCGGTACCGATTCCTACAAGCGTATCGAGTGCCGCGGCCAGGGCATCGCCAACATCATCGCCGCCCTGTTCGGCGGCATGGGCGGCTGCGCGATGATCGGCCAGTCGGTCATCAACGTCACCTCGGGTGGCCGCGGGCGCCTTTCCACGCTGACAGCGGGTATCTTCCTGTTCATCCTCCTCGCCGCGCTGGGTCCCTGGGTCGGCCAGGTGCCGATGCCCAGCCTCGTTGCGGTGATGATCATGGTCTCGATCGGCACGTTTTCGTGGAACTCGATCCCCAACCTCAAGCGCCACCCCTGGCAGAGCTCGGTGGTCATGGTCGCAACCGTCGTCACCGTGGTCGCCACCAGCGACCTGTCGAAGGGCGTGATCGTGGGTGTGCTCCTTTCAGGCGTGTTCTTCGCCCAGAAGGTCCAGCGCCTCTTTACGCTGGAGCGCACGGTCGAGGGCGACACCGCCACCTACCGCGTCGCGGGCCAGATCTTCTTCGCCTCGGTCCACCGCTTCATCGAGCAGATGGACGCGGCCAGCGAGACGGCCCCCAAGGTCGTGATCGACATGGAGAAGGCGCACCTGTGGGACATCTCCTCGGTCGAGGCGCTCGACAAGGTCGTTGCTGAACTGGCCAAGGGCGGCGCGGACGTGCGCGTCGTGGGCTACAACCGGGCAAGCGCGGACATCGTCGACAAGTTCGCCGCGCACGACAAGACCGGCTTCGAACTGGGCACCGTGCCGCACTGATTGTTTCTCCGGGAACCGGGTAGCTGTTCAAGGGTTGGAAATAAACGAACCCTTGACTGCCCCGCCCGAGTTCCCGGAGTCCCCCGTTGAAACGTTCCCTGCGCCACCTGCCCGACCTGACGACCACCCTCCTCTACGCCGCCGCGCTGGCTCCTGCCGCTGCGATGCTGCTGGTGGTCAGCCCCTTCCAGGTCTGACAGATACGCCTTCCGGACACGAAAAAGGGCGAGACGGTCTCCACCGCCTCGCCCTTTTTCGTGTTCGCCGACCGTACAGGTCACATGACGACATCAGCCTCGTGCCAGATCACCGCCTGGGCCGCCTTCATGCAGTTCTCGGCCGTATCCCAGCTCATCGTGGGCGAACCGTAGAGCCGCCAGCCCTGCTCCAGAGCCTCGGAAATCCGCTCGCAGAAGGCGCGGTCGTCCTTGCCGGTAAGCAGGCGATAGATCGGGCGGTCTTCGGGCGTCTCGTATTGCGACATGGGCGCGGCATCCTTTCCAAATGGCGTTTACCCGATGCCTAGCCACTCCAGAGGCGCAGGCAAGCCCTGCCCGCAATAATCCACCTGCAACACGCGCCGTCCCGTCGCGCGTCCGTCCGCGGGATCGGACGCATGCAGGATCGGCGTGCGGTAGAACCAGACGTCCCCGGTGTCGGCGAGGCAGATGGCCTGCTGCGATTGCGCCACCTGTGCCTCCACGTCCGCCACTGGAACCCGCCCCCACCTGTGCGAGCCGCACGCGATGCGCAGCGGCGCATTGCCGCCATCGACCGGATCGAGGTGAATGCGCAGGGTCATCATCGCCTCGATCAGCGCGAACGGCGGCTCGACATGGCAAATGCCCTGCTTGACGCTCCAGGGACCATAGCCCGGCACGTCATGGCGCGTACGCACGGCAATGGTGCGGTCCTGATGCCAGCCCAGCGCCCAGTTTCGATCCGCGCGCTTGTCGAACAGCACCGCGCGTACCGGCTGCATCGGGCGTCCGGCCCGAGCCTCGACCTCGCCGCCCACGCAGCTCCCCGCGCCAAGCAATGTCTCCAGTCCCGGCGCGTCGGAAAGCCGCAGGCCCGCCTGTCCGACCGGGTAGTCGGCAAATTCAGCCAGAAGCGCGGGCAGGATCGAGTTGGCGAGCCCCGCGACGCGGCAGGCTCCGTCGCGATCCAGGTCCAGCACCACGGGGCAAGGATGTGTGGTGTTCATCACGTTGGGGGATCTCTCTTCACGCACGCGTCGCGTTTACAAGAAGAGAAACAGGAATCCGATTCAAGGGGCCATCGCCCCTTGCTCCCCTTCTCGGCAACCGCGCCTTTCGCAGCCAAGGCCGCGTGCGGGACGTAACCTGGACCGTTTCGGGAGCCCGAGGGCGATGGCCCTCGGAAAGTCCTTCTTCTTACCCAGCCTTCGACTGGAGCGCCGCCAGCACGGCGAGCGCCCGGTCCTTCTCGGCAAAGGGAACGAAGACGTGATCGTGGTGGAAGGCGGCGACCATGTTGCAGGCAATGCCGGCCTCGGCCAGCGCGGTGGAAACGGCCGCCGTCAGGCCGTGTCCATCGAGCGCGGAGTGCACTTCCAGCACGATGCGCGCCATGGGAAGCGAGGTGTCGTGCCCCGCCATTTCGGCGAACGCGAGGGGAAGGATCTGCGAGAGACCTTCCGCCTCGGCAAAGCTGGCGATGGCCTGCGTGAGCGGCGCGCCGCCGGTGCAGAAAATCCAGGTTTCGGGATCGAGCCGGGGCGACATCCCCGCGATCATCGCGCGTCCCTCGCGCACCGGCCCGTCCGTCATTACAGGATGTACTTGGAAAGATCGGCGTTGCCGGCCAGACCTTCGAGCTTCTCGCGCACGTAGGCCTCGTCGATCGTCACCGTCTCGCCGCCACGGTCCTCGGCCTCGAAGGAGAGCTCCTCGAAGAGCTTTTCCATGACCGTCTGGAGGCGGCGGGCGCCGATGTTCTCGACGCTTTCGTTCACCTGCGCGGCGATCTTCGCGACTTCGCGCACCGCGCCCTCGGTCATCTCGATGGTGAGGTCCTCGGTGCCCAGCAGCGCCTTGTACTGGGCGACCAGGTTGGCGCGCGTTTCGGACAGAATGCGCACGAAGTCGGCCTCGGTCAGCGCCTTCAATTCGACGCGGATCGGCAGGCGGCCCTGGAGTTCGGGCAGCATGTCCGAAGGCTTGGAGACGTGGAACGCGCCCGAGGCGACGAAGAGGACATGGTCTGTCTTCATCGCGCCGTACTTGGTGGCGACGGTCGTGCCCTCGATCAGCGGCAGGAGGTCGCGCTGCACGCCCTCGCGGCTGACGGTGCCGCCGCGCTGGTCCGAAACCGCGATCTTGTCGATTTCATCGAGGAAGACGATGCCGTTCTGCTCGGCATCGGCGATGGCGACGCGCTGGACATCGTCCTGATCGAGCCGCTTTTCCGATTCCTCGTCGACCAGCTTGTCCCAGGCCTCGGGCACCTTCATCTTGCGGCGCACGGTCTTCTGGCCGCCGAACGCCTTACCCATCATGTCGGAGAGATTGATCATCCCGACCGAGCCGCCCATGCCGGGGATCTCCATGGCGCCGCTTGGCGCGTCCTCGACCTCGATCTCGACTTCGGTGTCGTTCATCGCGTTCTGGGTGATGCGCTCGTGGAAGGCGGCGCGGGTGGCCTCGGAGGCGCCTTCGCCGACCAGCGCGTTGAGCAGGCGGTCCATCGCCGCCTTGCTGGCGGCCTCGCGCACGGATTCGCGGCGGCGCTCCTTCTCAAGCCGGATCGCTTCCTCGACGAGGTCACGGGCGATCTGTTCGACATCGCGGCCGACATAGCCCACTTCGGTGAACTTGGTCGCTTCCACCTTCACGAAGGGCGCATCGGCCAGCTTGGCGAGGCGGCGGCTGATCTCGGTCTTGCCGCAGCCCGTGGGGCCAATCATCAGGATGTTCTTGGGCGTCACCTCATCGCGCAGATCCGCGGAAAGGCGCTGACGCCGCCAGCGGTTGCGCAGCGCGACCGCGACGGCCTTCTTGGCCTCGGACTGGCCGATGATGTGCTCGTCGAGCGAAGCCACGATGGCCTTGGGGGTAAGGGTGTCTTTCATGGGTCTCTTCGCTGCAATCAGATGGTTTCGAGCGTGACACGGTCGTTCGTGAAGACGCAGATGTCGGCGGCGACCTGCATGGCCTTGCGCGCGATCTGTTCGGGATCCTCCTCGTAGGCGTCGAGCGCGCGCGCGGCGGCGAGCGCGTAGTTGCCGCCCGAACCGATCGAGGCGATCTGGCTATCTCCCAGCGCCTCGGGCTCGAGCACGTCGCCGTTGCCGGTGAGGATCAACAGCGAATCGGCGTCCGCCACGATCATCAGCGCTTCCAGGTTGCGCAGGTACTTGTCGGTGCGCCAGTCCTTGGCGAGCTCGACCGCCGCACGCATCAGCTGGCCGCGGTGCTGCTCCAGCTTGCGCTCAAGACGCTCGAACAGGGTGAAGGCATCGGCCGTTGCGCCCGCAAAGCCGGCGATGACCTTGCCGCCCTCACCGATGCGCCGGACCTTGCGCGCGTTGGGTTTCATGACGGTGTTGCCCATGGAGACCTGACCGTCTCCGGCGATCACCGTACGCCCGCCCTTGCGCACGCCGATGATCGTCGTCCCATGCCACTGTACCAGGCCGTGGCTCGCTGCATCGCTATTCATGGGCGAGGATATATGCCCGCATGTGTGCCGTTCAAGACATAGCCTGCGCCCGATTGCACACCCCCCACGCAAAAGGCGCGCGGGACTGTGCATCCCGCGCGCCTTTGCAATCGATCTGCGGCCCGGTTCCAGGCCGCGCTCTTCAAGCCGGAGCGATCAGCTGCCGTTCGGACCCGGGCCCTGCGGCGCCTGACCGCCGCCCATGCCGCCGGTGCCCACCGCGCCGATGTTGCCGAACAGGTCTTCGAGCAGCGAGCGGTGACGGCCCAGCGTGGGCGTCGTGTCGCCGTTGGGGCTGATCCGGGCGACCTGCTCCATGCCGCGGCGCTGAACATCCAGCACGTTGTCGTTGGCGTCGAACTGGACGCGGAACACGGTCTGCTGGTCGGTGCGCGGCTTGCGGAACGCGGGCGTCTTCACCGTCTGCGAGACATAGTACCAGTCCTTGGCGCCGAACTGGCTTTCGAACGTCGGGCGGCCCAGCGTGTGCTCCACCGACTGGCGGTTGTCGACGCCCGGCTGCACCGAATCGACCAGCGTCTGGTCCACGATGTACCCGCGATGGTCCTTGATCGAGCTGCAGCCCGCGACCAGCGCGCCGAGCGCGAGGAGCGCCCCTGCCGACCTGAGCTTCAAACCACGGTTACCCATCACTACACTCCAAAACCTCGGGGACATGGCGGGCAAGGATCCTTGCCAGCGCGCCTGCCGCCCATGTATCGGCATCAGGCCTTAAGGCCCCGCAAGCGCGTGCGCAATGGCTGTGCGCCCAAAGGGACCCGATTTGCACTGCCTGGCCAGTGCCGATTGAATTGCCGCTGAACGAAGGAGTGCTCTGCCCCGTGTCGTTGTTTTCCCGCCTCATGGGCACACGCAAGGCGCCGCGCACCGACATGCGCCCGCTCTGGCACCGCCTCGTGGAAATTGCCCGCGAGGAACACTGGTACGCGCGCGAGGGCGTTGCCGACACGGTGTCGGGCCGTTTCGATGCGGTGACGCTGGTGATGGCGCTGGCCATGCTGCGCATGGAGCGCGCCGCGCTGGACACCGAGGCCCCGGCCCCGCTCATCAATGCCTCCGCGCACCTCACCGAACTCTTCGTCGAGGACATGGACGGCCAGCTGCGCCAGTCGGGCGTGGGCGATCTGGTCGTGGGCAAGCGCATGGGCAAGCTGGTGAGCGTCCTTGGCGGACGCATCGGCGCGCTGCGCGACGCGCTTGCCCCGGACAGCGACACTGCGCTCGAGGACGTCCTCGCGCGCAACGTGACCCTTAACGAAGGCGCCTCGACCGCGGCGCTGGCCGAGGCCGTGCGCGCACTTCACACCACCTTCCAGTCCCTCTCCGACGACGATCTGCTAGCCGCAAGGATTGCGCGATGACCTCTTCCCCCGACGCCCCCTCTTCCGGCCCGAACCCGGCCCCCGAATTCTCGCACACGGTCGACGTGCGCCAGGTCGAAGGGCTGGCCCCGCGCCTGGAAGCGAACGAGACCGAGCGCGCCGCGCTTGCCAAACGCTTTGGCCTGGTGCGCCTCGACCGGCTCGTTGCCCAGCTTGAACTGAGCCGCAAGGAGCGCACCGTCTCGGTAAAGGGGACGCTCGATGCGGCCTGGGTGCAGACCTGCGCGATCTCGGCCGACGAACTTCCCGTGGAAATTTCGGGCGAACCCATCGATGTGCGCTTCGTACCCCAGCTGACCGGCTACGCGCCCGATGCCGAGATCGAGCTCGAAAGTGACGATCTCGACGAGATCGAATATTCGGGGACCTACGTCGACCTTGGCGAGGCGGTCGCGCAGTCGCTTGCGCTCTCGATCGACCCGTACCTGACCGGCCCCGACGCCGAAGCCGCGCGCACCAAGGCAGGCCTGTCGACACCCGAAGACAACAGCCCCTTTGCCGCGCTCAAGGGCCTGACCGGCAAGGACTGAGCCCACCGCACGGTCGGAATGCAAGAAGGGCGGGACACCCCAAGGTGTCCCGCCCTTCTTGCGTTGTGATCGCAGCTTCGATCAGAACGGCCAGAATCAGAACGGAATATCGTCGTCCAGATCGTCGCCGAAGCCGCCGCCCGAGGAGGACGAGGACGAACCGCCGCTGCGGCCCCAGTCGCTGCCGCCCGAGGACGCGCCGCCACCCGAGGAACCGCCGCCCCAGCTGTCGCCGCCACCCGACGAACCGCCCGAACGGCCCCAGTCGCCGCCGCCCGAAGACGAGCCGCCACCGCCGCCCCAGCTGTCACCGCCCGAGCTGCCGCCCATGCCGCCACCGCCGCGCTGGCCGCCGCCGCCGCCCGCGCTGTCGAGCATGGTCAGCACGCCGCCCACGCCAGCCACCGAGATCTCGGTGGTGTAACGGTCATTGCCGTCGCGGTCCTGCCACTTGCGGGTGCGCAGCTGGCCTTCGATGTAGACCTTCGAGCCCTTGCGCAGGAAACGCTCGGCGACGCCAACGAGGCCGTCGGACTGGAGCACGACCTGGTGCCACTCGGTGCGCTCGCGGCGCTCACCGGTCTGGCGGTCCTTCCAGGTTTCCGAGGTCGCGATGCGCAGGTTCGCCACGCGCCCGCCGTTCTGGAACGACTTCACTTCGGGGTCGGCCCCGAGGTTGCCGACGAGGATGACCTTGTTGACGCTGCCTGCCATGGATGAATCGCTTTCTTCTGAATTTCGGCCACCGGGGTTAGCGAAAGGCCGACCGGGACGCGAGTCGTGCGTCCCGGTTTTTGAACAGCCCTGCCCGGAATCCGATCTAGAGCCCGGCCCAGACCGCCAGCCAGTAGGTCGCCCCGGCCGCCACGTAGGCAAGGCCGAAGAGATAGGCGAGCATGAAGGTCGGCCACTTCCAGCCATTGGTCTCGCGCCGGGTGACGGCGATGGTCGACATGCACTGGGGCGCAAAGACGAACCAGGCGAGGAAGGCCAGCGCCATCGGCAGGGTCCAGCGGCCCTTGAGCTGCTCGCCCAGTTCGGCCGCTTCCTCGTCCTCGTCGCTCGCATCAACCGCGTACGTCGTCGCCAGCGAGGAGACCGCCACTTCGCGCGCGGCCATCGCCGGGATCAGCGCGAGCGCCATGTCGCGGTTGAAGCCGATCGGCTCGACCACCACGGCCAGGCCATTGGCGATCTTACCCGCGAACGAGGCATCGACCTGGCTCTGCCCGGGTTCGGCGCGCGGGAAGCTGAGCATGATCCACAGGACCACCGTGACCATGAAGATGATCGTGCCCGCACGGCGCAGGAAGATCCAGGCGCGCTGCCACAGGCCCAGCAGCAGGTCGCCCGGCCGGGGCAGCTGGTACTTGGGCAGCTCCATGATGAAGCCCGAAGCCGCGCCCTTGGTCACCGAGCGGCGCAGGATGAGGGCAACCAGCATCGCGCCCAGCACACCTGCGACATAGAGCGCGAAGAGCACGAGGCCCTGCAGCCCCACGCCCCAGCCCACGCTCTCGTTGGGAATGAAGGCGGCGATGATGACGGCATAGACCGGCAGGCGCGCCGAGCAGGTCATCATCGGCGCGATCAGGATCGTGGTCAGCCGGTCCTTGGGATCGGTGATCGAACGGGTCGCCATGATGCCCGGAATGGCGCAGGCGAAGCTGGAGAGAAGCGGAATGAAGCTGCGCCCGGAAAGGCCCACGCTCGCCATCATGCGGTCCATCAGGAAGGCCGCGCGCGCCATGTAGCCCGAGGCTTCCATGGCAAGGATGAAGGCGAAGAGGATGACGATCTGGGGCAGGAACACCACCACCGAGCCCACGCCCGAGATGATGCCCTCGGTCAGGAGATCGCGCACGAAGCTCGCGGGCATGAGGCCCGTGACCGTGTCGTGCAGCGCGCCCACACCGGCCTCCAGCGCGTCGGCAAAGGGCGTGGCCCAGGCGAACACCGCCTGGAAGATCACGAACAGGAGCGCGAACAGCACGACCGGTCCGGCCCAGGGATTGAGCAGCACCGAATCGAGGCGCGCGTGCAGGCGGCGCTGGCGGGTCTCCGACAGGATCGCGCCATTCGCCATCGCGTGCGCGGCCACGCGCCGCTCGGTCTCACCGATCTCGGTCAGGCTTGGCCCCGGCTCGCGAAGCCCGGCCGAAGACGCGGCTTCGGCGAGCTCGGTCAGGCCGCGGCGGCGTACCGCGACGGTCGGCACCACGCGCACGCCCAGCTCTTCCTCCAGCACGGAGGGATCGAGCACGAGCCCGTCGCGCTCGGCCAGATCGACCATGTTGAGCGCGATCACGGTGGGCTTGCCCAGTGCAAGCAGTTCCTGCGCGAAGACGAGGTGCTGTTCCAGATTCGAGGCGTCGAGGACGATCACGAGCACATCGGGCTCGGCCTCGCCCGGGAACTGGCCACGGATGACCTTGGAGGTCACTTCCTCGTCGGGGCTCGTCGCATCGAGGCCATAAGCGCCGGGAAGGTCGGTCAGCTCGACCGGCTCTCCGGTCGGCAGGACCAGGCGGCCCGACTTGCGCTCCACGGTAACGCCCGGATAATTCGCGATCTTCTGGCGCGCGCCGGTCAGCGCGTTGAACAGCGCGCTCTTGCCGGCGTTGGGATTTCCGACGAGGGCGATCTTGCGTGGGCGGCTCATGCCGGGGTGCTCTCCAGATCGCTCACCTCGATCGCGGCGGCGTGGGCGCGGCGCACCGCGACGACCATGCGCCCGATGCGCAGCGCGATGGGGTCACGCCCGCCGAACACGCCGCGCTGCGACACCGAAACCTGCGCGCCGGTATCGACGCCCAGCGCGCGCAGACGCCGCGCTTCCTCGGGGACGAGCTGGTCCCAGTCGACCGCAACGATGCGGACCTTCTGATCGATGGGTTGTTGATCGAGAGTCATAAGATGGCGCTGCCAGATTAGAGGCGTCTTTGCAACTGCCTCGCAATAAGCAGGACGCCATGTCATTGGCCGAAATCAAATCTTGCAGGCGCGCAACACGGTGCGCCTGCTTGCGAAGATGACGGTGTCAGCGCGCCGGGTAGCGCAGGCGCCCCAGGAGGCGGGTCAGGCTGAAACGCTCGTCGGGCGAACGGGTGAGCTGCGCCTTCACCTTCTCGAAGCGCAGGATGCCCTCGATCCGGCGCTCCAGAAAAGCGCGGGTTTCAGGCTTTTCCGGGTCCTTCTCGCGCGCGAAGACCTGCAGCGTCGCGGCGTAGAGCGCGCCCAGCGTGGTGCGCTTGGTGTAGTGGTTGTAGTCGGTCGCGGTGTCGCCCGCCACGCGCCACATGAGGTCCGCGCTGTACCAGCCCAGTTGCGCGGCGCGCGCGAGGTTTTGCGGCATTGCCATGATTGCCAGCGCGCGGGTGAGCGCTTCCTCGCGCCCGCTCGCGGCCTCGAGGCGGGCCATGACGAGGCGACGGATCTTCTCGCGCACGGGCACGCCCGCCAGCGAGTCGGCGGGAACCGCCGCGAACATCGCCGCGTCGATCGCCTCGATCCAGGCCTCGATCATCGCCATCTGCTTGCCGCCAAAGGCATAGGCGGCAAGTTCGGGATCGACGCCGTGCTGGCGCGCGGCCTGCTCGACCGCCTGCGCGCTCCAGCCATCGAAGGCAGCGGCATCGGCGGTCGCGGGCGCCAGGTTGCGGCGCAGGTCGGCAAGGGTGGTGGCTTCTTCCATGCCCTGTTCCTTCAGAAAGTGGGGCCGTAGACGGGCTTGGAGTTCTTGCTGGCGCCTGCGGTCACGTTGTCGTCAATGACCTTCACCAGATAGCTGTCCTTGCCATTCAGTTCGGCATAGTCGCGCGCGCTGCGCCCGGAATTGTCGGTGCGCGAAGGATCGGCGCCTGCCTTGAGCAGCGCCTTCATCAGTTCGGTATCGCGGCGGTGGACGGCCGAGATCAGCGGGGTTTCGCCCGCATCGTTCGAGTCGTTGGTGCGCGCGCCGTTCTCGATCAGGTAGATCGCGCCGTCGCGCCAGCCCAGGTTCACCGCCTGCTGCAGCGGCGTGCGGCCATGGTCGTCGGCAAGGTTGGGCTCGGCCCCCTTCTGCACAAGATAGCGCAGCCAGGTGATGTCGCGGCGCTGGACGACGATGTGAAGCGCGGTCTCCCCGCTCGTCACGTCCCTGGAATTGACGATGAGGGGCGTGCTCATGATCGCCTGCTCGACCTCTTCGCCTTCCTTCTTCTTCACCGATTCGAGGAACTTGTAGCCTTCGGAGAAACCGGTCTGCGCCGCCGCGCCGCTCGCCAGCGAGCCCGTTGCGAGGCCCGCAGCAGCCAACGCCAGGGCCCCTTTCAGAAACAGCCGGCCAAGCGGCGTCCCGTTCCGGTTCGCGAGTTTCGACACCTTTGATATCCTTCCGTGAATTCTCAACAAGCTGGGCGCGCGCCCTCCATCCGCGCCTTGCAAGTCGCGGTCTAGCAGAGCATGAACCGCTTCGCCATGACCCATCTTGCCTCCCGCACCGTCCGCCGCACGCTCCTTGCCGCAACGCTTGGCCTTGGCCTTGCCCTTGCGGGCTGTTCGGACGGCCGCGACGCGCCCGAAATGCCCCCCATCGTCGGCACCGACATCACCGGCGCCGAGATCGGCGGCCCCTTCACGCTCGTCGACAAAGACGGCAAGACCGTCACCTGGAAGGACTTTCGCGGCAAGTGGGCGATGCTCTACTTCGGTTACACCTTCTGTCCCGACGCCTGCCCGATCGACGTGCAGGAAATGATGATGGGCTACAACGCCTTCGCCAAGGCCCATCCCGAGGCCGCCGCCAAGGTCCAGCCCATCTTCATCACCATCGACCCCGAACGCGACACGCCCGAGATCGTGGGCGAATGGACCGCCGCCTTCGGCAAGGACCTCAAGGGCCTTACCGGCACGAAGGAGCAGGTCGATGCCGCCGCCAAGGCCTTCGCGGTCTACTACGGCAAGGGTGCAGAAACGCAGGGCGGCTACCTCATGGACCACTCGCGCTTCGTCTACCTGATGAACCCGGACGGCGAACCCGTCGCCATGCTGCCCGTCGACAAGGGCCGCCAGGCCGTCGCCGCCGACCTGGCAGCGCTCGTCCAGTGAGCGCGCGCCCGTTCTGGGAGCGCCCGCTCGCCAGCCTCGACAAGGGCCAGTGGGAGGCGCTGTGCGATGGCTGCGGCCAGTGCTGCCTGCACAAGGTCGAAGACGCCGACAGCGGCGAGATCTACCACACCAACGTCGCCTGCAAGCTGCTCGACACCAAGACCGCGCTGTGCAGCGACTACCCCCACCGCAAGCGCGCGGTGGCCGATTGCCTGACGCTGACCCTGCGCTCGGTCGGCACGCTCCCCTGGCTGCCCGAGACCTGCGCCTATCGCCTGCGCGCCGAGGACCAGCCCCTGCCCGAATGGCACTACCTTGTCTGCGGCGACCGCGAGGCAGTTCATCGCGCCGGGGTTTCGGTGGCGGGCCGCGTGGTCAGCGAGATCGACGCCGGGCCGCTCGAACAGCACATCATCTGGCCCGAAGGCATGGAGCAGGAGTTCGAGATCGAGGAGGGCCAGAACCCCTGGGACATCGTCGAGAACGAGGCCGAAACCGGAACCGGCACCGACAATGAGGCGCGGGACGCCTGAGGCCGATGCTCGACTGGCTCAAGCGCGATCCCCGTCAGGAGCCGAGCGTCACGCTGTGCGGGCGCGACGTCCCCATTGCCTTGCGCCGCATGGAGCGCGCGCGGCGCATGACCATGCGCCTGGCCCCCGATGGCAGCGCGGTGCGCATCACCCTCCCCCCCTATGTGCGCGAGAGCGAGGCACTCGCCTTCGCGCGTTCGCGCATGGCCTGGCTGGAAAAACAACTGCGCGCGGTGCCCGAAGCGAGCGAACTGACCGACGGCGCGCAGATCCTCTTTCGCGGCGCCTCGCTGGTCCTCGCCCACGATCCCGCTGCGCCGCGCCGGGTGGTACTGGGGGCAGAGACGCTGGAGGTCGGAGGGCCGACCTCCTCGCTCCCCTCGCGCCTTGCGCGCTGGATGCAGGGTGAGGCGCGGCCCCTCCTGGAAGAGGACCTGGCCGAATACTGCGCGCGCGCAGGCCAGCCCACGCCCGCCCTCTCCCTCTCCAGCGCCAAGCGCCGCTGGGGGAGCTGCGCGGCCGATGGCGCGATCCGCATCAACTGGCGGCTTGTCATGGCGCCCGATGCGGTGCGCCGCTCGGTCGTCGCGCACGAGGTCGCGCACCTGGTCCATTTCGACCATTCGCCCGCCTTCCACCACTGCCTCAAGACCATCTTCGAAGGCTCGGTCCACGAGGCGAACCGCTGGCTCAAGGCGCACGGGCGCAGCCTCTATGTCCCCTTCGGCTAGCGTTTGCTCGCAATAGGCTCTAAATAGCCCCCATGCTTTTCTCAAAACGCTCCGGATACTGGCAGGACGTCAAGCCCACCGGCATGCTCGCGGACTTCCGGTTCGTGTGGCAGCAGGCGGGCACCAACCGCTGGCGCATCGCCGCGATCTCGGCGGCCTGCACCTTTGCGATCTTCTACATGATGGCCGGCCAGGAGGGCTCTGCGCCCCATCCCCCGCCCAAGGTGACCTGGATCTCGACGCTGCCCGAGGGCCGCTCGGACGAGGAAATCCTCAAGGAAAACATCGCCAACCAGAAGGCCAAGGAAGAACTCGCCTTCGAGCAGGCCAAGCGCGACAAGGAAGTGCGCGAGATCTACAAGACGCTGGGCCGCTGGTCGGGCATGGACGTCGACAAGATCGCGCGCGAGGCCGAAGCCGAAGAGGCGGCCGAAAAGGCGGCCAAGCTCAAGGAAATCGGCAAGCCGCGCCTGCCCGAAGGCGCCGTTGCGCCCAGGATGCCCGGCGAGACGGCGGATGCGCCCTCCGCCGAAAGCGGCGACGCCCCCACCCGGCCGTGAACGACGATTCGCGCTGGCTTGCCGCGGCAGCTGCGCTTGCCGCGCGGGCCCGTCCGCTCAGCCGCCCCAACCCGGGTGTCGGCGCCCTCCTCGTCAAGGACGGGCGCGTCCTCGCGCGCGGGTGGACGCAGGAGGGTGGACGCCCCCACGCCGAAGCCGTCGCGCTCGGCCTGGCCGGAGACGCCGCCCACGGCGCGACCCTCTACGTCACGCTGGAGCCCTGCGCGCACCAGTCGCCGCGCGGGCCCTCCTGCGCCGACCTGATCTGCGCGGCGCGGCCCGCCCGCGTCGTCATCGGCTGCATGGACCCTGACCCGCGCACCAGTGGTGCCGGGCTTGCCCGCATCCGTGCTGCCGGGATCGCGGCAGAGTATCTGCACTCGCCCGCGTGCGAGGAGAGCCTTGCCGGCTATCTCCTCCAGCGCACGCAAGGACGCCCGCACGTTACGCTGAAGCTTGCCCTCTCTCTCGATGGCTGCATCGCGATGGCTAGCGGCGAGAGCCAGTGGATCACGGGGGCCGAAGCGCGCGCCCACACCCACGCCCAGCGCGCCAGGAGCGACGCCATCCTCGTGGGCGGCGGCACGCTGCGCGCCGATACCCCGCGCCTCGATGTGCGCCTGCCCGGCCTGGAGGCGCGCAGTCCGACGCGCTGGGTCCTGACACGTGGCACCGTACCCGAAGGGTGGAACGCGCTCCCCTCCCCCGAAGCGATCCGCGACATGGACGCCGTCCAGTACCTCTTCGTCGAAGGCGGGGCAGGCGCGGCCGCGGCCTTCCTGAAAGCGCGACTGGTGGACCGCCTGCTCATCTACCGTGCGCCCATCCTTGTCGGCGGACGGCCCGGCCTTGGCGACTATGGCCTCTGCGCCCTTTCCCAGGCGCATGGCCGATGGTCGCTGGTCGAGCGCCGCGCCCTTGGCAGCGACACCCTCGAAGTCTACAGCGCGCGCTGAGCACCAATCACCAAGGGACCTTGCCCGCATGTTCACCGGAATCGTCACCGCCATCGGCACCCTGCGCGACGCGCGCCACGATGGCGACCTGCACGCGGTGATCGCCTGCCCCTTCGATCCCGCAACGATCGCCATCGGCGCCTCGATCGCGTGCTCGGGCGTGTGCCTGACCGTGGTCGACAAGGGCGGTGCGGCGGGCGATGCCTGGTTCGCGGTCGACATCTCAGGTGAGACCATGGCGCGCACCGCGCCCGGCCACTGGGAAGAAGGCGCGCAGCTCAATCTCGAGCCCGCGCTGAAGCTGGGCGATGAACTGGGCGGGCACATCGTCACCGGCCACGTCGACGGCGTCGGCTCGGTCGTGAGCATCACCCCTGTCGGCGATTCCAAGCAGTTCGTGATCGCGGCGAGCAAGGAGCTGGCCCCCTACCTCGCCCCCAAGGGCTCGATCACGCTCGACGGGGTATCGCTCACCGTCAACACCGTGGACGATCAGGCCGATGGCACCTGCCACTTCATGCTCAACATCATCCCCCACACCGCCGAGGTCACCACCATTGGCCAGCTTTCCGTGGGCGATGCGGTAAACCTCGAGATCGACGTGCTGGCGCGCTATCTCCAGCGCATGCAGTCGCTGCGCAGCTAATCCGGCGCCGGGCTTTCGCCTTCAGCGAAGGTAGGGCCCGACCACGTCCATCGCCTGGCGCACCGTGCGCGCCTTCTCGCCCACGGGCGCGACGTAGTGGATCGCCTCGCGCGCGTCCGCCTCGCCGCTTCCCTTCGCGATCATCCAGGCCGCAAGATACTGCGAGGCCAGGCACCCGCCCGCCGTCGCGACGTGGCCATGGGCGATGAACGGCGCGTCGAGCACCTCGACACCGGCCTCCACCACCCAGGGCTTCGTCGTAAGGTCGGTGCAGGCGGGAAGATTGCCGATGAGGCCGAGGCGCGCGAGCAGCAACGTGCCCGAACACTGCGCCCCGATCAGCTGGCGCGCGGGATCGAGCCGCAACTGCTCCAGGATCGCGGGGTCCTGCGCGATTTCGCGGGTGTAGATGCCACTGCCGATCAGCACCGCGTCGGCCTCGCGCGCGAAGGCGAGCGGCTGCTGGGCGCGCACGGTCACCCCGTTCATCGAGGTCACTTCCGCGCTCGGACAGGTGATCTGCGCCGACCAGCCCTTGGGCTTCATCCGGTTGAGCAGGGCCGAGGCGATGAACGAATCGAGTTCGTTGAAGCCTTCGAAGGTCAGGATCGCGATGTTCATGGGGTGCCCCCGACGTCCGGTGCCTGCCGCACACCGGCACGCGGCTGCGGTTTGCGCCAGCGATCTGGGGAGAAGTGGCCCGCCCAAATGGCGGGATCACGTGCCACCTTGCCAAAGGCGCAAGGGGCGGCCTCGCACAGAGGCCAGAGCGTCAGCCGGCCCCCATCGAGGACCGGCTGACGCTCAAGAGGCATCAGGCGGTCACTTCCGCCACGGCGGCAATGAACTTGTCGATGTTGCCGGTGGTGAGACCGGCCACGTTGATGCGGCCCGAACCGGCGAAGTAGATGCCGTGGTTCTTGCGCATTTCCTGCACCTGCTCGGGGGTGAAGGGAATGATCGAGAACAGGCCGTTCTGGATACCGATGGGCGAAAGGTCGACACCGCCAGTGACACCGGCCGCAGCCAGCTTGTCACGCACCCAGCGCATGCGCTCGCGCATCTCGTCGAGTTCGGCGAGCCACTGCGCGGTCAGCGCTTCGTCTTCGAGCACCAGGCGCACCGCCGCACCGCCGTGATCTGGCGGCTGCGACCAGTTGGCACGCGCCAGGCTGTGGCCGTTCGACATGATCTTGGTCAGGTCGGCCGGGTCCTTCGCCATGGCGTAGAGCGCGCCGACGCGGTCGCGGTAGAGACCGAAGTTCTTGTCGCACGAGTAGCAGATCAGCGCGTCGGGAACCGCGGCAAGGACGGTGCGAAGACCGTAGGCGTCCTCTTCCATGCCAAGGCCAAGGCCCTGGTAGGCGAGGTCGAGGATCGGCATGATCGGGCTGTTCGCCAGAAGACCCGCGATCTCGTCCCAGTTGGCGTGGGTGTAGTCGATGCCGGTCGGGTTGTGGCAGCAGCCGTGCAGCAGCATGGCGTCACCCTCGGTGCCCGAAGCGATGGCGGCGCGCAGCGCGTCCATGTCCACCTTGCCGTCTTCGCCGGCGTGGTTGAATTCAACGACCTCGAGGCCAAGGTCCTTGCAGATCTGCGCGTGGTTGGGCCAGCTGGGCTTGCCCACGATGATGCGCTTGGCGCCCGCGCGCTGCACCATGGCAAGCGCGAGACGCAGCGAGCCGGTGCCGCCGGGCGTCTGCATGCCCTCGATACGGCCACCCATGTCCGGGTTTTCCTTGCCGAAGACGTAGGGCATCAGCGCGGCCACGAAGCCCATGTCACCCTCGGGGCCGAGGTAGGCCTTCGAGTCCTGGGTCTCGACGAGTTTCTTCTCGGCGGCCTTGATCGCGCCGAAGACCGGGGTTTCCCCGTCACCGGTACGGTAGACGCCCACGCCAAGATCGATCTTGTCGGCGCGCGGGTCGTCGTTGTGGAGCTTGATCAGCGCAAGGAGCGCGTCGGCGGGCTGTTGTTGAAGGTTGCTAAGCATGGCGGGCGGCACTTACTCCGGTCGCCGTTGGCGCGCAACAGCCTAATGCAACAATTGCGACACCAAGAAACGCAAAGGTGCCCAAAAACGAAACGCGCCCCCGGACAGGAGGCGCGCTCGCATTTCAATCGTTGCGCGAAGGACGCGCGATCAGAACGGCAGCCAGCGCTGCTTTTCGGAGAACTTCATGTAGCCGATGTTGGCGCCCAGGCGCAGGCCCGCGCCCGCGCGAACGGGAATCAGGACGACATCGCCGCGCCGCAGGTACGAGACGTTGAAGCCGCCGATGAGATAGGCCTGCCCCTCGCCCGCGCCGAAGCGCTTGTAGAGGTCCTCGGTGTCGTAGAGGTTGTAGACGAGGACGAAGGTGCTCGCCGCGTTGGCGCCCGCGTCGAAACCGATCGAGGGGCCCGTCCAGTAGACCGGACGCTGGCCTTCGATCTTGTGGTACAAGGTGCCCGAGCCATAGCGCAGGCCGATCGCGAGCGCCGCACCGCCCTCGCGTCCGACGATATAGCCGTTGGGTTCGCCCTGCTTCTTGAGAAGATCGCGGATGACGTCCGCAAGCCCCTGCGCGCCCTTGCCGAAGACGCCTTCGGCCGCGCCGATCAGGTCGTCCTCGTGGTAGGTCGTGCCGTTCGTGCCCGCGCCGGCACCGTCTCCGGCGAATTGCTGTGCATTCCAGTCCGACACGCGGCCCGGCGAAGAGGCCGTGGGCGCCGGGACCGGCGAGGTCATCGGCGTGCCGAGCGGCGTACCGTTCCCGGCGCTATCCGTGTCCTGTTCGGACGAATAGGTCTCTTCCGGATAGTCGCCGTCGGTGGCAGGCAGTTCGCCCGGACGCGGATAGGTCTGGCTTGCCGGGGCCGTGCCCTGCGGCGCAGGATAGCGGGTGGTTCCGCCCTGCAGGTCTCCGTCGATGGCGGTGTCGGGATCGACTGTCTGGATCTGGGCCGAGGCGGTGCTCGCCGGGCCCAGCACAGCCATCGCCGTTGCCGCAACGAGAGCAACGAGGCTCTTTCCGATACCGGCCCGCTGTGTGGTTTGCTTGCGCACGTGCTTGTTCCTCCCGGGCCTGGGGTGCCCTTTGCGCCAAATGTCTTTGCGCCGCATGCCCCCTGCACACGGCCCCTTCGTTACACGCCCATAAAGAATCGAGTGCGCCTGACCTCGCAATGAACGGGCGGCCAGACAACCTGCTTTTGCGGTCAGCCGAAATCCCCTGGCCTGCTATTCTCCCCAATTGCGCAAGGAATTGAAAAAACCGCGCGATGGCCCCTTGCGGCCCCGGATGACCATGGCTATAGGCGCTCCCCTAGCCGCTGCGGAGACGTGGGTGAGTGGCTGAAACCAGTTCCCTGCTAAGGAACCGTACTCTATCAGGGTACCGAGGGTTCGAATCCCTCCGTCTCCGCCACGGCCCTCAGGGGCCACACGGCAACCGGGCCAAAGGCCCTCCCGACATGAATGCGCAAACCTCCCTTCGGGGGACCTAGGTGATTTCCACCGTCCATGGCGTGCCCTCGATGTCGTTCTCGATCGCGTGGTTGAGCAGGATTTCGTCCGAATAGAGCACGATCCAGTCGGGCAGTTCGGCCTTCACCGCGTGCGCCAGCGCATAACCTTCGCGCACGAACCCCACGAGATCGAAGTCGGGATCCTCACCCCCGCAGCGAATCTGGCTGTCGTGCCAGGCCTGCCAATCCTGGATCCGTCCCCACAGCGCCTCGCTGACCCGGAAGCCCTCCATCGTGCTTTCAGGAATGTACGAGGACGCCGACCAGACCCCGTCCGCACAGAAATCCGCCATGATCCGCACGGCCTTGATCGTCTCGTTCATCCCCCAAGGGTAGCAGGGTGGGCATCGCCCGTCCGGCGATAAAAAGGAGGCGCCGTCGCGCGCAAGGTACCGGCGCGGTCATGGGCCCTATGCCTCGGGAATGGAGCAATCGCGGCTTGAGCGTCGCGCCCGCCCGCCCGATCATGGAGAGGCCCCGCAACCACTCTTCGGTCGGATCGCGCGCTGCACACCGCAGCCACGGCCGGAGAGAGGCGCCTGCGGGCCCGAACAGGAGACTAGGGGCGATGCGGGTGCCTGAGATCTGGATTTCGCTGCGTACCACCTCGTCCATTCGCCTGTGCGCCCGTTCCCGCCGCGCCGATGGATAAGGCTCATGGCGCGCCTGCGCAGGAGCATGTCGTGGTGCTGGGCGGCGGGATCGCAGGCCTGAGCGCAGCGGATATTCTCAGCACGGCGGGCATGCGCGTCACCCTGATCGAGGAGCGCGATGCGTGCGGCGGCACCCACCGCTCCCGCACCATCGGCCCCTACACCTTCGACGTGGGCTCGATCTTCTACGAGAACAGCGCGCGCCTTTTCCATCTGGCCCCCGGACTTCGCGAGATGTGCCCGCAGGTCATCCGCCGCCAGCGCCGGATCGCGCCGGGCGGCGGGCTCGCGCACTACCCCCTCGAACCGCGCGAGTTCCTGCGCCGCCCTCCGCGCGAACTGGCCGCAGCCCTGATCGACCTTGCCGTCTCGCGCCTTGCGGTGCGGCGCGATGGCAGCCTCGCCGCAATATCGACCCAGCGCCTCGGAACGCGCTTCTTCGCGCAGACCGGCCTGCGCAGCTACATCACCCGCTTTCACCACGTCCCGCCCGAAGAGGTGAGCGAATCCTTCTTCTTTCACCGCATGGCCTTCATCGAGAAGGCCACGCGTCCACGGGAAATGGCGCGTCTTGCCGTGCGTGCGCTGCTCAGCCGGGGCTCGGTGGCCGGCCGCCCCCGCCCCGCCCTGCACGTGCGCCCGCGTGAGGGATACGCCCCGCTCTTCGCGGCCATCACCGACCGGCTTATCGAACGGGGCGTGGACATCCGGACCGCAACCGCGCTGCGTACCCTTTCCGGGGGCAACGGCAGCTACCGGATCGAAACCGATCACGGCTCGCTGGAGGCCACCGCCGTCGTCTCGGCGCTCCCGCTCGACACGCTGCACCGCGCCCTGTTCGGCGCGCCCAGCGGGCTGACCTCGCTCGGCATGACCACGCTCTTTGTCTCGGCGGCCCAGCTCTCTTCCGAGACGGGCAACGTGCTGTTCAACTTCGATACGCGCGGGCGCTGGAAACGCGCAACGATCTATTCGCGCATCTACCCCGAACCGCAGATGCCCCGCGAATTCTTCGCCGTCGAGTGCACCCTGCCCCCGGGAGGCGAACACGCACCCAAGGATGTCTTCGCCGATTTTCGCGACCACCTGTCCGCCATCGGCCTCGCCCGCGACCTGCGCCTGGAAGGGCACGAACATGTCCCCGATTGCTACCCGCTCTATCGCCCGGAAACCGAAGGTGTTCTGCGCGATACGCTGGCCCGGATCGAGGGGCAGGGGATCGTACTTGCCGGACGCCAGGGCCGCTTCGAGTATCTGCCCACCTCGTCCGGCGTGATCCGCCGCGTGGGCGAGGAGCTTGCCCGCGCGGCGCTCCAGGTCGATCCCGTCCCCCCGGGCGAACAGGCCCTCTGCCCCGTCCCGTCGGTGCCTCCCGGATATGCGCGATCCGCGGCTGGCGAATTGCCCAGGGTGCCAAGCCATTCCTGAGCCCTTGCCAAATTGGGTCCAAAAGGGCGGTAGTTCTACTGGTGGCCCTTCGCTGTTTCCCGCACCCCTTTGGATATGAGCACTGCACAGACCTGCACGATGGACGTGGCGCCGCCTTCGGTCTCCTCTCTTCAGGACGGCCCGAACGTGCGCATCTTCAACGTGAAGTACAGCCCGAACCTGGGCGACGGACTTCTCAGTGAGTGCCTTGAGGGCGGCCTGGCCCGGCACGGCGCCGCCCAGGCGCGCTCCATCGACCTTGCCGGCCGCACCGCGTATTCCAACGGCACCGCTGCACGCAAGCATGCCTTGCAGCTTCTTCACGCCCTGCCCTCCCCGCTGCGGCGTGAAGCGGTCCGCCTGCCGCTGGCCCTCGCCTCCCGGCGGACCTGGGCCCCCCACTACGCCGCTCAGCTGGAAGAGGCCGACGCGGTGGTGATCGGCGGCGGCAACCTTCTGGCCGACATGGACCTCAACTTCCCGACCAAACTGGCACTCGCCATCGAAAGCGCGGCCAGGCGCGACCTGCCGATCTTCCTCTATGGCCTCGGCGTCTCGCCCGGCTGGAGCAAGGAAGGCCGGGCCCGCCTCCACCGGGCCCTGCGCTGCGGGCAGGTGCGCCGGGTGTGGGTGCGCGATGCCCGCTCACGCGAACTCTGGCAGGACCTCGCCGGCGATGCCTTCGGCCTTGCTGCCGGCGTCGTGCGCGATCCGGGGCTGCTCGCCGCGCGCCAGTACGGCGTTCCGGAGCGGGCTGTGCGGGACATGCGCCCCTCCGCACCTGCCCGGATTGGCCTCAACGTGATGAGCGCGCTGGCGGTGGCCTACCATGGTGGCCAGGCACTTACCGAAGAGGCGCTCGACGCCTGGTACCTCGCGCTGGGGCGTAATCTGCTGGCGCGCGGCTATCACCTCAGCGTCTTCTCCAACGGCAGCCCGGAAGACCGCGCCGCCGTGGAGCGCCTGCGCCTGCGCTTCGAGCTGGCCGAAGGCCCTCGGCGGGTCGCCTTCCCCGAAATACGCAACCCAGGCGATCTGGTCGCCTGCATCTGCGATCTCGATGGATTGGTCGCCTTCCGCATGCACGCGATCATCGCGGCCTATTCCTGCGCGGTCCCTTTCCTCGCGCTGGCCTGGGACGCGAAGCTTGACGCGTTCCTCGCCTCGGTCGAGTGCAGCGATCACCTCGCCGATATCGCCCATACCTCTCCGGGCACCGCGGCAGAGCGCGTCGCGCACCATCTGGCACAGGGTATCGCGCCTGCCACCCGCCGGGCCACGCTCGAGGAGGCCGAGACCGGAATTGCCACCCTTGCCGCCGCCATTCGGGAAGCCCTCGCCCCCGCGCCGCGTTGAGGCGCACAGATGTTGCGCAGCCACCTTCCGATCTGGGCGCTGGCACTCGTCGCCGGCCTTTGGCCAGCCCTCGCCGTGGATGCCTTTGCCGCGCCTCTCTCGGGCTTTTGCAATCCGCAGAACCCCGGCACCCAAGGCACACGGCTGGGCGCTGCGTCCAATTTCGCCCAGGGCTGGAGCCCTGCCACCCTGAAAGCCGCCTCCCGGCTGGGCGTCAGGCGGTTTCGCGACAGCCTGCGCTGGAAGGATATCGAGCGCACCAAGGGCAGCTACCGGTTCGAGGGCGCGCGGGACCTCTATCCCGATGAACTCTCCCGGCAGGGGGCGCACCTGACCCTCACGCTCAATTGGGGGAACCCGCTCTACGACGGCGGGGAAACACCCCATAGCGCGGAGGCTCTGGCCGCGTTCGGCCGCTTCGCACGCGCGGCGGTTCAGCGCTTTCCGGCCATCGACACCCTCGAAATCGGCAACGAAGTCAACGGCGCGAACTTCGTGAAGGGCAAGGTCAAGGCCGACGGTCTGCTCCGGCGCGCGGACTACCACCTGGCCATGGTCCGCGCGGCCTCCCTGGCGGTGAAGGCCGAGCGGCCCGACATCACGGTTCTGGGCGGGGCCACCCATTCGCTTCCCGCCGGCTTCCTCTGGCCCCTGCTCGAAAAGGACAGGACCGGCGTGATAGAGGGCCTGGCCCTCCATCCCTACACCACCCCGATCGACCAGTTGCCTGCGCAGTTTGCCCTGCTGTGCCAGAGCCCGGCCTTGGGGACCCGCAGCCTCCATGTCACCGAATTTTCCAGCGCCCGACCCAGCCAAGCACCGGACGACTTGGTCCGCGCTTTCGCGGCTCTCGCCAGTCTGGGTGCCACCGAGGTTGACTGGTATCCGCTCAATCCGCGCGGCGACCGGCAGGCACCCCTCATTGATCAGGCCGGCCGGATCACCCCTGTCGGCCAGGCCTTCCGCTTCGTGGGAGAGCATCTTGCCGGACACCCCGTGCGCCGCCTCCCCGCCGATGACTTCACCTTTGCCGCCGCCTTCGGGCCGCGCGCCTGGGTTCTCTGGGGCGCACCGCGCACACTGCGCATCACCGCACCGGGGGTTCGGGCCTACGACGCGCAAGGGCGCGCCCTTCCGGGCGACGAGCTGAATCTGGCGGAGACCCGCGCCCTGATCCTCCTTGCCGACCAGCCCCAGACGCGCCCGCCTTTCGCGCTGGGCTGCCAGACGCAGATCGCGGACAGCCGTTTGCAGTTTGCCTATCCCTTCCCGCACGAGGGCGCACCTTCGGAGGACCCGTTCCGGCGTCTGGCGCGGATCGATGGCGTCGACAGACCGCTCACGGCCATGCCTGGACAAGAGCGGCGCGGCGTGCCCTGGACCCCGTACCTCAGCCTCGCGGCGCATCGCGGGGTCCGGCTCGACGGGACAAGCCTGCGCCCCGCCTTCGGAGGCACGGACGGCGCCCTCGTCCAGAGCATCGCCATCGCCCCTAACACCGGGGTCGAACTGGACCTGGAACTCACCCCCACCTCGGGCGCGCTCGATGTGCAGCTACGGCTGGGCGCGCAGGAACTGGATGCTTTCACGCTTACCGCGCCCGTTCACCTGACGCGGCGCCTGCACAGTGAGAGAGGAGCCCGGCTTGAGGTGATCGTTGCCAGCGCTTCGGGCGCAACGCCTGCCAGTGCCGACTATCGCATTCGCCTGTCCCAGCCGGGACGGTGCCCGGCCTGAGGCGCCCTCTCAGGCGTCCTTCCACGCGAAGGATACCTCACGCGCATCCCTGTCGAGGGTCAGATGCAAGGCCCTGCCGCCGGGCGCCTGCGCCCGCACGAGGTGCAGCGCGGCGCGGGCCGGGTCTTCCCAATCGGCCACGGTCATGGGCTGGTCCGATCCGGCCAGCCAGCGCGTTTCCTGCGGGAGCGCGGCCAGAAGGGCCTGTGCCTCGCGGCGCAGTGAAGAGAGGCGCGCGACATGGTCTTCCAGGTCCAAATCGCGCGTCGACCAGTCCACCCAGCCGATTGGATTGTCCTGGCAATAGGCGTTGTTGTTGCCCCGCTGGCTGCGGCCGAACTCATCGCCCGCCGTCAACATGATCGTCCCGGTCGAGGCGAACAGCGTGGCGAGCATGGCCTTCAGATCGCGCCGCCGCGCCGCCTGGATCGCCGGGTCCGCGCTTGGCCCTTCGGCGCCGTGGTTCCAGCTGTGGTTCTCGCCGTGGCCATCGCGGTTATTCTCACCATTCGCCGCGTTGTGGCGCTGGGCATAGGAGACCGTGTCCGCCAGCGTGAATCCGTCGTGCGCGGCGAGGAAATTGACCGAACGGCAGGGGCGCTGCGGCGAACTTTCCCCAAACACGTCGCTCGATCCCGCCAGCCGCGTCGCCAGTTCGCCCACGCCTGCCTCGCCCTTCCAGAAGCGGCGCACATCGTCGCGGAAGCGGTCGTTCCATTCGAGCCAGTTTTCGGGGAACTGGCCCAGCTGGTAGCCCCCTGGGCCGATGTCCCAGGGCTCGGCGATGAGGATGCGGTCCGCCAGCACCGGGTCGGCGGCGATCTCGGCGAAGATGGGGGCATCGGCTGCGAAGCCGGGCCCCCGCGCGAGGACGGGCGCGAGATCGAAGCGGAAGCCATCGACACCGGCCTGTTCGACGAAGTGGCGCAAGGCCGCGCAGGTCAGCGCGCGCACCGCCGGGTTCGCAAAATCGAGCGTATTGCCGCAGCCGGTATCGTTGATGAGCGAACCATCGCCCGCGTGGGCATAGGCCGCGTTGTCGAGCCCGCGCAGCGAAAGCACGCCGCCCTCGCGGTCGCTTTCGCCCGAATGGTTGAAGACCAGATCGAGCACCACCCCGATGCCGTGTTCGCGCAAAGTGGCGACAGTTGCCCGCAATTCGGCCACGCCGCCGGGGCACAGGCCGGGGTCGAGCGCCATCATCGCGACCGGATTGTACCCCCAGGCGTTGACCAGCCCGAGCGGGGGCAAGTGGCGCTCGTCGATCCAGGCGACGATCGGCATCAGTTCCACCGCGCCGACACCCAGCTTGCGCAAATGGGCAAGGACCGCAGGGTGCGCGAGCGCGGCCACGGTCCCGCGCATGGCCTCGGGCACCTTAGGATGGCACATGGTGAAGGCGCGCACGTTGATCTCGTAGACCAGCCCACCGGGGCGCAGGAGCGCAGGCTCGACCACCATGGGATCGTACGGTACCGGGACCCGCGCGCGCGGTACGAGGTGGGCCGTGTCCTCGCCGGAGCGGGCGAGCGCCGGGTCCTGCACGAAGCGGCGGTCCAGCTCTACGGCGTAAGGGTCCACCAGGAGTTTGGCCGGATCGAACCAGAGCCCGTCCTCGGGCGCCCAGGTTCCCTGCGCACGGTATCCGTAGAGCGCGCCGGAGAGGTCCCCGGGGCACTCCAGCGTCCAGACCTCTCCCTCGCGGTGCATTTCGCGGCGCGTTTCGGCGCCCGTATCGTCGAACAGGCAGAGCCAGACCTGCTCGGCCCGGGGCGCGCGCACCGCAAAACGGGTGGCCCCGCCTTGCACCTGCGCACCCAGCCGGGTCATCCGATCAGGTCCCGGTAGAGCCGCGCGTAGGCCCGCCCACTCGCCCCCCACGAGAAATCGGCCTTCATCCCGTTCTTCTGGAGGCGCTGCCAGTCGTCCTTCTGGCCGTAGAGCGCGACCGTGCGTTCGATGGCCGCGGCCACGTTCTGGGCGTCCACACCGTCGAACTGGATGCCTGTCGCCACACCTGCGGCGAGCGCGGCCGGATTGGCGTCGATCACGGTGTCGGCCAGCCCTCCGGTGCGGGCGACCACGGGAACACAGCCATAGGCGAGGCCGTAAAGCTGGGTGAGGCCGCAAGGCTCAAACCGCGAGGGGATGAGGATGGCATCGCCGCCCGCCTGCATGCGGTGGGACAGCCCCTCGTCATAGCCGATGCGCACCGCAACGCGGCCCGGATGGCGCGCGGCCACCGCGCGCAGCTGCGCTTCGAGGTCGGCATCGCCCGACCCCAGCACCGCCAGCCGCGCGCCCAGGGCCACAAGGTGGTCGGCCATCTCGGGCAGGAGGTCCATGCCCTTCTGCCAGGTGAGGCGCGTAATCGCGACGAAGAGCGGGCCGTCCTCCTCGACCAGACCGAACTCGGCCTCGAGCGCGCGCGTGTTGAGCGCCTTTCGGCCCAACGTGCGCGCGGTGTAGGTCGCGGCAAGGCTGGCGTCGTGGGCCGGGTTCCACAGCTCCCCATCGATGCCGTTGAGAATGCCGTGCACCGCGCTGCCGCGCTCGGCGATCAGGCCTTCCAGGCCCATGCCAAAGCGCGGACTGCGGATCTCGCGCGCATAGGTCGGGCTGACGGTGGTGATCGCATCGGCGCAGAAAAGCCCCGCCTTGAGCATCCCGAAGCCGCCGTAATATTCCACGCCCTGCATGTGCCAGGCCCGGCTCGGCAGGCCCGTCTCGGCAAAGATCGCGGCCTCGAAACGGCCCTGGAAGGCAATGTTGTGGACCGTGACCACGCTGGGCACAGCCGCGCCGCCAAAGGGCGCGTAGCGGGTGTAGGCCGCGGCCATCGCGCCTTGCCAGTCATGGGCGTGGAGCAGATCGAAGCGCTGCGCCTTGCCGCGCACCACGACCGCCCCGCCCGCGACATCGGCTGCCGCGCGGCCCAGCGCGCAGAAACGCCGCCAGTTGTCGGGCCAGTCCCTCCCCGCCGCGTCGGCGTAGGGGAGCCCTTCACGCGTAAAGAGATCGGGCGCGTCGAGGACATAGAGCGGATGCGCGCCCAGCTTGCCGGCAAGGAGGCGCGCCGGGCCGCCGAACAGGTCCGGCCAGGTGTGAACCGCGCGCGCGCGGCCCAGCGCCTTGAGCACCGAAGGGTAGCCCGGAAGCAGCGTGCTGAGAGCCACGCCCTCGTCCGCCAGCGCGCCCGGAAGCGCCCCCACGACATCGGCGAGCCCGCCCGTCTTGACCAGCGGAACCGCCTCCGAAGCGACGGACAGGACACGAATATCGGGCAAGGTCTAAAGCTCCAGCCGGTCGATCATGGCCTTGGTGATGAGGCACACGCCCTTCTCGGTACGGCGAAAGCGCACCGCGTCAAGCTCGGGGTCCTCGCCCACGACAAGGCCTTCGGGGATGCGCACGCCCGAATCGATGACCACCCGGCTGAGCCGCGCGTTGCGCCCGATGTTGCAGTAGGGGAGGATCACCGCCTCGTTGACCTGCGACCAGCTGCCCATCTTCACGCCCGTAAAGAGCAGCGAGCGGCGCGCGAGCGAGCCCGAGACGATGCAGTCCTGGCTGATGAGCGAGGAGATCGCCTGCCCGCGCCGCCCGTCCTGGTCGTGGACGAACTTGGCGGGTGCAGCGACCACGGTGTCGGTCCAGATCGGCCAGTCGCGGTCGTACATGTCGAGCTTGGGGACGGTGTCGGTAAGGTCGAGGTTGGCCTCGAAGTAGGCATCCACGGTGCCGACATCGCGCCAGTATTCCTCGATTTCCTCGGCCGCGCGGATGCACGAGGCGGTGAAGCGGTGCGCCTTCGCCTTCCCGTGCCGGACGATGTAGGGGATGATGTCGCCGCCGAAATCGCGCCGGGAATCAGGGTCGGCCGCGTCGCGCCGCAGCTGCTCGAAGAGGAACTCGGTCTCGAACACGTAGATGCCCATGGAGGCGAGCGCGTGTTCCGGATCGCCCGGGATGCCCGGCGGATCCTCGGGCTTTTCGAGGAACGAGGTGATGAAGTCGTTGTCATCGACGTGCATCACACCGAACGCCGTCGCATCGGCGCGCGGGACGGTGAGGCAGCCCACGGTCACGTCCGCGCCCGATTCCACGTGCTCGCGCAGCATGACCTCGTAGTCCATCTTGTAGATGTGGTCGCCCGCCAGGATCACCATGTAGCGCGGCGCGTGGGCGGCGATGATGTCGATGTTCTGGAACACCGCATCGGCCGTGCCCTCGTACCACATGTACTCCGAGATGCGCTGCGAGGCCGGCAGGATGTCGAAGCTCTCGTTGCGTTCAGGACGCATGAAGTTCCAGGCCCGGTTCATGTGCCGGATCAGGCTATGCGCCTTGTACTGGGTGGCAACGCCAATGCGCCGGATGCCCGAATTGATCGCGTTGGACAGCGCAAAGTCGATGATCCGGCTCATGCCCCCGAAGTAGACCGCAGGCTTGGCCCGGTTGTCGGTCAGCTCCTTGAGCCGGCTACCGCGCCCACCGGCCAGGACGTAGGCCATGGCATCGCGCGCAAGGGGTTGTGGACTGGGGGTCTTCATCGTCCTTTTTATCCTCTCATGGCCCACGGCCTGCTTCTATCCCGCGTATTCCAGCATGATCGTGGCAAGTGGCGGCAAGGTGACATGGGCGAGCCCGCCAGCCGCCCTGATCTGCCCCAGGTTGCCCTTGCCCGACCCGCCGTAATAGACCGAATCCGTATTCAGGATCTCGCGCCAGTTGCCTTCGCCCGGCAGGGCAAGCGCATAGTCCTTCAGAAGGTTGGGCGTCATGTTGCTGATGACCACCACAGGCCTCGCATCCGGCGCCTTGCGCACCCAGGCGAAGACCGAGTTCGTCGCATCGTCGACGACCAGCCACTCGAAGCCCTCACCCTCGCAGTCGCGCCCGTGGAGCGCGGGCTTGTCGCGGTAGAGCCGGTTGAGGTCGCGCACCAGGTTGCGCACGCCTTCGTGCGCGGGTGCCTCGCGCAAGTGCCAGTCGAGCGCGCGTTCCTCGCTCCACTCGCGGCGCTGCGCGAACTCCTGCCCCATGAACAGCAGCTTCTTGCCGGGATAGCCCCACATGAGGCCATAGTAGGCGCGAAGGTTTGCGAACTGCTGCCAGTCATCCCCGCTCATCTTGGAAAGCAGCGAGCCCTTGCCATGGACGACCTCGTCGTGGCTGAGGGGCAGCACGAAGTTCTCCGAGAAGGCATACATCAGGCCAAAGGTGATGTCCTCGTGGTGGAACTGGCGGTGCACCGGATCGCGGCCCATGTAGCGCAGCGTGTCGTGCATGAAGCCCATGTTCCACTTGAACCCGAAGCCCAGCGCCGTGGCGCGCGTGCCGTCCTCGGGAATGTCGGCCGGAGCGCTCACGCCGGGCCAGGCGGTCGATTCCTCGGCAAAGGTCATGATCCCGGGATGCTCGGCGTAAAGCGTGCGGTTGACCGCGCGCAGGAACTCCACCGCCTCCCAGTTCTCGCGTCCACCCTCTTCGTTGGGCGTCCACTCGCCCTCCTTGCGCGAGTAGTCGCGGTAGAGCATCGAGGCCACCGCATCCACGCGCAGGCCATCGACATGGTAGCGCTCGGCCCAGAACAGCGCGTTGTTGACGAGGAAGCTCGCCACTTCCTTGCGGCCGAAGTTGTAGATGAGGGTGTTCCAGTCCGGGTGGAAGCCCTGCCGCCAGTCCTCGTGCTCGTAGAGCGCGGTGCCATCGAAGCGGACAAGGCCGTGCTCATCGGTCGGGAAATGGGCGGGCACCCAGTCGAGGATGACACCGATCCCGGCCTTGTGCGCGCCTTCCACGAAGCGGGCGAACCCGGCCGGTTCGCCAAAGCGCGCAGAGGGCGCATAGAGACCCGTGGTCTGGTAGCCCCAGGAGGGGTCGTAGGGGTGCTCGGCAATGGGCAGGAACTCGATATGGGTGAAGCCCATGTCGACGACGTAGGGGATGAGCTGCTCGGCCATCTCGTCCCAGTTGAGAAACCAGTTCCAGCGGTCGCGCTGCCAGGACCCGGCGTGGACCTCGTAGATCGAGACGGGCACGCGGCGCGCATCGACGCCGGCCCAGTGGGTGCGGTGGGCCGCATCGTTCCAGTCGGGCTTTTCCACCTTCGCGGTGATCGAGGCCGTGCGCGGGCGCACTTCGGTCATGAAGGCGAAGGGATCGGCCTTGAGCGGGCGGGCGATGCCATCGGGCCCGACGACGTGGAACTTGTAGGCGCGGTAGTCGCGGATGTCGGGGATGAAGATTTCCCACACGCCGATGTCGCGGCGGTGGCGCATCACATGGCGGCCTGCGTCCCAGTCGTTGAAATCCCCCACCACGCTGACGCGCTGGGCGTTGGGCGCCCAGACCGCAAAATGGACGCCCTTGGCGCCCTGGTGCTCGATCAGGTGTGCGCCCAGCTTGTCGAACAGCCGCATGTGCGTGCCTTGCGCGATCAAGAGGTCGTCGACAGGGCCAAGCACGGGCGCGAAGCTGTAGGCGTCGGTCTGGATCCAGTCGCGCGTCGCGGTCGAGCAGCGGTAGCGCACGGGTTGCGGCGCGCCCAGGAGGTAGCCCTCGAACATGCCGCGCGGATCGATCCGCGCGACTTCGCCCAGGCACTGCCCGTCGATCGAGAAGGCCTCCGCGGTCTCGGCACCCGGCAGGATCACGCGCGCGAAGGTCCCGCCAGGACCGGAGTGGACGCCCAGAAGCGAGAAGGGATCGCCGTGCGTACCGTCCAGCAGGGCATCGAGAGAACTTTCAGGAGGATTCACGTAACTTTCCAGATATCCTTGGCGTATTCGCCAATCGTGCGGTCCGAGGAGAACCAGCCCACATTGGCGATATTGCGGATGGCGCAGGTGCGCCACGCGGCGGGATCGCGCCAGCGCGCATCGACGGCGCGCTGCGCTTCGGCGTAGCTTTCGAAATCGGCCGCGCACATGAACCAGTCGTGTTCGTAGAGGCCACCGATCAGCCCGGCGTAGCGGTCCCGGTCGTCGGGCGAGAAGACGCCCGAGGCGATCATCGAAAGCGCCTGGCCAAGCTCGCGCGAGCCTTCGATGATCGCGCGCGGATCGTACCCGTTGGCGCGCCGCTCGGCGACTTCCTCGGCCGTCAGGCCGAAAATGACGATGTTCTCGTCCCCGACCTTGTCCTTGATCTCGACATTGGCGCCGTCGAGCGTGCCGATGGTGAGCGCGCCGTTCAGCGCGAACTTCATGTTACCCGTGCCCGAAGCCTCCATCCCGGCGGTCGAGATCTGCTCGGAGAGGTCGGCGGCGGGAATGATCTTCTCAGCCAGGCTGACATTGTAGTTGGGCACGAAGACGACCTTGAGCAGGCCGCCCACCGAGGGGTCGGAATTGACGCGCCGGGCAATGTCGTTGGCCAGTTTGATGACGAGCTTGGCGTTGTGGTAGCTCGACGCGGCCTTGCCCCCGAAGATCTTGACGCGCGGCACCCAGTCGCGCTCGGGATGGCTGCGGATCTGGTCGTAGAGCGCGACCGTCTCGATCAGGTTGAGAAGCTGGCGCTTGTACTCGTGGATGCGCTTGATCTGGACATCGAAGAGCGCGTCAGGGTTGAGGCGGATGCCCATGGTGGCCTTGAGGTGCTCGGCCAGCGCGACCTTGTTGGCGCGCTTGACCTCGGCAACGCGCTCGCCCAGCTGCGTGTCGGTGGCTAGGTCGTTGAGCGCCGAGAGCTTCTCCGCGTCCTGGATGAAGCCATCGCCGATGGCCTCGCGGATGACCCTGGTGAGGCCCGGGTTGCACTGCTGGAGCCAGCGGCGCGGGGTCACCCCGTTGGTCTTGTTGTTGATCCGCGTGGGGTAGAGCGTGTGAAGGTCGGCAAAGACCGTCTCCTTCATCAGCTCGGTATGGAGCGCGGCCACCCCGTTCACCGAATGCGCGCCGACAAAGGCGAGGTTCGCCATGCGCACGCGCCGCTCCCCCGATTCGTCGATGAGCGAGATCGCGGCAATCTGGCCATCGTCGCAGCCCGCCTTGCGCGCCTCGCGCAGGATGCGGCTGTTGATCGCGTAGATGATCTGCATGTGACGCGGCAGGAGCCGCTCGAACAGCGGGAGCGGCCAGGTCTCCAGCGCTTCGGGCAGAAGGGTGTGGTTGGTATAGGAAATGGTCTTGCGGCAGACCTCCCAGGCCTCGTTGAATTCGAGCTGGTGGACATCGACCATGAGCCGCATCAGCTCGGCCACGGCGACGGAGGGATGCGTGTCGTTGAGCTGGATCGAGGCCTTCTCCGGCAGCGTGCGGATATCGCCTTCGTACTGCATGTGGCGGCGCACGATGTCCTGCACCGAGGCGGCGGTGAAGAAGTACTCCTGGCGCAGGCGCAGTTCCTGGCCTGCCGGGCTGGAATCGGCCGGGTAGAGCACGCGCACCAGACTGTCGGCGCGCACCTGCTCCGAAAGTGCGCCGAAGTGGTCGCCCGCGTTGAAGGCGTCGAGCTTGATCGGGTCGAGCGCGGTCGCGCTCCACAGCCGAAGCGTGTTCACCCGCTTCGCCTTGTAGCCCACCACAGGCGTATCGACCGCAGTCGCCTCGACCTGCTCGGCCGGGTGCCAGGAGGCGATGTCGCCGTCCACCGTCACCTCGCCGCCAAAGCCGATGCGGTAGCTGCTCTCCAGCCGCTCGAACTCCCAGGGGTTGCCGTGTTCGAGCCAGGTCTCGGGCAGTTCCACCTGCCAGCCATCGTCGATGCGCTGGCGGAACATGCCGTTCACGTAGCGGATGCCATAGCCATAGGCCGGGATATCGAGGGTGGCGAGGCTCTCCATGAAGCAGGCCGCGAGGCGCCCGAGCCCGCCATTGCCAAGCGCGGCATCGGGTTCGAATTCCTCGATCTCGGCGAGGTCGAGCCCGTGCGCGGCGAGCGCCTTTTCCATCTCGCGGGTCATGCCCATGTTCGAGAGCGCATCGCGCAGGAGACGCCCGATCAGGAACTCCATCGAGAGGTAATAGACCCGCTTGCCGCCCGTCTCGTACGTGCGGCGCGTGGAGTCGATCCAGTCGTCGATGATGTGGTCGCGAAGCGCGTAGATCGCCGCGTTGTACCAGTCGTGGTGCTTGGCCGCGCGTTCGTCCTTGCCGACACGGTGGCGCAATACGCGAACGATGTGATCGTCGAACTCGGAAGGACTGCCTGCCACGGAGATTCTCCTCAAACGGCAAGGACCCGGCTCCGAAGCCCGCCCGCAGGAGAACCCCAAGAACTGGCCCATGCACGGCCAAAAGCCTGAACGGAGCGCAACCGCGCCCGGGAATCCGAAACTACGAGGCACCATGGCTACCACAAGGTTGCAATGCAGCAAGCCAAATTGTGCAGCGCCGAACAAAAGAACCCCGCTTTCCAATGCACTTGCCCGCATTCCCGCCACGTCCGCCGCCGCCGAGACCGCTAGGCAAGCCCGGGAGCGCGGGCTAAGGATGGGCGATGCACGAACTCTCCCCCTTCGATGCCGCCGCGTTCCTGATCGTGATGGCCGCGGCGCTGGGCTATCTCAACTACCGCACGCTGCGCCTGCCCTCGACCGTGGGGCTCACCATCATGGGGACACTCGCCTCACTGCTGCTGGTCGCCTACGACCATCTCGTGCCCACCAGCACCCTTTCGGCGACCTTCGGCCGGTTCCTCGCCGACCTGGACTTCTCGAAGACACTGATGGACGGGATGCTCTCGTTCCTGCTCTTTGCGGGCGCGATGCACGTCAGCTGGGCACACATGCGAAAAGGTGCGCTGCCGATCCTGGTCTTCAGCACCGTGGGCGTGCTCCTTTCGACCGGGCTTGTCGGCGCGGGGTTCTACGCGCTCTCGCTGGCCGTCGGCATCCCGGTCCCGCTCACCTGGTGCCTCGTCTTCGGGGCGCTCATCAGCCCGACCGATCCGGTCTCGGTCATGGCGGTGATGAAGCGCGCGGCCATGCCCGAGACGCTCCAGGCGACCGTCGCGGGGGAAAGCCTGTTCAACGACGGCATCGGCGTTGTCGTCTTCACCATCCTCATCGCGCTCGCGACCGGCACGGAGCAATTCACCTGGTCCTTCGCGCTCGGCCACTTCGCGCGCGAGGCGCTGGGCGGCGCGGTCCTGGGCCTTGCGGTAGGCGGCATCGGCTATGCCGCGATGAAGTCGATCGATGAATACAACATCGAGGTGATGATCTCGCTCGCCGTTGTCATGGGCGGCTACAGCCTGGCCATGGCGACCCACGTCAGCGGCCCTGTCGCGATGGCGATTGCCGGGCTCATCATCGGCAACGCCGGGATCGCCCATGCCATGAGCGACACCACGCGCGACCACGTCATCAAGTTCTGGGCGCTCATCGACGAGATCCTGAACGCGGTGCTGTTCCTCCTGATCGGCCTCGAGGTCATCGCGCTCGACCTGGAGCCGGGCTACATGTTGGTGGGGCTCGCCACCGTGGGCATCGTCCTTCTGGCCCGCGCGCTGGCGGTCGGCGCGCCGCTGCTGGCGATGAAGCGGGCTATCGACATGGGCCCCCTCGCCTTCCCGACGCTGGTCTGGGGAGGTCTGCGCGGCGGTATCTCGATTGCGCTGGCCCTCTCGCTCCCGCTCGCCGAGATCCGCTCCGAGCTGCTCGCGGTGACCTACATCGTCGTGGTCTTCGCGGTCGTCATCCAGGGCGGCACCATCGCCCGCCTCATTTCCACCATCCAGTCGCGCCATGCGCGCACGGCCCAAGTCGGGTAACCCTCCCAGTGACATCGACCAATCCCCCCCAAGGTCCTGATACCGCCCAAGGTCCTGATCCGGCCATGCCCGAGACCCAGCTTCCCGGCGATGGCACAAGCGGCCCCGACACCGAGGCTCCGTTCACGCCCAAGGGCCCGATCAACGAGATGTGGGCGGCCCGCCCGCACTGGGTGCGCCGGGGCGAGGCGTTCTTCCACGTGCTGCGCGTCAAGTTCGCGCACGCGGTGCTCCTGCCCGAACTCAGCCCGGACCAGGCCTATGACCTGCGCCAGACGGTCCGCCAGGAGGGCCAGCTCACCCACGGCTACGTGCTGATGTGCGCGCTCGCGGCGGGCATCGCGATCCTGGGCCTGCTCCAGTCCTCGACCGCGGTCGTTATCGGCGCGATGCTCGTCTCCCCGCTGATGAGCCCGATTGCGGCCATGGGCTTCGGCTTTGCCTCGCTCGACGGGCACCGCATCCGCGATTCGATCCGCGTCGTCGCCATTGGTGCCGGCATCGGCATTGCCACCGGCATCGTCCTCACCTGGCTCTCGCCCATCCGCAACGCCACGCCGGAAATCCTCGCGCGGACCGAGCCCAACCTGCTCGACCTTGCGGTCGCGCTGTTCTCGGGCATCGCGGGCGGCTATTCGACCGTGATCGGCAAGGGCGGCACCGCCATCGGGGTTGCCATCGCAACCGCGCTGATGCCCCCGCTGACCGTCATCGGCTATGGCATCGGTGTGCTCCAGCCCATGTTCGCGCTGGGCGCGCTGCTCCTGTTCCTGACCAACCTTGCCGCGATCACCTTCGCCTTTGCCCTCATCGCGCGGCTTTCGGGCGCGGCGCGGCCCTTCGGCAAGGTCGAGTGGACGCCCCGCTATGCGACGATCCTTGTTGCCGCCTTCCTCGCGCTCGCCACCCCGCTCACGATGACGCTGATGAAGCTCACCAACGAGGCGCGCATCCGCTCGGCCGCGCAGGAAGCGATCATCGCGGCCTGCGGCGAGAGGGGCGTGACCATTGCCCAACTCGACGTCAGCTCCAGCCTGCTGGGCTCGCCCAAGGTCAAGGCGCTGGTCATTGCCACCAGCTACACCGGCAACGCCGAGATCGCCGCCGAGAACGCGCTCAAGGAAACCCTGGGCGAAGACGTCGATGTCTCCTTGCAGCAGGTGCTCGCCGCCGACGTGCGCTCGCAGACGCAGGCCATGGTCGATGCCGCGATGGAGCGCACGACCGCGGGCATTGCCGCCGACGTTCCGCCCTACAAGGCGATCCGCCAGAAAGTTGGCCTGCCGACCCGCTCGATCTGGACCGACCGCGCGCAGCGCATGGTCTACCTCGAGCCCGTCCCCGCGCCCGACTGGACCCTGGCCGACTACCGCGCCACCGAGAAGGCGGCGAGCCAGGGCGTCAACGGCTGGACCGTGCGCCTGATGCCCCCGCCCCAGCCGCGCCTTACCGTCCTGCTGGAGGCGAGCGAGGACGCGCAGGTTCCCGAGGACGCCATCGCAACCGACCTCGGCATCTGGGCGCTCCAGCGCTGGGGACTTGGTGAAGTGACGATTTCCGGCGCCGATCATGCGCGGCTGACGGCGCTTGCGCGCCTGCTCGCCGATGCCGGGATTGCCGCGCAGATCGATGGCGCGGTCGCCCCCCCGCCCGAGACTTCGCAGGCGCCTGCCAAGGATGGGGCCCGTACCAGCCCCCCCGCCAGCCCCCGCGCCATCACCGCGACGATTGCGGTCTACGCGACCAGCCCCTCGCGCCTCGAAGCGCAGCGCGCCGAGCGCGAGGCCGCGGCGCGCGCGGCGGCTCTGGAGGAAAGCTTCTCGGCGCCCTGACGGCGCCGCAGGCGGATTTCAGACCCGGGCGGCCTGCGCCCTGTGCATGGCCTCGACCTGGCCCAGCACGACCGCGCGGATGCGCCGTACGTGGAGAACGAGCGCGGCCTGGGCGGTTTCCAGCTCGCGCCGGGCGATGGCCTCGCACAGCATGTGGTGCTCGCGCAGATGATCCTGGCGCGCATGCTCGGCGGCGACCGCGTCCATCGTCTTCCAGGTGCCCAGGACGAAAGCCTGGCCCACGTCCCAGACGCGCTCGACCATAGTCGCCAGCAGGGTCGAGGTGTGACGGCTGTAGGTCATCCAGTGAAATTCGCGCCCGTGCTCGATCATGTCCTCAGGCGTTGTCGCGGTCTCGCCTGCGCGCACGACCGCGCGCAGGGCCTCAACGTCCTCCGCGCCGAAGTTGGCCATGCTGTCGGCCAGCAGCAGCGGCTCCAGACGCTCGCGAATGTCGAACGCGGCGGCAATGTCCGAGCGCGCGGGCGCAACGACCCGCGCGCCGGTGTTGGCCCGCATCGTCACCAGTCCCCGCGATTCCAGGATACGCAGCGCATCGCGCACGGGGATGCGGCTCGTGTTCAGTTCGGCGGCCAGTTCGTCCTGCTTGATCCGCAGGCCCGGCGCCAGTTCGCCCGACAGGATGCGCCGGGCCAGAATTGCGGCCACGCGCTCGCTCACCGCTTCGCTTGGTATCTTTGTCATTGCGAGTTCATTTTTTCCATAATCTCGAACGTCTAACTATTGGACGCGAGTATAATCCGACGCAATATCCTTTTTTTAGCGTTAACTCCGCGCCTCAGATCAGGACAAACAGGCCGATGGCAAGGGCGAGACCGAGCAGCGGCACAAGCACCGTCAGCACGCCGAGAGCCGGATAGGCCGCCTTGTGGGTCTCCCCGCAGATCGCCCGAATGGTGGTCACGACATAGCCGTTGTGCGGCAGGCTATCGAGCGCGCCGCTGGCGATCGCGACGGTGCGGTGGAGCTGCGCAGGGTCGGCTCCGGCTTCCAGATAGCCGGGCGCGAGCAGCGGCAGGGCGATGGTCTGCCCGCCCGAGGCCGAGCCGGTCAGCGCGGCGATCACGGTCACCGCCACGGCCGCGCCGATGAGGGGATCACCCGGTAGACCCTGCAGCGCCGCGAGCGCCATCTGGAAGGCGGGCGACAGCGCGGCAACCGACCCGAAGCCGACGACCGCACAGGTGTTGGTGATCGCGACCACGGCCCCGCCCGCCCCGCGCGTGAACGCGCCCGGCATGGCCGCGCGGGCCCGGTAGCCCACGCCCAGCGCCAGCAGGCATCCCGCGCCCAGGGCCACCACCAGCGCCCACTTGCCCAGCGATTGCTGCGGCAGCGCCCAGGCCAGCCCCGGCACGCCCTGCGGGTACTGGAGCAGCAGGAAAACGCCCAGCACGGCAAGGAGCGGTACCAGGCACAGCAGCGGCGGGGGAAGGTGCGGATGGTCATCGTGCGCGCTATCCCCCTTGCGCGCCTCGAAGCGCTCGCCGCGCGTCTGCGCTCGGCGCACCATCTGGTCGAGCAGGAGATAGCCCAGCCCCGCCATCAGGCCCGCGACCAGCAGGCTGACCGGCCAGGCCGCATAGGCATCGGTGCCCAGGTACTGCATCGGGATCAGGTTCTGGATCTCGGGCGAGCCCGCGCTGGTCATCGTGAAGGTGACCGACCCGAAGGCGAGCGCGGCCGGGATGAACCGGCGCGGCAGGTCCGCCTCGCGGAAGAGATGGACCGCGAGGGGATAAACCGCGAACCCCACGATGAAGACCGAGACCCCGCCATACGTGAGAAGTGCCGCCGCCGCGACCACGGCCAGAACCGCGTGGCGAAGGCCGATGCGCGCGACCACGCCGCGCGCCACGCTCGCCGCCGCCCCGCTCGCGGCCATGACCTCGCCGAAGATCGCGCCGAGCAGGAACATCCAGAACCAGTCGGCAAAGAAGCTGGTGAACCCGGCCATGTAGCTTGTCGCGAAGTCCCCTTCTCCCGTAACCGCCAGCGGCGGCAGGAAGGCCAGACCGCTGGTCGCGGCCACCACCGCCGCGCAGGCGGGCGCGGCGAGCAGGATATGCACCCCGCGCACGGTCAGGAGAATGAGGAGAGCAAGAGCGGCAACAAGGCCGACAGCGCTGAACACGAAGACCATCTCCCAGAGGCAGGATAGCGACCACGGCCCTCTTTGCGGAGCCTTCCCACGCGCGATGGTGCCGCCTTGCCAGCCACTTGTCCATGGCCTCGTCCGGCGCCTCGACCACGTAGATCCCCCAGGCCGCGCGATCACGGGAAAGAGACGATGTCCTGACACCATCGCCCCCCGGCACAGGGACAGTTCATCCATGGTTCTCAAGCGCATCGCGCCCTCGCAGGTCGAGCAGGGCATGTACATTCACGCCTTCCAGGGCAACTGGTTCGCCCACCCCTTCTGGCGCGCGCATTTCGTGGTCGAGGACGCCGCGCGGTGCAGCGAACTGCGCGCCAGCGGGCTCGACGCCATCGTCATCGACACCGACAAGGGCCGCGACCTGCCCGGCGATGAAACCGCCGCGTCCTCGCCCGCGCCAGTTCGCCCCTTGCGCCGTCCGCTGGTGGCCACGCCCGCGCCGGCCCCCGCATCGCCACCCGCCGCAGTCTTCCCGGCACCGCCCGCCCGGCCTTCCCCGCGCACCGCCTCGGGGCCTGTCCCCCTCACCCGCGAATTCGGCTCGGCCCGGCGGCTTGCGGGCAAGGCCAACAAGATCATCTCCAGGGTCTTCCTGGAGGCGCGCCTGGGCAAGGCGCCGCGCGTGGCCGATGTCGCGCCGGTGGTGGAGGACATCTTCGCCTCGATCCAGCGCAACCCCTACGCCTTCTCGGGCCTCATGCGCTGCAAGGCCGAGAGCGAGGCGACCTATCACCACATGCTGGCGGTCAGCGCGCTGATGGTCTCGCTCGCCCGGCAGATGCGCCTGCCACCGGGCGAAATGCGCCTCGCGGGACTTGCCGGGCTTCTCCTCGACGTCGGCCTCGCGCGGGTCGAGGCCGATCTGCCCGAGGTTGCCCAGGCCGTCCTTTCCCCTGCGCGCGGCGAGGAGCGCGAACTGCTGGGCCGCCATTGCCTGATCGGGCGCGAGATGCTCGCCTCGGCGGGCGACGTGCCCGAGGAAGTGCTGCAAGCGGTCATGCGTCACCACGAACGGCTCGATGGTGAGGGCTATCCCCAGGCGCTCGACACCCGCGACCTCGACGTCTTCTCGCGCATGGCCGCGATCTGCGACAGCTATGACCTGATCGTCTCGGGCGCTGTCACCGGGCGCGCGCTCGACCCGTCCGAGGCCATGGAAACCCTCATGGGCCTGTCGGGCTCGCTCGACACCGAGATCCTCGCCCGCTTCAAGGAAGCGCTCGGGGTCTATCCGGTGGGCTCGTTCGTGCAGCTGCGTTCCGCGCGCATCGCGCTCGTCGTCGACCAGTGCCCCGGCGACCCCGAACTCCCCACGGTCACCGCGTTCTACTCACTGGAGACGAACAAGCACGTGCGGGCCAAAACCATCGCGCTGGCCGAGTGCTATGGCGAGGATGCCATCGTGGGCGTGGCGGACCTCGACGCGCTCGACCTGCCGAGCCCGGAGGACCTGCGTGAAGCGCTCCTCTCGGGCCGCAGCCGGACCGATCAGATCCCGTACCAGAAGACCAGCGTGGTCGAGAGCGCGGCCACCATGATGAGCACGAGCGGCACGCCCGAACGCAGGTAATCCTTGAAGGTGTAGTCGCCTTCGGTGAGGATCATCATGTTGGTCTGGTAGGCGACCGGGGTTGCGTAGCACAGATTGCAGCCGAACAGCACGGCGAGCACCAGCGGCTCTTCGGGCATGCCCAACTGCTTGGCGATATTGAAGGCAATCGGCGTGCCGACGGCGGCGGCCGCGGTGTTCGAGGCGAAATTGGTCATCAGGGTCACGAAGACCATGATCGCGGCGAGCACGCCGGCGGGCGGCAGGTACTGGAGGCCGCTCGAGAGGATCTGGCCGAGCCATTCCGCCGCGCCCGAAACCAGGATGAAACGCCCGAGCGCGATGGAACTGGCGACCAGGACGATGATCTTGGCCGAAAGCGCCCGGCCCACGCGCTCGAAGCGCACGCAGCCCGTCACGAACATGAGGATCGCGCCCGCCAGCGCCGAGATCGCGATGGGCACGAGGCCGAAGCTGGCCAGACCGACCGAGCCCAGCATGATCGCGACCGCGAGCAGCGCCTTGCCCGAACGGGTGATCTCCTCGCCGCCCTCGATCTGGAGTAGCCCCTCGGCCTGCGCAAAGGCGCGCAGGTCCTCGGGCATGCCCATCATCAGGAGCACGTCGCCTTCGGCCATGGCGGTGTCGGGCGTGTGCGCGCGGGTGTCGCGCAGGGGCTGGTGGACGTGGTGGATGCCCAGCATCGCCACGCCCTCGAACCCAGCGGTACTGGGCGTGAGACCGATCAGGCGGCAATCGGGCGCGAGGATCATCTCGGCCACCATCAGGTCCTCGCGCGAGCGCGTGGAATCGGCCTTGATCCGCTCGGTCAGCCAGCGCGGCGCCAGCGTGGCCGAGAGCGTGCGCGCGGCCTCCTGGAGGCCCTTGTAGGTGCCCTCGGCCAGAAGGCGGCGCCCGACGTGGCTGCGGTTGCCCGGCGGCAGCCAGGCGCGCACGTCCTCGGGCAGGTTCCCGCGCGCTTCCTCGATGGTCTTGCCGCGCATCGGCGCATCGTCGGAGAGGCGCAGCTTGGCAAGGAAGCGGCGGCTCTCCACCGAGACCTGCTTGGTGTTGTCGGGCAGCAGGCGCGGCATGACCAGCCAAAGATACGGCAGCGCCACCAGCACCGAGATCAGCACGATCGGGGTGAAGTGGAACACCGAAAGCGTGCGCATCCCCAGGTCCTGCGCAATCGAGACGACAAGCAGGTTGGTCGAGGTGCCGATGGTCGTCGACATGCCGCCGATGAGGATCGCCGCGTTGACCGGCATCAGCGTCTTGGAAGCGGGCATGCCCCCGCGCGTCGCCATCTGCGCCAGGATCGGGATCATCAGCACGAGCACGGGCGTGTCGTTGATGAGCATCGACATGAACAGGCACACGACAAGCGTGAAGAGCAGGCCCAGGCTCTTGTTGAATTGCCAGACCCGCGCCAGCGCGCGCGCCGCCGGATCGAGCGCGCCGGTCACAACCAGCCCCCGCCCCATGATCATCAGCGCGCAGATGGTGACCAGCGCGTAGTGCCCGAAGCCCTGGAACGCCAGTTCAAGCCCGGCGTACTTGGTCTCGCCAGGCATCGGCATGACGTAGAGCAGGAGGGCAATGGCCGCGATGGTCAGCAGCGAGACGATCTCGACCCGCAGCTTTCCATTGAAGAAGCCATAGAACATGGCGAGCGCGATGAGCATCGCACTCGCTGCGTGAAAGCCGGGAAGGATCATGGACTTGGCCTTGCCTTACCCTTGCGCCTGTGTCCACTCCACACGGTAGAGGTCAAAGCGACGGTCGCGCAGGTTGCGCACCGCGCCCGACTGGCGCGCGGTCAGCAGCGAATCGAGCGAAAGGTCGGCAATCGCGATGGTCTCGGTGTTGGGCGCGGTGTCGGCCGCCACGCCATCGCGCGAGAACGGGAAGTCCGAGGGCGTCAGGATCGCGCTTTCGGCGTAATGGACGTCCATGTTCTCGACGTTGGGGAGGTTGCCCACGACGCCCGAGGTGACGACGTAGCACTGGTTCTCCACCGCGCGCGCCTGGCAGCAGTAGCGCACGCGCAGGTACCCGCGCCGCTCGTCGGTGCAGAAGGGCACGAAGAGCATGAGCGCGCCCTGGTTGACGAGGTGACGGGCCAGTTCGGGGAACTCGCTGTCGTAGCAGACCATGACCCCGATCGGGCCGCAGTCGGTGGGGATGACGTTGGCGCCATAGCCGCCCTTGATGTTCCACCACTTTGCCTCGGACGGCGTGGGGTGGAGCTTCTGCGATTCGTGCACCGAGCCATCGCGCAGGAAGGTGTAGGCAATGTTGCGGATCTCGCTCTTGCCGTCTTCGGTCTCGACGCGGGTGGGGTGCGAACCGCCGATGATGTTGATGTTGTAGCTCACCGCCATGTTCTGCATGAACGAGACGAAGCGCTTGGTGTAAGTGGAGATCTTCTCGATCGCCTCGACCGGCTGGAGTTTCTTCTCCTCAACCGAGAGCAGCGCGAGGGTGAAGAGCTCGGGGAAGACCACGAAGTCGCTCTCGTAGTCCGCCGCCACATCGACCCAGTATTCCACCTGCTCCTCGAAATCGTCGCGCGAGGAGATCTTGCGCATCATGAACTGGACGGTGGCCACGCGCACCTGCGAGGGCACGCGCTCCTTGAGGCCGGGCACGGCCTTGCCGGTGTCGCGCGGGGCGAGCGGGTTGGTCCAGTACATGAGGACCGCGTTGCCGCCGCTTTCCTTGTCCTTGGGCAGGTAGTCGCGCAGGATCCCGCGCGGCTCGTACCCGCCGTTCATCTGGAAATTGATGACCTGGTCCTTGGCCTTCTTGTCGATGACGGCCTGGAGATAGTCGGACGGGTTGGGGAAGGTGCGCTTGCGGCGGTAATAGCCAGGCATGCGGCCGGCAAAGGCTATGCCCTTCAGTTCGAAGTGCTGGCACAGTTCCTTGCGCTTGCGGTAGAGGCGCTGGCCAATGCGCAGGCGGCGGTAGTCCGGGTCGACGCAGACCTCGAAGCCGTAGAGCACGTCACCGTCGGGGTCCGGGATGCGGCCGTAGCCGCCGTTGGTGATCTCTTCCCAGGTGTGCGGCTTGAAGGCGAGCGCGGTGGTGATGATCATCGTGGCGCAGTGGCCCACGATCACGCCCTCGTACTCGGCCACGAACTGGCCTTCGGGGAAGTTGATGATCTGCCCACGCAGTTCGGCCCGGGTGAAGGCGTCGGCCTTGCCGTAGACCTTGACGGACAGCGCCGCGATCGCGGGGGCGTCCCCGACCGTGGCCTCGCGGATGATGAGTTTGGCTTTGGTATGGTCCATGCGGGCCTTAATACGCGCCAAAGCCCCACGGGTTCCAGTGTAGAGTTCACCATTCCCGAGAGATTGCACGCACTTGGGAGCAGCTCTCTGGTGACCACGACATGCGGCCCCGGCAAAACGGCTCGTCGCACACACGAGTCCGCTCACCGACCGACAAAAAGCTGCGCGAATTCATTCCCTTGGCAAAAGTTCCCGAATTTTTCGCAGAATTCCGGGATACTTTTGGCGGGCGCCCCCGTTGTCTTGGGGAAGGAAGGAGACACACCGATGAGCGCCACCCTGATCGCCCTTGCCCTGTTTGGATGCAGTGACGATGGCACCGCGTGCCGCCGCCTCGAGGCGCAGGCCCCGGTCGCGACCTTCCAGACGCGGGCCGAATGCGACCGCAGTCTCGAAGACGCGCTGGAGACCGACGCGGCCCTGCGCGCCGATGCGCCGACCGTCTACGCCCAGTGCCTCCCTTCCGCCCAGCTTGCCGCGCTGGGCACCGGAGAAGTGGATCTCACCCGTGTCGGCAAGGTTCAGTTCGCGCAGAACTGACCATGCGTGCGTGAATTGGTCGTCAAATGCGGCATCTGGGATGGGTGGGAAGCGGAACGTCCGATCACGGTCTGGTAAAGTCGATTGCCGCCGCATGAGTGGGCATCCAACTCTTCGTCATTCCCGCGAAGGCGGGAATCCAGATCAGCGCATTGCTTCAAAACCCAGATCCGTTGCCAGGTCACGCCACTGTGGATTGCCTTCCTCGATCAGTCGGAGCTTCCAACCCCGGTTCCATTTCTTGATCCGCTTCTCTCGCTTGATCGCATGTTCCATCGTGGCGTGCATTTCGAACCAAACCAGAAGCTTGGTTCCATAACGAGTGCTGAAGCCATCGAAATGATCGCTGCGGTGCTGGGCGACGCGGTGGATCAGATTCGACGTAACTCCGGTGTAGAGCGTGCCGTTTCGGCCCGAGGCAAGCATGTAGACTGAGGGCGCGAAGGTATCCTTCATGGCGAGGTTGCTACTGGATTCCCGCCTTCGCGGGAATGACGAAGGCGGTGAAAGGTTGGCAAGCCGCCTGTTCTGCCTGCTGTCCGTCCAACAAGGGGCGGAACAGGACATCAAAGATTATTTCTCACGCCGCACGAACCGCCTTCGGCCGCTGCGAGCGTCTCGCTTCTCGAGAAAAAGCGCGTACAAGCGCAATCTTTCAAAGGCTTGGGGAGCCCGAGGGCGATGGCCCTCGGAACTTCATCTTCTACGTTACACGAATCTGGCAACCCCAGCCCGCATCACCCCCGGCCGCGATATCCTTGCACGCCCTGGTCGGGCACCCACAGGCCCTCGGGCGCTGCACCGGACTGCCAGAACACGTCGATGGGAATGCCACCGCGCGGGTACCAGTAGCCGCCGATGCGCAGCCAGTGGGGCTTCATCTCGTCGAACAGGCGCTGGCCGATCCCCACCGTCACGTCCTCGTGGAAGCCGTTGTGGTTGCGGAACGAGCCAAGGAAGAGCTTGAGGCTCTTCGATTCGACGATGGTTTCACCCGGCGCGTAGTCGATGACGAGGTGCGCGAAGTCGGGCTGGCCGGTCACCGGGCACAGCGAGGTGAACTCGGGCGCGGCAAAACGGACAAGATAGAGGGACTTGGCCCGCGGATTGGGCACATAGTCGAGAACCGCCTCCTTAGGGGAAGCGGGAAGCGCGCTCTGCTGGCCCAGATGCACGGGCGCCAGCGACGGGGAAGAGGGTGTATCGCTCATGCTCCTGCGCATGGACCGGGAGGCCGTGCGAGGCAAGAGGTCTCGCAACCGCAACTGTCCATCGCGCCGCCCACGACCACGGCGCAGGCATTAAGACACGGTTCACCGCGCGCACGTTTGGGAGAGAGGCATGAGGGGAATCGATCAGGTCACCACCGCCAGCGCCTTTGCGCTGCTTACGCTGTCCTTGGCACAGGCCGCATCCGCACAGGAGCGCGCGCCCTGGAGCCTGCCCGCTGGCCCGGCCAGTCCGAGCGCGCCCGATGTGGCCGGGCCGGTCGATCCGGAGGACCCGACCACGCTGCCGGGCGGCGTGCAGCCCTTGCCGCCCCTTCCCATCCCGACACAGACCCGCGCGCCAGCTGCGCCCACCCCATCGCCATCCGCTGCGCCGACGCCTGCGGCAAAGCCTTCGCCCGCACTCCCGACCGACGCACGCCCGGCAGCCCGGCAAGCCCCTTCCCCCACCCCGTCCGAGCGGCCTCGTCCCGAGCCCAGCGGCCCTGGACACGCCCGCCCGGCGCAGGAGACTGCGCCGCCACCCGCCGCGCCCCGCGCCACACCGACACCGGACGAAGCCGAGGCTACCGAGACCACCAGCAGCCCCGCTCCGCCCGATCCTGTATCTCCCACGCCCGCGCTTCCCGCAGCCACGTCCGAGGCATGGCCCTTGTGGTGGTGGGCTCTTCCTGCCGGCCTGCTGGCGCTGCTTCTTCTCGGCGGCTTCGCACGCGCGCGGCGCAAGGACGAGGGCCGCAAGGTGGCGCCCCAGCCCGCACCGCGTCCCGCGCCCCGGCCGACACCGCGCCCCGCAGCCGCCCCGACACCATCCGCGGACGTGACCCCGCCTGCTGCGAATCCGGCTCCGGTGCCCGCCCCGGCTCCGGCTTCCAGCCGCCCGCGGGCACACGGAGAGATCGCCTTCGAGGCCGTCTCGCTGCGCCTCTCGCTGGTCTACGCCTCGCTGCGCTTCCGCTTCTCGCTGCGCGCGCTGACCGAGATCCCGCCCGCCAACCTCCACGCCGACCTCACCTCCGCGCACGGATCGGCCAGCCGCGAGGAGCAGCTCGCGCCCGCGCTGGAAAGCCTGCCCGTGATCGCCGCGATCCCGCGCCTCGCCGAGGGGGAAGACATCGTGCACGAGGGCGAACTGCAACTCCCGCTGAGCGCGATCCGCGCGGTCAATGAAGGCAATGCGCGCTTCTTCGTACCGCTCGTGCGCCTCGCGCTCGTCGCCGACATGGGCCACCCCGAGGCGCGCACGGACCAGCCCGAACTCGGGTTAGGGCTCGTCTTCACGGTCGGCCAGCCGGGCCGCGCGGGCGCCGATGCCCCAACCTCCGCCCTCGCGCCCATCCGCATCGACACCGGCCCGCGCGACATGGCCGTGCTCGACGTGCGCGAAATCGCGGCCGGGCGACGCAAGCATCTCTTGCCTCTCGATTTCGCGGGCGCGCCCGGTTAGGCTGCGCGCTCATCCCCCTCACACGAAGCCTCCCCAAGCGAGGCGCGGAGTTGAACTTGAGCGACAGCACGGATCTGAAGACCACGCGCACGGCCACCCGGGTCGTGGGTGCGGGACGGCGCAAGGAATGGACAGGCGCCGTCGTCAACCCGCCAGTCTGGCGCGCCTCGACCCACCTTTACGAGGACACCGCCGCGCTCGCACGGGGCAGCCAGTACAATGAGGACGGACGCTTCTTCTACGGCCGTCGCGGCAGCCCGACGCAGTGGGCCTTGTGCGAGGCGCTGACCCAGCTTGAACCGGGGGCGGCCGGAACGGTCATCTACCCCTCGGGTGTCGCGGCGATCTCGGGCGTGCTGCTCACGCTGCTCAAACCCGGCGACGTGCTGCTCATCAGCGACAACGCCTACGACCCCTCGCGTTCGATGGGCACCGGGCTCCTCGCCGATTTCGGGGTGGAGACGCGCTTCTTCGACCCGCTCGATATCGAGGCCTACACCGCAGCCTTCTGCGAAAAGACCCGCGCCGTCCTGCTGGAAGCGCCGGGCAGCCTCTCCATGGAGATGTGCGACTTGCCCCAACTGGCCCGCATCGCGCGCGAAAAGGGTGCGATCTCGGTGCTCGACAACACCTGGGCGAGCCCGCTCGGCTTTGCGGCCCTGGAAAAGGGCATCGACATTTCGCTGATGGCGCTCACCAAGCACGTGGGTGGGCACTCGGACCTGATGATGGGCTCTGCGAGCGCGGGCCCCGAACTCTACGAAGCGCTGCGCAAGCGCGCGCAGCAGCTGGGCAATGTCGTCTCTCCCGACGACGCGGCGCTGGCCCTGCGGGGTCTTCGCACGCTGAGCCTGCGCCTGCGCCAGGAAGCGGCCAGCGCCCTCAAGATCGCGCAGTTCCTGCAAGAGCGCGCAGAAGTGGCGCAGGTCCTGTGCCCGATGCTGCCCGGTGCGCCCGGCCACGATGTCTGGGCCCGCGATTTCACCGGCGGCTGCGGCCTCTTCAGCTTCGTCTTCCGGGGCGGCACGATGGAGGACCGCAACCGCTTCGTCGACGCGCTCCAGCTGTTCGGGATCGGCTTCTCGTGGGGCGGCTATGAAAGCCTGGCGCTCCCGATCCAGCCCAAGAGCGCGCGCTCGGTCATGCCCTGGCCCCCGGTCAGCGCCAACGACGCAGCCGCCGACCGGCACGGCGTGCGCCTCGCCATCGGCCTGGAGGATCCCGACGATCTCATCGCCGACATCGAACAGGCGCTTGCCGCCTGGAAGGGCGCATGAACGTCACTGCCGCACTGGCGGCCGCCGCAATGATGGCGAACGAGATGGCCGCGGGCGAGAGCCCCGACCCCGAAGCCACTGGCGAAGCCCTCACCGCGCCCGCCCCGACGCCCACCGTCACCCAATACGTCGAACAGCCACTGGCGGGCGCGGACGGCCTGCGCGATGCGGTCGCCTCGCACTCGAACACGATCGGCGGCTTCATCAACACACTCGATGCCATCGCGATCGAGGTCGGCTCCACGCGCCTCTCGCTCTGGGACCTGGCCGTGGTGGCCATCGTCATGGCGCTCGTCATCTCGATTGCCTGGATGACAAGCAAACTCTCGCACCGGGTGCTGAGCAGCGCGACGCGGCTCGACATGACCCAGCGCCTCCTCATCGAGAAGGGGCTGAGCCTGCTCATCTGGGGCATTGCCATCCTTGTCGGGATCGACGTGCTGGGGATCGACCTCACCGCGCTCACCGTCTTCTCGGGCGCGTTCGGCCTGGCCATCGGCTTTGGCCTGCAAAAGACCTTCGGCAACCTGATCGCTGGCATCATCCTGCTCATGGACAAGTCGATCAAGCCAGGCGATGTCATCGCGATCACCGACCAGGCGGGCAATTCCACGTTCGGGCAGATCCGCCGGATCGGCATCCGCGCGGTCTCGCTGACCACGCGCGACCAGAAGGAATACCTGATCCCGAACGAGAACCTGATGATCAATCAGGTCGAGAACTGGTCCTATTCCAGCCGCAACGTGCGCATCCAGGTGCCGGTCGGGATTTCCTACAATTCCGACATCGACCGTGCGGAGAAGCTGATGCTGGAAGCGGCCCGCTCGGTGAAGCGCGTCCTCGATGCCCCGCCGCCGACCGCGTGGCTGGAATCCTACGGCGACAGCTCGGTGAACTTCATCATCCACTGCTGGATCACCGACCCCGAGGAAGGCATCGGCAACGTGCGCTCGGAGGTCCTCAAGACCCTGTGGCACAAGTTCCAGGAGGAAGGCATCGAGATCCCCTTCCCCCAGCGCGACATCAACCTGCGCACCAACGAGGCGCTGCGCGATCTGGTCGAGGCCCTGCGCGGCCGCGAGGGGCGCTGAGCCTCAAGCTGACGCCCTCGGGCGATTGCGCTTCGCGCGCAGGGGCGGTTCAGTCGTCGTGGCGGCGGTTGTGCATCTGCCCGGTGGCGGAGGGGGCGGCGACGAAGCGCGGCAGGTCGCGGCGCTCCATCTCAAGGCGGTTGCGGCCCTTGGCCTTGGCGGTGAAGAGCGCCATCTCGGCACGCTCCATCGTCGAATCGAGGTCGTCCGAGATCTGCGCGACGCCCGCGCTGGCGGTGATCGCGAATTCACATTCGCCCACCTTCTGACGGCGCTCGGCCAGCGTTGTCACTACGCGCGAGCAGATCGCTTCGGCCTGTTCGGCGGTGGTGCGCGGAAGGAGCACGGCAAAGCGCTCCGAGCCGATCCGCGAGATGATGTCATCGCCGCGCAGCATCTCGCGCAGCAGGTCGGCGAAGACGCGCAGCACCGCATCGCCGGTATGCTGGCCGTACTTCATGTTGATCGAGCGGAAGAAGTCGAGGCTGAAAAGGCCAAGGCACCCCTTCATCTCGCTGCCCAGCATGTGCTCGAGCATCGAGACGAACGCGGACCGGTTGGTCAGGCGCGTCAACGTATCGGTGTAGGTCGCCGCGAAGAGCTGGTCGCGCAGCTCGCGCTGCTCGTCGATGCTGCGCATCAGGCTGATCGCGCCGTAGACCTCGCCGCTTTCGTCGCGCAGGGCCCGCGCCCGGAAGCGGTACCAGCTTTCGCGCTGGTCGGGGGTGTGCGCGGCAACCTCGATCCAGGCCCCGTCCTCGCCGCCTGCAACCGCGCTCCCATGGGCGTGGGCGACCTGCGACTTGCCCTCCTCGCCGACGAGATCGAGCAGGTGTACACCGACATGCGCATTGGTGCCGACATCGAAGCCGAGCTGCGCAATCGCGGGGGAGGCATCGACGATGTACCCCTTGAGATCGGTCTTGACGACGATGTCCCCGCTGCCATCGGCCAAAAGCCGATAGAGCGCGACACCTTCCTGGAGATTGAGCTTCTCGATCACCGCCTGCGCCCGGCTACCTAGAGTTCGATCATGATCCGCACCTTTTCCGGTGCGGTCTCGACAGCGCTCGCGATCTGTTCGCGGCAGCGCGCGATGAGTTCGGCGAGCCCCGGTGTGAAACGGTCGGGGCGCAGATCATCGACGGGGACGCCCAGGGCATCGGCAATCCCGCTCATGCGCTCCTCGATGGGGCGCGCCCGGCCCTGCTCCCAGGCCCACACGGTCGGCTTGCTGACGCCCAGCTGATTGGCAAGTTCGCCCTGGGTCAATCCGCGCAGCTTGCGCAGGCGGTGGATGCGCTCGCCCAAGCTCTCCCCGCCGACCGTGGTCTCGGGCGCGGGATGGGCCGGCAGAACGCCGGTCTGGAGCTGGATGGCGCTGCGCAGTTCGACCGCGCTCAGCGCGCTTTCAGGGACCGGGCCGAGAAAGGCGCAGCCGTAGAGCCGGCCGCTCGACCAGATCACGCGCGCGGGCAGCGCGCCCACTTCGGGCAGGGCAATCTCGAGCGTCTCGCCGATCTCGAGGTTCTCCTCGGTCTCCAGCAGCGCGCCGGTCTCGCTGAAATTGTGGATGGCGACCTGCGCCTCGCTTCCGGACGGCAGCTTACCACGGGTTTCCAGGAACAGGCGCCGACGCTGCGCGCGCGCCAGCCCCGATGGGTCCTCGACGGTATCGAAATGAGCGGCAATGGCCAAGGTCACGGTACTCCACTAAGGGGTGAAGCACTGGCGCATCGGGGTAAAGATTCCGTTAGCGAGGCCCTGAAATTGCATGCAGGGCAGCTAACCCGGTGAACCCGCAAAGCACCCAAAGCCCTGCACCCTTGCGGCCTACGCGGAACCGAAGCGTTACATGCGCATTCAACGTTTACAATCCTGTAACCAGCACGCCCCTAGGTACGCTGCAAACAATTGGGGCGCATCTTTCGTGTTAGCGATTCTTTCCTGCATCCAGGACCAGCATGAAGTGCGCTTCGTGATCGTGGCCGGATTGATCTGTATTCTCTCCGCCGCGACCACGGTCCTGCTGCTGCGTCACGCCCGCGAGGCGACGCGGCGCGAACGCCTCAACTGGATTGCCCTTGCCGGGGTCTCGTCGGGCTTCGGGATCTGGGCCACGCACTTCATCGCCATGCTCGGCTACGCGCCGGGGGTGATCATGGGCTACGACACCTTCCTGACGCTGCTTTCGCTTGTCCTGGTCGTGGTCACGTCCACGCTGGCCTACGCCACCGTGATGCACACGGGACGTCCCAACACGGCATCGATCACGCTGGGCGCCATCCTGTGCGGGAGCGGCGTCAGCGCGATGCACTACTGCGGCATGCTGGGCCTCGAACTGCCGGCCCGCATCACCTAGGACGGGACCTATATCGTCGCCTCGATCCTGGCCTCGGTACTCCCCCTCTTCCCCGCCTTTCACCTCGGCCTCAAGCGCCACGGCAACGTCAGCTTCGCGGGCGCTGCGGCGCTTCTCGCGCTGTCCGTCGTGGCCCTGCACTTCATCGGCATGACCGGCCTTGCGGTGATCCCTGCCAACCTGCCCGTCCACACCAACTTCATCTCTCCGCGCGCCATGGCCTTCGCGGTCAGCGTGATCTCGATGGGCCTGGTCGGACTGGCCATCACCGTGGTCATCCTCGTGCGCAAGACCGAGGCCGTGATCCGCGCCAGCGAGCGCCAGTTCACCCTGCTGGTCAAGGGCATCTCGGACTACGCGCTCTACATTCTCGATCTCAAGGGCCGGGTCGCCAGCTGGAACGCAGGCGCAGAGCGTCTCAAGGGCTACACCCGCGAAGAGGCCCTGGGCCGCCAACTGGGCAGCTTCTACACCCCCGAAGACCGCGAAGCCGGCCTTCCCGAACGCGCCCTGGGGATTGCCGCGAGCACTGGCAAGTTCACGGGTGAAGGCTGGCGCATGCGCCGCGACGGCACGCGCTTCTGGGCGCAGGTCACGATCGAATTGCTCAAGGACGAGAAAGGCCGGGCGATCGGCTTTGCCAAGATCACCCGCGACGTCACCCAGCACAAGGAAGCGCAGGACCGCATCAACGCGATCGGCGTGCAGCGCGACGCCGCACTCGACCACATGCACCAGGGCCTGTGCCTGTTCGATGCCGAGGAACGCCTGGCGCTCTTCAACACCCGCTTCCTGGAAATGTACGACCTTGGTCCGGAGGACCTTCGGATCGGCATGTCACAGGACGAGGTGATCCAGGCCGCGCGCGCCTCCGGCCTTGGCCAGTCGCTTGTGCCCGATCACCTGGAAACGACCCGCGACCTCGTCCAGATGAGCCTGCGCGACCCCAGCCTGTCCCCGGTCATGGCCGAATATTCAGACAACTTCATCGTCTCGATAGCCAGCCGCCTCTTGCCCGACGGGGGCTGGGTCTCGACCTTCGATGACATCACCAACCAGCGCAAGTCCGAGGCGCGCATCGAGCACATGGCGCTGCACGACGGGCTCACCGGGCTGCCCAACCGGACCCGCCTCAACCTCTGGCTGGAGGAATCGATCGCGACCGCCCGCCACCATGGGCGCAAGCTGGCCATCGCGGTGTTCGACCTCAACCGGTTCAAGGACATCAACGACAGCTTCGGCCACGCCTGGGGCGATATCGTCCTTGCCGAAATCGCCCGCAGGCTCAGCGAGACCCTCGCCGACGGCGAGTTTGCCGCGCGGCTGGGCGGCGACGAATTCGGCGCCGGCAAGATCTACACCACGAACACCCAGCTCACCGAGTTCCTGCGCCGCCTCGAACGCTGCTTTGCCGAGCCGATCGAGCACGAAGGCCAGACCCTTCATTTCGGCGCCAGCATCGGCGTTTCGACGTTCCCGGATGACGGCATCGACCGCGAGACACTGCTCAACAACGCGGACCTCGCGATGTACCGCGCCAAGGGCCAGATCGGCGAGAACGTGTGCTTCTACGAGCCGAGCATGGACGAAAGCGCGCGGGCGCGGCGCAAGCTCGCCAGTGACCTGCGCCAGGCCGTCGAGCGGGACGAGTTGGAGCTGCTCTACCAGCCGCAGTGCTACCTCCAGGGCGGAGAGCTTTCGGGCTACGAGGCCCTCCTGCGCTGGCATCACCCGACCCGCGGCCTGGTCTCGCCGGTCGAATTCATCCCCATCGCCGAGGAAGCCGGCATCATCCTGCCCATCGGCGAATGGGTGCTGCGCCAGGCCTGCCTGGAGGCCACCCTCTGGGACAACGACCTGCGCATCGCGGTCAACCTCTCAGGCATCCAGCTGGTCCAGCCCGACATCGCCCAGACGGTCACCCGCATCCTGCTCGAAACCGGCCTGCCGCCAAGGCGCCTCGAACTCGAGATCACCGAAACCTCGATCATCTCGGACAAGGCTCGGGCCCTGCACAACCTGCGCCAGATCAAGGCCCTGGGCGTCGCCATTGCCATGGACGACTTCGGCACCGGCTATTCCTCGCTCGACACCCTGCAGTCCTTCCCGTTCGACAAGATCAAGATCGACAAGTCGTTCCTGCTCCAGTCCGACAGCAACGAGCAGGCTCAGGCCATCATCCGCGCGGTGCTCGGGCTCGGCCAGTCGCTGCAGATCCCGGTCCTGGCCGAAGGGGTAGAGACCGCAGGCCATCTCGACCTTCTCGTCAACGAGGGCTGCCACGAAGCCCAGGGCTATTTCCTGGGCCGGCCCGGCCATGCGCCAAGCCGGCTTGTGGCCCAAGGCAGCCTTTCCTCCGGCGAGAGCCCCCACGGCCCGCTCATCACAGCGACACCTCTGGACGCCGCCTGAGGACAGGACACCGCGCCCGGCGCCGAGGCTGCACCCAGGCCGCACCCAGGCCGCACCCAGGCTGCAAGGCCCCGGAAACGGCCCTTTTCAAGGGGCACTAAAGATGCCTTTGGGCACGCCCAAGGCATTCTGGCTGGCATCGCCTTCGCAAGCTGGCCATGTCGGGAAACATGACCGTTCATTCCGCTCTTCCTGGCCACGCGGGGCCTGTCGGCACCGTCCACCTGGTCGGCGCCGGTCCCGGCGATCCCGACCTGCTCACGCTGCGCGCCGCGCGGCTGGTGATGGGTGCCGCGCTCATCGTCCACGATGGCCTCGTCGATCCGCGCATTCTCGAGATGGCGCGCCCGAGCGCCCGCCTCGTCTCGGTCGCCAAGAGCCGTTCGCGCCACACCATGAAGCAGGAGGACATCAACGCCCTGCTCGTCGCCGAAGCCCTTGGCGGTCAGGACGTGGTGCGCCTCAAGGGCGGCGATCCCTTCGTGTTCGGCCGGGGCGGCGAGGAAGCCGAAGCCTGCCGCGCAGCCGGTGTCCCGGTGCAGGTCGTGCCGGGCATCTCCTCCGCGCTCGGCGCCTCGGCGGCCAGCCAGATCCCGCTCACCCATCGCGACCACGCCTCGATCGTCAGCTTCGTCGCGGGCCAGTGCAAGGGCCTCTCCGAACAGGACTGGTCGGGTCTTGCCGGCAAGGGCCGCACGCTGGTGATCTTCATGGGCCTCGCCACCGCCGCGCAGATCAGCGAGAAGCTGATGGGCGATGGCCTTGCGCCCGATGTTCCCGTCGCCGTCATCGAGAAGGCGACCCGTTCCGACATGCGCGTCCTGCGCGCCCCTCTTGCCGGACTTGCCGAACTGGTCGCCGACCACGCCGTCAAGAGCCCGGCTCTCATCGTTATCGGCGAGGTTGCCCGCATCGAGGGCGGCCTTGCCGACCATACCATTCGCGCCATGGCGCTGGAGGCAGAGCAGTGAAGATCGTGACCGCAAATGACCTCAAGAGCGGGGCCGTCATCTGGTGGACCGGCGTGGGCTGGTCGCTCGATGTCAATGAGGCCGCTGATGTGGGGGACGATGGCGCCAAGGTCATCGCGCGCGAGGAAGGCGCGCAGAACGCCGTCTCGGCCTACGTGATCGACGCCGAGAAGGACGAACAGGGCGTGCGCCCTGCGCACATCAAGGAGCGCATCCGCGCCTTTGGCCCGACGGTCCGCCTGGACCTGACGGTGAAGCCCGCCGACGCCAACGCCGTGAACTGGGTGATCTGATGTACAAGTACGACGAATACGACCAGCAGATGGTCGACACGCGCGTCGCGGAATTCCGCGACCAGGTGCGCCGCCGCCTTGCCGGTGAGCTGACCGAGGACCAGTTCAAGCCGCTGCGCCTGCAGAACGGCCTGTACCTCCAGCTCCACGCCTACATGCTGCGCGTCGCCGTGCCCTATGGCACGATGAACTCGGCGCAGATGAAGGTGCTGGGCGATATCGCGGACAAGTACGACCGCGGCTACGGGCACTTCACCACGCGCACCAACATCCAGTACAACTGGATCAAGCTGGAAGACACGCCCGACGCGCTGGCGGATCTTGCCAAGGTCGAGATGCACGCCATCCAGACCAGCGGCAACTGCATCCGCAACATCTCCTCGGACCAGTACGCGGGCGCGTCGGCCGACGAAGTCGTCGACCCGCGTCCCTACGCCGAGCTGCTGCGCCAGTGGTCGAGCTTCCACCCCGAATTCCTGGTCCTGCCGCGCAAGTTCAAGATCGCGGTCATCGCCAGCGAGATCGACCGCGCCGCAATGCGCCTGCACGACATCGGCATCAACCTCGTCAGGAACGAGGCGGGCGAGGTCGGCGCCGAGTTCTACGTGGGTGGCGGCATGGGCCGTACGCCGTTCGTGGCCAAGAAGATCAAGGACTTCGTGCCCATCGACCAGATGGTCACCTATGCCGAGGCCTGCGTGCGCGTCTACAACCGCTACGGCCGCCGCGACAACAAGTACAAGGCGCGCATCAAGATCCTCGTCCACGAACTGGGCCTTGAGGCCTACTCGAAGGAAGTGGACGCCGAATTCGCGCACCTGCTCTCCCAGCCGATCGAGCCGCCGCTCGCCGAGCTGGAGCGCATCCAGGCGATGTTCTTCGACCCCGCCTTCGAGACCGGCCTGTCGGACGAGCTGGACCTTTCCGATCCCGACTTCCGCCTCTGGGTGGAGCGCAACACTTACGCCCACAAGGCGCCCGGCTATGTCATCGCGAATGTCTCGCTCAAGCCCATCGGCGGCATTCCCGGCGACGCGACGAGTGACCAGATCCGCCTGATGGCCGACCTGGCGAAGGATTACAGCTTCGATGAACTGCGCGTCACCCACGCCCAGAACATCGTCTTCCCGCACGTGAAGAAGAGCGATCTCTACGCGCTGTGGCAGAAGCTGGAGAAGGCCGACCTCTCGACGCCCAACCTCGACACCGTGGGCGACATCATCGCCTGCCCGGGCCTCGACTACTGCAGCCTTGCCAACGCACGCTCGATTCCCGTCGCGCAGAAGATCTCCGAGCGCTTCGGCAGCGCCGAGCGTCAGGCCGAGATCGGCGAACTCAAGCTCAAGATCTCGGGCTGCATCAACGCCTGCGGACACCACCACGCGGGCCACATCGGCATCCTCGGCGTCGACAAGAAGGGTAAGGAGAACTACCAGCTCCTGCTCGGCGGATCGGAAGGGGCGGACACCTCGCTCGCCAAGATCACCGGCCCCGGCTTCGACGAGGACGGAGTGGTCGACGCCACCGAAAAGGCCATCGACGTCTACCTTGCCAACAAGCAGGGCGATGAGCGCTTCCTCGACACCTACCGCCGTATCGGCATGGCCCCGTTCAAGGAGGCAATCTATGGTTGATGTACAGTTCCGCTTCCGCGACGACGAAGCGGTCAATGACCCCGCCGTGACGGTCAGCGCCTTCACCGAGCAGTCCAACGCCACCGCCGTGCGCATCGAGCCCAGCGACGATGCCCGCGACCTCCTGCCCGCGCTTGACCGGCTCGCGCTGGTCGAGGTGGCCTTCCCGGCCTGGACCGACGGGCGCGGCTACTCCTCCGCGCGCATCCTGCGCGAGGCGGGCTACACCGGCGAACTGCGCGCCACCGGCGATCTGGTGATCGACATGCTGCACCACATGCGCCGCTGCGGATTCGATGCCTTCGCACCCGAAAAGCCGCTCAACACCCGCGATGCCGAAGCCGCCTTCGCGCGCTGGGAGAATGTGTACCAGGCAACGGTCGTCGATGGCCGTGCGCCGATCTGGGCCAAGCGCCACCCGGCGTAAGACCCCCGCTGTCAGGAGGGAGCACCCGATGACCGAACAGAACGACACCCAAGGCCGCATCCGCGACCGCATCGAGACCGGCCCTCGCTTCGTCGAGGCCGACGCGGTGCGCCTCAACCGCCTCTTTCGCGGCACCGACACGAGCGAGATGCTTGAGACGCTGCTCAAGGAAGGCATGGCGGGCGACGTGGCGCAGGTGTCGAGTTTCGGCGCGGAAAGCGCGGTGCTCCTCCACCTCGTCAGCCGGATCGATCCGAACCTGCCGGTGCTTTTCCTGGAAACGGGCAAGCACTTCCCCGAGACGCTCGCCTACCGCGACGACCTCGTGGAGCGCCTCGGCCTCAAGAACCTCGTCAACCTGACGCCCGACGAAGAGGAACTGGCCAAGAAGGACGAGAGCGGCCTTCGCTGGTCCTACGATCCCGATGGCTGCTGCGAGATCCGCAAGGTCAAGCCGCTGGCCAAGGCCCTCGCAGGCTTCGATGCGACGATCACGGGCCGCAAGGCCTTCCAGTCGTCCACCCGCAAGACCCTGCCCCGCTTCGAGATCGACACGACCGACGAGCAGGGCCGCCTCAAGATCAACCCGCTGATCGACTGGACCCCCGAACGGCTCGAGGCCTACATCCAGGAATTCGACCTGCCGCCCCACCCACTGGTGGCACAGGGCTATCCCTCGATCGGCTGCATGCCCTGCACCAGCAAGGTCGCGCCGGGGGAAGACCCACGCTCGGGCCGCTGGAGGGGCTGGGACAAGACCGAGTGCGGCATCCACAAGCCCGGCGAGGAGGGCAATGGCCCCGCCAGCGATCTGCCGCCCGGCTTCGACCCGGTGTTCTGAAGAACAGCCGCGCAGAACATGAGAAAGGGGCGAGCCCGGCCTGGGCTCGCCCCTTTTTTCGTGCCGCCGGGCCGTGTCAGCCGATGCGGATGGTCTTCTTGACCTGGTTGATCTCGCCCCAGTCGGCGACTTCGACCTGCAACGTGTCGATCACGTCCCCGTTTTCGGACTGGAGCGTGACCTCGCCGCTGACCGGGCCGCTCTCCCCGTCCTTGCGGGTCAGGATCGCCGAGACCGTATGCTCGCCCGGCTTCAGGCTTGCGGCCGCCTCCTCCTCGCCCAGATCGAGGATCTGACCATCGACCATCAAGAGAAGATTCTGTGCGTTTGCCGAACGTGCCGGCCGCACACTGATACGCACGTCACCCATTGAAATTTCCCCTAGTACCGCGCGCCGGAGCAACTTGCCCGGCGGGACGCCTTCCTTAGCCGCGACTGTGCGCTCCCGCCAGAAGCACCGTGCGCCCGCAAGCGCGGTCTAACGGACAATTTCACATATACTGGATGGCGAGAGCGGCCGCCCTCGCCACCTCCTTTCCCGTACCCCGAGCTGGCGCAAGCCGTGGGCGGACACGCGCCCGAGCCACGCCCCGCGAACATATCGCACTTGCACCTGCCACGCGTGTCGCGCGACATTCAGGTTGAGAAAGCGCGACAAACAAGATGAGAATCTTGCGTTCCGGGATTGGCGAAGGGCGTAGCCCGTAGCCGATGCCGGAACGCAGGGGGCGCCTTTTGAAGGGTGCCTGTGATGGTCGTGGTGGTCGCTATGCATTGGGTTTTCCTAGGGAGGAGGACCTGACGTGTGGCGGGCCGACACATCAACGATCATCAGGTGAGACTTTTCATGACCCACAGACGTAACGATCCCGTCGCCCTGGCGGCGGCCAAGGCCGGTTTCAGCCCGGCGACAGGCTACCGGGTGCTGCAGGATGCGCGCCTGCCTTCTCAGCGACAGGCGCCGCGCGGCCGACGGCGGCCTGATCCGCTATCAGGCATTTTCGAAGAAGTCGTCGTGCCGATGCTGGAGGCCGCCCCCGGTCTTCGTCCTGTCGCGATCTTCGAGGAACTGCGCCGCCGGTACCCGGATACCGAGTTCGGCTCACGACGAACCCTGGAGAGGCGTATTCGCGACTGGCGCGCTCTGAACGGCCAGGATCGGGAAGTCATCTTCAGGCAGGTTCATGAACCGGGACGGCTCGGCATGTCCGATTTTACGTGCATGAACGATCTGGACGTCGCCATCGCCGGGGCCCCCTTGGATCACTTGCTCTATCACTTCCGCCTGCCTTGCGGTGGCTTTGAACATGGGCACGTCATTCTGGGCGGCGAGAGTTTCGTCGCCCCGCCGAAGGGCTGCAGAATGCGCTCTGGTCTGCTGGCGGAGCGCCCAGGCTCCACCGTACCGACAGCTTGTCGGCCGCCTTCCGCAACCTGGACGCAGATGCGAAGGCCGACCTGACCAAGCGCTATGACGCCCTATGCGCCCATTATGGAATGGAGCCGACGCGCAACAACACAGGCATTGCCCACGAGAACGGTGCGATCGAGAGCGCCCACGGCCATATCAAGGCTGCAGTCAAGGACGCGCTGTTATTGCGCGGGACCACCGACTTCACCGACCTTGCCGCTTATCGCCGCTTCATCGACGAAGTCGTGACCGCAAGGAACCGGCGCCACGGTCCCGGCATCGATGCTGAGCGCAAGGCGCTGCAATCCCTCCCGAACGCACGGACTACCGATTACGAGGAAGTCCTCGTGACGGTGACGTCCTCGGGCGGCTTCACTCTGCGCAAGGTGTTCTACACGGTCCCCTCGCGCCTGATCGGACATCGCCTGCGCGTGCGCCTTTACGACGACCGTCTCGATGTCTTCATCGGCGGCAAGGCTCATGACCCTGCAGCGCGGCCGCGCCGGTGTGAACGGTAAGCACGGCCACGTCGTCGATTATCGCCATGTCATTCATTCCCTGCGGCGCAAGCCGATGGCGCTACGGGGATTGGTCTATCGTGACAGCCTGTTCCCCCGCGCGCCCTACCGCCTCATGTTCGAGCACTTGCTGGAAGCTGTGGGCGAGAAAGAAGCCTGCCGGATCATGGTCGAGCTTCTGGCCATGGCCCACGAGCGCGCCTGCGAGGCGGAGCTCGCCCATATCCTCGGAGGAGGACCGCAATCCGCAGGACCCCATGCCTGTCGGCACTACGGGCCCGCTTCAGCCCCGATCCCGCCACTTTGCCCGAAGTCGTGGTCGAGATGGTCTCGCTCTCGATCTACGACGGGCTGATCGAACAGGGAGAAGCGGCATGAGCACGGCTCCTATGATCGACGCACAGCGCCTGGGCCTGATGCTCAATGAACTGCGCTTGCCAACCATCAAGCATATCTGGGGAGATTTTGCGGCCCGTGCGGACAAGGAAGGATGGCCCGCGAGCCGGTTCCTTGCAGCCCTTGCCGAACATGAACTCGCCGAACGCGATCGCCGCCGGATCGGGCGTCATCTGGCTGAAGCCCACCTGCCGGCAGGCAAGACGTTGGACTGCTTTGCGTTCGAGGCCGTGCCGATGATCTCCAAGGCCCAGGTCATGGCCCTGTGCGCCGGCGATGGCTGGCTCGACCAGGGTTCCAATCTCATCCTGTTCGGCCCGCCAGGCGGCGGCAAAAGCCATCTGGCGGCGGCGATCGGCCTGGCGTTGGTGGAAAATGGCTGGCGAGTGCTGTTCTCCCGCACCTCTGACCTCGTCCAGCGTCTGCAGGTCGCTCGCCGCGAACTGACGCTGGAATCCGCAATCGCCAAGCTCGACAAATATCATCTGCTCATTCTCGACGACTTTGCCTACGTCTCACGCGATCAGGCGGAAACCTCCGTCCTCTTCGAACTGATCAGTGCCCGATACGAGCGCAGATCCTTGCTCATCACCGCCAACCAGCCCTTCGGTGAATGGAATCGCGTCTTCCCGGACCCGGCAATGACGCTCGCTGCGGTCGACAGGCTCGTGCATCACGCCACGATCTTCGAGATGAACGTCGAAAGTTATCGCCGGCGCACGGCTCAGGCCCGCCGCACCGGGGCTGGACGTCCTGCCGCCTACACCACTCCGAAAGTCCTCGAGACCATCCGCGACAATCAGGATGAGAACGAGGTCCTTGCCAGCGACAATTAAAATCGGCACTGAATGACGCGCCGCGACAATCACATTCTCATCCTGATTGACGCGCAATCCTCATCCTGTTTGTCGCGCTACACACGCGGGCACTTGCGCCATTTGCAGCATTCACCCGCACAAACCGCAAGGTTTCCCCCTCCAGCCAAAGCCGACTTTGCCCTATATTGCGGCGCAACATGACCGTACAGACCTTGCCCCCCTCCCAGCCGGTTCACCCGGCTCTCGTCATTCTCGCGCTTGCCGTGGGTGCCTTTGCCATCGGCACCACCGAGTTCGCCGCGATGAGCCTCCTCCCCTATTTCGCGCGCGACCTTGGCCTGACCGACCCGCAGGCGGGCCACGCGATCAGCATGTATGCGCTGGGCGTCGTGGTCGGTGCGCCGATCTTCTCGGTGCTGGGCGCGCGCCTGTCGCGCCGCACCATGCTGATCGGCCTCATGGCGATCTTCGCGGTCGGCAACGCGCTGAGCGCCATGGCCTCGAGCTATTCGACGCTGCTCCTTTTCCGCTTCCTCGCCGGGCTCCCCCATGGCGCCTTCTTCGGCGTCGCCGCCCTCGTCGCGGCCTCGCTCGTGCCAGCCAAGAAGCGCGCACAGGCCGTCGCCAAGGTGTTCCTGGGCCTGACCATCGCCACCATCATCGGCGTGCCCGCGGCCAACCTGCTCGGCCAGATCGTGGGCTGGCGCTATGGCTTTGGCATCGTCGCGTTCCTCGCGATGGCCACGATGGCGCTCGTCGCGCTTTACGCGCCGCGCCACGGTGCCGATCCCGACGCCAGTCCTTTACGCGAACTGGGCGCCTTCAAGCGCCCGCAGGTGCTGCTCACGCTGCTGACCGGCGTGATCGGCTTTGGCGGCATGTTTTGCGTCTACACCTACCTCGCCTCGACCATGATCGAGGTGACGAAGACGCCCGAAACGCTCGTCCCCGTGGTCCTCGCGGTCTATGGCGTGGGCATGACGGCGGGCAACCTGTTCTGGGCCTGGCTCGCCGACCGCGACCAGGACCGCGCCGCGATCATCGCCTTCGTGTGGGTCGCGATTGCCCTCGCCCTGTTCCCGCTCGTGGTCAAGAACGTCTGGCTGCTCGCCATCGACGTCCTGCTCATCGGCTTTGGCGGCGGCCTCGGCACGATCCTCCAGACGCGCCTGATGGACGTGGCGGGCGACGCGCAGGCTCTGGCCGCGGCCGCGCACCACAGTGCGTTCAACACCGCCAACGCGCTCGGCCCCTGGCTGGGGGGCCTTGCCATCACGGCGGGTCTCGGCCTTCCCTCCACAGGCTGGATCGGTGCGGTGCTCTCGCTTGGCGGCCTTGCCGTCTACCTCGTCACGCTCGCGCTCTACCGCCGCGACCAGCGCCAGGCCGCGCTCGCCATGGCCTGAGCGGGGGCTCACCAGAGACCACGTAAAAGGGGCCGGGAAGCAATGCTTCCCGGCCCCTTTTTCATTCATCGTGGCAAAGACGATCAGTCGATCATCATCAGGCTGGCGTTGCCGCCTGCCGCCGTGGTGTTGATCGAGACCGACACTTCCTCAAGCAGCCAGGCAAGCCCCGGCCCCGGACGGCCCGCGGCGTGGACAGGCACGATCGGCCCGGGACGCTCGGCCATGTCGGCGCAGGCCTTGAGCAGCGCGTCCTTGCCGCCTTCGACAAGGCAGACGGCCAGCGGCTCATCCGGCTCGGGCTTGAAGGCGGCCGCGATGCTGTCGGGCAGACCTTCGGGAAGGTCCATGCCCTCGACGCTCGCGGTGTTTCCGGTGGCCAGCACCAGCGCCATCATGCGCACGAGCCCCGAGCGGGTCTTGGGCCGCAGCAGGATGCGCCCACGCGGATGGAGCGCGTATTCGTTGCGCTCACCCACAGGGCCGGGCAGTTCCATCTGCACACCAAGGCGGCTTGCGGTATGGATCGCGCGGGCCTGGGCGGCGCCTTCGAACCACTCCTTCTTGGCGAGCCAGCCGACAAACTCGTCGACGAGCGGCATGCGCACGCCCGAGGGCGGCAGGACCAGCGGCGCCTGACGCACGAGGCGCCCGAGGTACAAGGGGCCGCCCGCCTTGGGACCGGTGCCCGACATGCCCCGCCCACCGAAGGGCTGGACGCCGACGATGGCGCCGACCTGGTTGCGGTTGACGTAGCGGTTGCCCGTGCGGATGCGCGAGAGGACGTGCGCCACGGTCCCGTCCATGCGGGTGTGAAGACCAAAGGTCAGGCCATAGCCGGTCGCGTTGATCGAATCGATCAGCGCGTCGAGGTTCCGGCGCTTGAAGCGCAGGACATGAAGGACCGGCCCGAAGACCTCCTGCTCCACGTCCTCGACGCTGTCGATCTCGATGATCGTGGGCGCAACGTAGGTACCCTTGGCGCAGTCCTCGCCCAGATCGACCTGGTGGATCGTGTGACCGCGCGAGCGCATCGTCTCGATGTGCTCGTTGATCTTGTCGCGCGCTTCCTGCGTGATGACAGGGCCCACATCGACCGAAAGACGATCCGGGTTGCCGACTTCCAGTTCGGCCAGCGCGCCCTTCAGCATATTCAGCGTGTTGCTGGCGATCTCGTCCTGCAGGCACAGGATGCGCAGCGCCGAACAGCGCTGGCCCGCGCTGTCGAAGGCCGAGATGATGACATCGCCCACCACCTGCTCGGCAAGCGAGGTGGAATCCACGATCATCGCGTTCTGGCCGCCAGTCTCCGCGATCAGCGGGATCGGGTGGCCGTCATCCGAAAGACGGCTCGAAAGCTGCTTCTGGATCAGGCGCGCCACTTCGGTGGAGCCGGTGAACATGACGCCGGCCACTTGCGGCTGCTCGATCAGCGCGGCACCGATGGAGCCATCGCCGGGCAGGAGCTGGAGTGCGTCGCCCGGAATGCCCGCCTGGTGCAGGATACGCACGGCTTCGGCCGCGATCAGCGGAGTTTCCTCGGCAGGCTTGGCAAGCACGGTGTTGCCCGCAACCAGCGCGGCCGCGACCTGCCCTGTGAAGATCGCCATCGGGAAGTTCCAGGGGCTGATGCAGACCACCGGCCCCAGCGGCACCTGCGCGGCGCCGAACGTCTGGCGCGACTGCAGGGCGTAGTAGTGGAGGAAGTCGATCGCCTCGCGCACTTCGGCAATGGCGTTGGCCGCCGACTTGCCCGCCTCGCGCATGGCAAGGCCCATGAGCACGGGCATCTCGTCCTGCATGACCTTCGCGGCGCGCTCGAGGATGGCGGCGCGCTCGGCAACGGGGGTGTTGGCCCATTCGCTCGCCGCCGCGCGCTTCATCGCGGCCTCGGCCATTTCGGCCGGGGTCTCGATCACCGTGCCCACGACATCGTCGTGGTCGGCCGGGTTGATGACGTCCTTGCCCTCTCCCTCGGCGCCATCGGCCGCGGCCTGCCAGGGGTGGGAGACCGTTCCGGCGAGCTTGATGGTGAGATCGGCCAGCACCGCATCGTCGGCAAGGTCGAGCCCGGCCGAGTTCGCGCGGTCGGGATAGATCTCGCTCGGGAGGTCGATCTTGTCGTGCTTGCCCGCCGGATCGTCGAGTTCGAGAAGCGATTCCACCGGGTCATCGACCAGCGTCGCGACATCCACCTTGGGATCGGCGATGCGGTTGACGAACGAGGAGTTCGCCCCGTTCTCCAGCAGGCGCCGCACGAGGTAGGCCAGCAGCGTCTCATGCGTGCCGACCGGCGCATAGATGCGGCAGGGACGCGCCAGGTTGTCCTTGGAAACGACGTGCGAATAGAGCGCCTCGCCCATGCCGTGAAGGCACTGGAACTCGTACTGCTCGACCGTGAAGGTCTCCGGGTTCGCCATGTGGTAGATGGTCGAGAGCGTCTGCGCGTTGTGGGTCGCGAACTGCGGATAGATCTCGTCCGGCGCGGCGAGCAGCTTGCGGGCCGAAGCGATGTAGGCGACGTCGGTATGGCGCTTGCGGGTGAAGACCGGGAAGTCGGACTGCCCGTCGACCTGTGCGCGCTTGATCTCGGCGTCCCAGTAGGCGCCCTTGACGAGGCGCACCATGATGCGCCGGTCCGCGCGCTTGCCCAAGTCGATCAGCCAGTCGATCACCTGCGGGCAGCGCTTGCCATAAGCCTGGACCACGAAGCCAAGGCCATTCCAGCCGGCCAGGTCCTTGTCGAGCGCCAGCGATTCCAGAAGGTCCATCGAAAGCTCAAGACGGTCCGCTTCTTCGGCATCGATGTTGAAGCCGATGTCGTAGCCCTTGGCGAGAAGCGCCAGTTCCTTGACGCGCGGGAGCAGTTCGTCGACCGCACGGCCCGCCTTCGTGCGCATGTAGCGCGGGTGGAGCGCGGAGAGCTTGATCGAGATACCGGGGCCCTTGTAGACGCCCTTCCCCTTGCCCGCCGCACCGATGGCGTGGATCGCGTTCTCGTAATCCTCGTAGTAGTCCTCGGCCGCCTTGGCCGTGACCGCGGCCTCACCCAGCATGTCGTAGCTGTAGCGGAAGCCCTTGGCTTCGAGCTCCCTGGCGCGCTTGATCGCCTTGGCGATGGTCTGCCCGGTGACGAACTGCTCCCCCATCATGCGCATGGCGATGTCGACACCGCGACGCACGACCGGCTCACCGGCGCGGCCGATCAGGCGGTTGAGCGCACGGCCAAGGCCCTGGTCATCAACGCTGCCGTCGATCCCGCCATAGAGCTTGCCCGCCACGACCAGCCCCCAGGTTGCCGCGTTGACGAAGAGCGAACGATCCCCGCCCATATGCTCGTGCCACTGGCCCTTGCCGATCTTGTCGCGGATCAGAGCGTCGCGCGTGTCGTCGTCGGGAATGCGCAGCAGCGCTTCGGCCAGACACATCAGCGCCACGCCCTCCAAGCTGGAGAGCGAGTACTCGTACATCAGCGCGTCGACGCCGCCCAGCTTGGCCTGCTGCTTCTGCTTGGCGCGCAGCATCTCAACCAGGTCGGCCGCGGTCTTGCGGATGGAATCGCGCATTTCACCGGGGAAGCTCGCCGCCTCGATCAAGGGGGCCATCGCTTCGCCCTCCTCGCGTCGGCAGGCTCCGGTGACCGCACGTCGCAAGGCGCTGGGCTCGCGCACGGGTGGGGCGAAGGAGGCGAAGGGCGTGTGCTTGGTTTGTGTCGCGGTCATGATCCCAGATTATCTTTTTTGCAGTTGGCAGTCTGCCTTTTCGGCGTCTATTTCCAAAGCGTCTGGGCTAAAGTTTAGTTTCATCTTGGGCGATTTGGATGGTCAGAAAAACGTTTGCAGGCGATTTGGATGAGGTGGATCGCCGGATTATCTCGGTATTGCGTGCAGATGGGCGCAAAACCGTCACCGATCTGGCGCGCGAGGTCGGCATCTCGAAAACGCCCTGCCAGATCCGCATGCGACGCCTGATCGACAGCGGTGTGATTCGCGGCTTCCAGGCCGTCGTCGATCCCGCGACCCTGGGCCTCGATCACATCGCCTTTGTCGAGATCGGCCTTGCCAGCACGCACGAGAAGGCGCTCACGGACTTCAACGAGGCGGTGCGGCGTATCCCTGAGGTGGAGGAGTGCCACATGATCGCGGGCAGCTTCGACTACCTGCTCAAGGTGCGCACGCTCGACATGCGCCGCTATCGCAAGGTCATGGGCGAGAAGATCACCAATCTCCCCCACGTGGCGACGACCTCGACCTTCGTGGTCATGGAAGCGGTAAAGGAAGTGCACGGGTAGCCCACACCCCCCTGTGCGCGAATCGGGTCCGCCTGCGCACGTCTCCTGCGGCCAGACACGCGCCACCCCAGGTCCCGGCAGCGCCAAACGCCTGCCCGAGAGCACGCGCGCGTGTCTCGGCGGCGATCATACCCCCCCTGCCGCGCGCCCATGCGGGAAAGCGCGGGGAAACCCCTTCCCATCACGCCCTGCCCCGAACCAATGCTGCACCCCGGCATGGATGAAGCGTGCCGCAACCTGCCACAGCGCAATGAATAAACAGGCTGTATCTTCATCGAACACTCGCATCGCAGCGAATACTATTGAACACACTACAAATCATACAAATTCACCCGATCCGCGCACGCAACCTAAATGCAACGGGACCACTTCGGACAGCTTGGGGTTCTTTTAAAAGACCGTATCTGCTAGGGGCGCGGTCCGCATTAGGAGGAACCAGCCAGAGAACCGACACCACGGTCGGCGGACGGGAAGAGAATTATCCTTGCAGGCAGGACCAGACCGCCGGGCCACCCAGGTGGTCCCCACCCGCGCCCGCACCGGCGCATCCTTGCACGCGCAGCCCGCGCGCTTCTGACGCGGATCGGCACGCTCGCGCTCGCGCTCGCGCTCGCCCTCTCCGCCACGTCGGCGATCTCGGCCGACGCGCACGACGAGACGCCCGCCTTCACGCACGAAGAGGCACTGACCAGCGACAACGGCTATACCACGCTGGAATGGGACGCCGTGCGCCCGGTGGTGGTGCGGCAAGGCTCCACCCCGGCCATGAGCGCAGCCCGCACCATCTTCGAAGGAACGGGCACGCGCCTCTTCGTCAGCGGACTGACGGATGGCGACTACTATTTCACGATCGCCGATGCCGCAGCGGGGGCCCCGCCCTCGCCGCCGCTGCACCTTGCGGTCATGCACCAGTCGCTCTCCCGCGCGCTCTGGCTGACGGCTCTGGGCGCGCTGGTCTTCGCCGCCACCGTCTTCGTCATTCTCCGCGGGGCCTGCCGTGAGCGTTGAACAGGCCCTTCTTCCGCCCTGGCTTGGCTGGACGCTGCTGCTGGGCTTCTCGGTGCTGTGGATCGGGCTTGGCATCTACTGGGGGCGGCGCAACACGAGCTTCGAGGACCATGCCCTGGCCGGGCGCAACATCGGCCTTGCGCTCGGTTCGGCGACGGCGGCGGCGACCTGGATCACCTCGAACACGACCATGCTCGCCCCGCAGATGGCGCTGCAGCTGGGCGTATGGGGGATGCTCGCCTATTCGACCGCCTCGCTTGGCCTGTTCCTCTTCGCGCCGATGGCCACACGCATCCGCCAGCTCATGCCGACAGGCTACACCAGCGGCGACTTCTTCCGCCTGCGCTATGGCCGCGTGGCCTGGGGCATCTTCCTCGCCTTCACGCTGTTCTATTCGCTCACCTGGCTGGTCTCGATGGCGATGGCGGGCGGCATCCTCCTCAACACGCTTTCGGGCATTCCCTATGGCTGGGGGATGAGCGTGATCCTGGCCGTGTGCGTGGCCTACACGATGCGCGGCGGGCTGGGCGCGGTCATCGGCACCGACTTCATCCAGAGCCTCATCATCATCATCGGCATCGTCGTGGTCGGCATCGCGGTCCTCGCCCATGTCGGGGTGGACGAGATCCACGCCAACCTCGCGCGCGAGCGGCCCGAGCTTCTCAATGTCCTGTTCCCGGCCGCCCTCATGGCGATCTTCAACAACCTGCTCTTCGGCCTTGGCGAGGTGTTCCACAACAACGTGTGGTGGAGCCGCGCCTTCGCCTTTCGCGAGGGCGTTGCGGGCAAGGCCTTCGCGCTGGGCGGCCTGATCTGGTTTCCCATTCCCTTTGCCGCCGGCTTCATCGCGCTGGCTTCGGGCGCGCTCGACGTGCCTGTCCCCAGCGCCGACATGGTCGGTCCGCTGGTGGTGGCCAAGGTGCTGGGCATCGGCGGCGCGGTGGGCATCTTCGTCATCGTCTTCTGCTCGCTCGCCTCCTCGATCGACAGCCTGCTGGCGGCCACCTCGGACCTTCTTACCGAGGACGTCTACCGCCGCCTCCTGCGCCCCTCGGCCAGCCCGGAGACGCTCAAGGCCACCGCGCAGTGGATCACGCTGGGCCTGGGCCTCTTCACCTGGCTGGTCTGCCTGCCACGCATCGGCACGCTCGCCTCGGTGCTGTTCTTCGCAGGACCGCTGGTGGGCGCGATGATCTGGCCCATCGTCACCGGCCTCTACTGGCGCCGCGCCAGCACAACAGGCGCGGTGGGCGGCATGCTGCTGGGCGCCGGTGTCGGCCTCATCAGCTACTTCGCCATCGGTTTCTACGTCGCCTCGCTCGTTGCCACGGCCGTCTCGATGGTCTGGGTGCTCGCCTGCGCGCTTCTGTCCCGCTCCCGCTTCGACTGGAGCCAACTGCGAGAGGCCTCCTGATGACCTTCTCAAGTTCCTTCCTTGCCCTGCTGGTCTACGGATCGCTGGGCTGGTGCATGTTCACCGCGCTCGGCCTCGCCGCCCTGCTCATCCGCGACATCCGGCGCGGAGAGATCTGGTGAGCCGCGACGTGTCCCCTGCCTCGCACGTCTGCCACGCGCCGGTCATCGTCAAGCGCCCGGGCAAGATCGGCAATTGCCCCAACCCGGCCGACTACATCGCCAACGCCCCACAGATCCGCCGCGCCGTGCTCGACCGGCTGCGCGGGCAGTCGGTCCTTTCCGCCGCGCTGTTCGACAAGGACCTCCTGACCGAACTGGCGAAGTTCGCCGCCTACCTCCAGCTCAAGCGCTTCGAGGTGGAAACGGCGATGAGCGACAAGATCATGGCCGCCGCCTTCTTCGAGCCCTCCACCCGCACGCGGCTCTCGTTCGAGAGCGCGATGCTGCATCTGGGCGGCAAGACGATCAGCGTGGCCGATGGCAAGACGACCGGCGTCGCCAAGGGCGAATCCATGCGCGACATCGGGCAGATGTTCAATTCCTACGCCGATGTCGTGGTGGTGCGCCACACCGAGCAGGCCGCCCTCTCCGACATGTGCGAGTACCTGCGCGTGCCGCTCATCAACGGGGGCAACGGTTCGGACGAGCACCCCACGCAAGCGCTGGCCGACTGGTACGCGCTCCTCAAATGGCGCCCCGAGATCACCTTCGGCCGCCTGCCCGAGGAATTCCGCCTCAACATCGGCATCATCGGCACGCCGGGCAACATGCGCACGGTCAAGAGCTTCCTGATGCTCGCCCTGCTCTTCCACGAGAACATCAACCGCATCACCATCTTCTCCGAGATGGCCGATCCCTTGGGCGAGGAACTGCGCGAGCTGACCAAGAACAGCCCGATCACCATCGGCTTCTCGCAGAGCCTGACGCAAAATCTCGAATATCTCGACGTCATCTACATGAACGCAATCGCCTATATCGGCGATGGCTACCGCTTCTTCGCCGACGCCTTCTCGCTCTCGTCCGAAAGCCGGATCAAGCCCGACACGGTGATCCTTCACCCGCTGGCCCGCGGGCTCGAGCTCGACGTCAGCCTCGATGACAGCCCCCACAACCTCTACTTCAACCAGGCCGATGGTGCGGTGTGGATCCGCCAGGCGCTGCTCCTCGCGATCTTCGGGCGGGTGACCGACGTGGTGCCCCCCGACATGCTCGACGACGAGCCCCTCCCCAGCGCCTGAATGCCCAGCGCCTGAGCGCCCCGCCCCAGCCAACACCCAACCCAAGGAAACACCCGATATGTGCGGCATTGCCGGTCTCTGGACCCCAGCGGGCCATGACCAAGACACGCCCCGCCACGCCGAGGCGATGGCCGACCAGCTGGAACATCGCGGGCCCGACGGGCGCGGCTTCCATTTCGATCCGGCAAACGGCCTTGCCATGGCGCACACGCGGCTCTCGATCATCGGCCTCAACGCCGGGGACCAGCCGCTCCATGGTCGCAGCGACGATGGCACGGGCGGGCTCGTCGCCTCGGTCAACGGCGAGTTCTACGACTACAAGCGCCTGCGCGGCCTGCTGCGCACCGACGGCTTCCAGTTCTCGACCAGGTCCGACAGCGAGATCGCGCTGAAACTCTACGCCAAGCATGGCCTCGATTTCGTCGAGCACCTGCGCGGCGAATTTGCCTTTGCCCTGTTCGACGAGGAGAGGCAGCCCCTGATCCTGGTGCGCGACCGCTTCGGCATCCGTCCCCTCTTCGTCCACCACGGGCCGCGCGGGGTCATCTGGGGCAGCGAGATCAAGGCCCTGCTCGCCCATCCGGACGTGCCCCGCGATGTCTGCCCCCGGGCCCAGCTGCACCAGATGATGCAGGTCATGGTGCCGGGCATGACGCTCTATCAGGGCATCGAGGCGGTAAAGCCGGGCACGATGCTCATCATCGAGAAGGCAGGCGATAGCGTGTCGGTGCGCGAGGAGCGCTACTGGGACGCCAATTTCCCGCGCGAGGGAGAGCACGACATCAAGAGCGATGACGACCACATCGAGGCGGTGCGCGCCGCCCTGGTCGAATCGATCACCTTCCGGCTCGAGGCCGACGTTCCGGTCGCCTGCTACCTATCCGGGGGGATCGACAGCTGTTCGATCCTGGGCATGGCCGCCGCGATCCAGCAGTCGCCGGTCAAGGCCTTCACCATCTCCTTCGACGATGCCCGCTACGACGAGGCCCATATCGCGACGGAAATGGCGCAGATGGCCGGCGCCGACCAGGACATCCTGAAGCTCAAGGCCGAGGACCTCTACGGCTCCAACTTCGAGAACGCGATCCGCTATTCCGAGCGGACCTTCTACAACACGCTGGGCGTCGCCAAGATGCTAATGAGCAAGCACGTGCGCGAGGTCGGCTACAAGGTCGTCATCACCGGCGAGGGATCGGACGAGCTGTTCGGCGGCTATGCCCAGTTCAAGGCCGACCTGTTCCTGCACGATCCCGAATACGCGGCCACTCCGGCGGCGCAGGAAATGCGGGAGAGGAACGCGCTGTTCTCGGGCTCGGTGCTCGCCGAGGAGGCGATCAGCCACCCCGCCTTCGAGGATGTCATGGGCTTCACCCCCAGCTGGATCCAGCCCTGGATGCTCACCCTCGAACGCGTAAAGCCGCTGCTGTCCGAAGAGTTCAAGGCGAAGCTGGGCGACTATGACCCCATCGCCGCCATCGCCCACAGCCTCGACCCGGCCATGCTGGAAGGCCGCCATGTCCTCGACAAGGTGCAGTACTCGTGGATCAAGACGATGCTGGAGGGGCAGATCCTCAACTGGGGCGGGGACCGCGTCGACATGGCCAACAGCCTCGAAAGCCGCCCGGCCTTCCTCGACCACCACGTCGCCGAACTTGCCATGCGCATCCCCCCGCAGGTGCGCGTGCGCGGCGGCGTCGAGAAGTGGGTGGTGCGTGAAGCCATGAAGCACGTGCTCCCACGCGTCCTTTACGAGCGCGAGAAGTTCGCCTTCATGGCGCCACCCGCGCACACCGATGCGAAGAAAACCGCCGAGATCGACAAGCTGATCGCGCGCTGGCTATCGCCCGAGCGCCTGGCCGCCAAGGGCCTGTTCGATCCGGCAAAGCTGGGCGCGGCCATCGCGGACTACCGCGCCTCGGACGACCACGCGCAGAACACGCGCATGGACATCATCCTCAACCACGCCATCGGCCTGCACGCCGTGGAAGAGCTTCTGGTTTAGGCGTCCTCAGCCCTCCAGCGCCTCGGCGCCGACCGGATCACGGTAGGCGCCGAGCGTTGCGATCAGCGCGACGACGACGACAAGGGCGATGGCCGAGGCCAGCAGCGCGAAGTGGTAGCTGCCGGTCACGTCGACCGACCAGCCGAACGCGGCCGGGCCGAACGCGGCGCCAAAGCTGAACATGCCCAGCACCACGCCATAAGTCGCCCCGTAATTGCGCAGGTGCGCATAGCGCCCGGTGAAGTAGGCGAGCATGTCGACCTCGGCGCCCGCAGCCAGGCCCAGCATGAGCGCGGCGGCCGTCACCGGCCCGCCAAAGGCGAGCAGCAAGGCGGCCACCACCGGCGAGAGCAGGAACAGCGCGGCCACGAACGGCGCGTGGAAACGGTCGAAGAGGTAGCCCACGATCACGCGCGCGAAGATCACGGCAATGCCGATCTTGGCGGCGACCTGCGCAGCTTCGGCGGCGGGCATGCCCCGGTCCACCACCATGGGCACCAGATGGACGATGAGCCCGGCGACAAAGAAGCCGAGGAGCACGGCAATGCCCACGATGGTCAGCGTCTGGCGGTTGACCTCGAAGCGGCCGCGCACCCTGGGCTCGGCGCTGGCTGCCGGAGCCGGAGCCTTTTTCTCGCGCGGCATGAGCAGGCTCACCGGAAGGCCCACGACAAGGATCGTGGCGGCCATGGCGAGCGCGGCGCTGCGCCAGCCGCTCGAGGCAAAGATCGGCCCCAGCAGCGCAGGCGCCAGGAAGGCGGCGAGCCCCGAGCCCATCAGCATGAGCCCGAGCGCCAGTCCGCGCCCGGCATCGAACTTCGCCGAGACCGCCCGCGCCCAGATCGCGGGCGTCGTGCCGCAACCGGCAAGGCTGACGAGGAGCCACAGCCCCCACCACATCGCCACCGAATCCCCGGCCCTCGAAAGGAGCACGAAGCCGATGGGCGCCGCGATGTAGCTGGCGATCGCGATCATGCGCACGCCATAGCGGTCCGCGAGGCGCCCGACGATCGGCGCGGAGAGGAAGATGCCCAATTGCTCGAAGGTCGCCGCGCCCGAAGCCGCCGCGCGGCTCCAGCCGAACTCCTCCTGCACCGGCGTGACGAAAAGACCCAGGGCATAGAAGCCGATGCCCATCATGCCCACGCCAATGGCCAGCCCTGCGGCCAGCACGGTCAGCCAGTTTTCTGCAAATTCGCGCCGCACGGCGCCGGAAAGGGAACCACTCATCCCGGCACCTTGTCGCAGCGCAGCATCAAGGGCAAGCGCTCCCTGCCCGCGCTGCTCGCTGGGCGGTCAGGGGCCGGTTGGTCGGGAGACGGGCGCCCCCGCCTCAGACCCGCTCGGCCTGTCCGGCCTCTTCCAGCGCGCCCTCGTTGCAGGCAAGCTCGCACACGCATTCGTAGAGAAGCCGCGTTCCGCGCTCGCAATCGACCCAGTGCGTCCATTCATCGGGCGCGTGGCTCACGCCCTTTACAGACGGCACGAAGAACAGCCCCGCGCGCGAATGCTCGCAGAAGAACTGCACGTCGTGGCCTGCGCCCGAGGGCATGATCTTGTAGCTGTAGCCCAACTCCTTCGTCTTGCCCTCGATCAGCGAGATGAGCCCCGTGTCGCAATAGGCCGGGCCAGCCAGGACATCTGTTCGTATTCGAAGTGGAGCTTGTTGCGCCGCGCGATGGCGGCCAGCACCCGCTCGCACGCGCTGGCCAGGGCCTTCATCTTCTCGTGGTCGAGGTCGCGCCCGACGATGGTGAAATCGACCTCACCCGGCACCGTGTGCGGGAAGCCGGGCTTGCAGTTGACATGGCCGATGGTGATGCGGCTCTTGCCGGTGCCCTCCTCCTCGATGATGCGCGGGATCTCGTGGGCGAAATCGGCCATGCCCATGAGCGCATCGGCGCGCATGTTCATCGGCGCGGTCCCGGCGTGGTCGGCCTTGCCGATGAGGCGCACCATCCACTTGAAGACGCCGGAAATTCCTTCGACGATGCCGATGGTGGTCTTCTCGGTATCAAGGACGGGCCCCTGCTCGACATGAAGTTCAAGGTAGGCCCGGATCGTCTCGGGCGGGCGGTAGGCGTGCATTGCGCGGGAAGGATCGAGCCCGGCCTCGCGCATGGCATCGACCAGTTTGACGCCGCGCTCGTCCGCCGCGGCATCGAGCCATTCGCGGGTCAGGTGCCCGGTCATGGCCTGCGCGCCGAGCATGCCCCCGAAGCGCCCCTCCTCCTCGGCGGTCGCGATGACCTCGACCGGATAGAGCGGCTCGATCCCGTTCGCCTTCATCGTGCGCACCACCTCGAGCCCGGCAACGACGCCCAGCACCCCGTCGAACATGCCGCTCGCGGGCACGGAATCGGTGTGCGAGGCGATGATGACGGCGGGCACGTCCTCGCCCCGTCCGGCCGGATCGAAGCGGCCGATGACATTGCCCGCGCCGTCCATGCGGTGGCTCATGCCCAATTCCGCAAAGCGCGCACGCAGCCATTCGCGCACGGCCATGTCCTCGGGGCTGAAGCCCTGTCGGTAGACGCCCCCGTCCGCTTCATTGAAGCCGAAACGCGAAATGGCGGTGATGTCCCGCTCGATCCTCTAGATGCTGACGCTGGGCACGTGCGTCTCCCTTGTCCGGTATGTGCGGCGCGGATTCCCCACGCTCTGTTGGCGGGGAGACTAGACGCCACCACGGGGACGGGGCAAGCCGGGGAAACTGCAGCGCAGGCACCCGGCCTGCGGGTGCCTCAGCTCTGGACGTAGGAGAGTGCGGTCTCGTTCAGCGAGATAGGTTCGAGCTGCATGAACGGCACGACGGGTTCGAGCTGGTACTCGATGGCGATCTTGTCGAACTGCGCGCCATCGCTGATGCCCCGCTCCAGAGCAATGCGCACGATGCCATCCTCGTTGAGGCCAGCCATTTCCTTGCGCACCTTGTCGGAGACCTGACGCTCGGTCGCGTCGGGATGGACGTTGGCGTAGCGCACGCCCTCGCCCGCCGCATGACGGATCGCGCCCGTGGCCTGAAGCACGAGCGCAAACTGCAGGATACCGATCATGAGCGCGGCCGCCACCGGCATGGCGAGGGCGAACTCGATCACCGAGGCGCCTTCACGGTTCGCGGCGAGGCGCTTCAAGCGGTGCAGGATCTTCACTGAATGCGCTCCAGACTGGTGCCTTCAAGGGTAATCGTCGAGCCCAGGACCTGCGAACCGAACAGGCTTGCAAGCTTGGACCAGTCGAACTGCATCTCGATCGTCTTCCTGATCGAGACCTCGACATAGCGCGCCGATTCCTCGCCCGCCGCGCAGTAGGAATCGAACTGGTCCTTGCGAACCCCGTCGCATTCCAGAAAGAGGTCGGCGGTCACCTGCCCGGCCTCGACATCGGCCGCGGCCATAGCCTCGGTGACGATATAGCTTGTGTCCGAACTCTGCGGACGCTTGGCGAGCACGAAGTCGGTGGTGCGCTGCGCGGCCAGCTCGACATCGATGCGCGCGACGACGAAGCGCGAGACCTCGACCATGCCCGCCAGGACCATGAGCAGCAGCGGCAGGACCAGCGCCAGCTCGATCACGCTCGCCCCGCGCCGGTCATGGCGCAGCGCGGCCAGAGCCTGACGCAGGCGGACCATCCTCATTCGACCACCTTCACGACCGGGGCCGACAGATCGAGGTTGGCGTAGTCGACCGTGCAGTTGTTGTTGAGCGAGGAGGTGCCTGCAAAGGTCACGTGGTTCGCGATCAGGAGCAGACACTCGGCCGACTGGCCCGAGTTGCCGGTGAAGCGCACATCGCCGTTCGGCATGTAGATGACACCGGTGAGGTCCAGCTCGCTGCCGCCAGCAAAGTTGCTCTCGCTGCTGGACCCGAGCGGGTCCTGGAAGAAGAGGACGTTCTTCCAGGTCGGGCTCTGCGCGGCGCTGGGCGCGGTCAGTTCCATCGTCGCGCCGCCCGTGATCTTGACGAAGGCCGCGTTGCCCGGGCCGCCCCCGGTCAGCACGAAGGTCACGCCGTCGCCGCGGACCGTTGCCGAACTCGCGACGTCGAGGCTGCCGCCATCGATGATGTAGGTGCCGGGCGAAAGGGTCGTGTTGCCCTTCAGCGTCATGCCGTTGCAGTAGCGCCCCGGCGAAAGGGTCACAACGTCATGCGGATTGTTGGAATACTTGGTGCTGGTGCAGCCTTCCGGTTCACTGGGAACCTGAAGATCACGGCCCGCCAGCGGGTCCTGGATCGGCAGGCCATAGGGCTGGAGTACCGCATCTTCGGGAATGTTGCGCGAGCTGGCATCGATGCCGCCCACCGCGTGGAAGGTCGGCGCGTTGATCCAGCTGGTCCCGGTCAGGTCGATCGCGGCCTGGATGCCCGAGTTCGCGCCGACACCGCAGCCCAAGTTGACGTCGGCGGTACCCACCGCGCGCACGCCCATACCGGTCGGGGCCAGCGCAATCACGCAATATTCGCCCTCATCGGTGCGCGTGGCGACCGCGCGCGCACGGATCGTCGGCGCCACGTCGAGGAATACGCTGGAGAACGGCAGCCGCTGGCTGGTCGTCGCAATGACCTCCACCGCGCCCGTATCGCCGGTATAGGCACCCGAGTACGGCGGACTGCTGACCCGCTCGATGAGGACGTTGAGCGTGTTGTCCGTGTTACGCCCGATTTCCTTGCGGGCACCCGGTTCTGCGCCTTCGGCCTGCAGCATGCTCAGCGCGCCAGCACGCGCACCGGCATCGACGGCCTGCTGCAGCTGACGCTTCCACAGGTACCACTGCGCGGTATCGACCGCGAGACCTGCCGCGCCGATCAGGGTCACGAAGCCGATGCCGGTGAAAGTAAGAATACTTCCCGAGCGATCAGAACGCAGGCGGGTCAGGAATGCCGGGTAAGGCATGGCGGTTCGCGGCTTTCGACTGTTGCAATCGAAATCACCCAAGCGCCTGCAAAGATAAGATCTTCAAAACTTACTTGGTTAATTTTGCAGAAACCATCCCATTGCGCCGGTGCAGCTTGCGGATTTCCATGTTTTAACCCCGACCCGCCCTAACGCGGCAAAGTCCGACCGGGTTCCCACCCGGCCGGACATTTTTGAACAAGGGCGGACGATTCGCCCCGCCAGGGATCAGCCGATCGTCGTGGGACGATAGGGCCCCTCGGACGATCCCGTCGGCTCCGCGCCGTCGTTGTCGGCCGCCTGCGGAGCGGCCGGGACCGGCATCACGCCTGCGCCCTGAACCATGTTCGACAGCGTCGAGCCATCAAGGCCCAGTTCCTTCATCAAGCCGTCGATCATCGGCGCCTGCGCGCGGTAGGCGAGCGCGGCGCTGACCGCGTCGCTGGCGAGGTTACCCGAGCCGCCCACCGGAGCCCCGGCTCCGCCGACAGCGCCGGCGCCCCCCTTCGGGGTAAGGCCGTCGACCTGGACGATCTTGATCGAGTCGATCGCTTCGAGCGGCTTGGCGCTCTCACGCACGACCTCGGGCAGGACCTTCAGAAGCGCCATCTTCATCTGGAGCGAGATCTGCTCCGAGGAGAGGATGTTCGCCGCCTCGTTGATCGCACGCTGGCCCGCCGCTTCGACCTCCATGCGCACGCGCGCCGCTTCGGCCTTGAGCTTCTCGGCTTCCGCCTCACCCTCGGCCTCGCGGCGTACCGCTTCGGCCCGGTTGAACGCGGCTTCCTTCTCGGCCTCGGCCTCCACCTTGATGGCGATGGCCTGGCGCTCGGCTTCCTTGGCCGCCTCGATCAGCTCGATCCTCTTGAGACGCTCGGCCACTTCGGTTTCGCGGCTGGTCGTGACCTGCTCCTCGGCGGCGACCGCCTTGGCGCGGGCCTCGTCGGCCTGGCTCTTGGCCTGGCTTTCCTCGCGGCTCTTGTTCTGGATCGCGATCTGCTGCTCCTGGCGGGCGAGTTCGACCGCCTGGGCCTGCGCGATCCGCGCCTCCTCGATGGAGCGGTCGGCCTCGATCTGGCGGGCATCGACCTGCTGCTTGGCCTCGATCCGGGCTTCATCCGATTCCCGGGTCCGCTTGGCCTGCTCGCGGGCGATTTCCGCCATCTGCTCGGCGCGGCGCATTTCCACCTCGCGCTCCTGCTCGAGGCGCGCGAACTCGTTGTCGCGCTGGATGGTGAGCGACTGGCGGTCGGCCTCCAGGTTCTTGGTCTCCATCTGGACACGGGTGTCCTGCTCGATGTCGTTGCGCGTCTTCTTGCGCAGCTCGATCTGCTCGGTCAGCTTGGTGAGACCTTCGGCGTCGAACGCGTTGTTGGCGTTGAAGTGCTCGATCGAGGTCTGGTCGAGCCCGGTCAGCGAGACCGATTCCAGCTCCAGACCGTTCATCGCAAGGTCCGAGGAGGACACCTGCTGCACTTTCTGCACGAAGTCGGCGCGCTGCTCGTGCAGCTGGTTCATCGACATGCCCGCCGCGACCGAGCGCAGCGCGTCGACGAACTTGCCCTCGACCAGGTCCTTCAAGGCTTCGGGGTGCATGGTACGCGCGCCCAGCGTCTGCGCGGCCATGGCAATGGCGCCGGCATCCGGGCGGACACGCACGTAGAACTCGGCCTTCACGTCGATGCGCAGGCGGTCGAGCGTGATGAGCGCATCCCCGTTCTTGCGCTCCACGGCCAGGCGCACGGTGTTCATGTTGACCGGCATGGTCTCGTGGAAGACCGGCAGCACCAAGGCGCCGCCGTTCATCACGACACGCTCGCCCCCCACGCCCGTACGCACGAACGCGATTTCCTTGCTTGCCCGCTTGTACAGGCGCGCCATCACGATGCCGATCGCCATAAGCGCCACGACAACCGCACCGACCAACACGGCGATGCTGTAAAGCCCCGTCATTTCACTCTCTCCTTGAGCGGGATGCAGCGGATGGCCCAATGCCCCGCTCTTGAACTCATCCCAACTCAACCGCGCACGCGAAGACGCGGCTGAGCTCAAATGACTTCAATTTCGCATGCCTGCCAAGGCTATGTGGATAAAACGCGGACCTTGGAAAGTTGCGCAAAGTGCGCCAGGTCCGGTTCTTCAAGTGGCGTCGGCATCAAGCCCCTTCAAAGGCGATGCACATAGTCCAAACTCCTGGAAACAACGCTGCGGACAGCCCTTCGCCCCGCTCTGACAATTCATTGTTTCCGTTGCGACTTACATAGCGAAATCGCGATATGCTGCCTAGGAAAACCGGATTGTTGCGAGTTGATTGCAGGTAGTCCCCTGCCCTGCGCTCATCCCAGCCGGGGCAGGTAGTGGTCGCCGCGGGCGATGGCCTTGAACAGGTCGCCCTCGCGCCGCACGATGAGGACGCGCTCGCCGGTGACGAACGTCTGCCCGGCGTTGTCGGGTTCGAGCATGACGTGGTGGACCTGCCCGAAATGGTCGAGGACCTTCGCCCGCGCGGGCGAGCCGGGCTTGGCGGTGCCGACCACGATCTCGCCTTCGCGCCCGACCAGCGCGGATCGGTCGATCGCCGAAGTCTCGTCGCGGGGCAGCAGGCGCGCCAGCGGGCGCGAGAGCCCGCCCGTCAGCGGCAGCGCGGCGAGGCCTGTTGCAGGGCCGACCAGCCAGGGCGTCCAGGCCGTTCCCGTCAGCCCCGCCAGCAGTTCCTGCGCACACAGGCCAAGGATCCCGAAGACACTGAGCAGCACGGTCAGCCAGACCATGAAAGGCACGCGCCCGAGACCCACCAGCGAGAGGAGGCCGGAATCAAGATCGATGTCCGCGTCCGCGTCGCCCTCCAGCGCATCGGCAAGGCCGAAGACCTGCACGATTGCGAGGACAAGGACGACACCCAGCGCGGCCGAGAACGGCAGGTTCTCGCCCGCCGTCAGGAAGTCCAGCATCAGCCGGGATCCCTTGCGTCGATGTACTTGGTTTCGAGGAAACGGTTGCGCGTGGCCAGCGCGTCGACGTCGTTGCGCGAGAGGTCCTCGCTCATCGCCTCGATCTCATCGGAGATAACGCAGAGCCCATCGACCAGCTGCTCGTTGGGCGACAGGCCCGAGGTGCCGGGCCTGGCGCGCAGCGAGGGCGGAATGCGGGTGTAGCTGTCGACCAGGCTGGGCAGGTGCTCGGAGAGAAGCTTGCGCACCTCGCGCGCGGCGGGCCCGGTCTCCTCCATGTTGGCAAGCTGGGGCGCGAGCTGTTCCAGGTGCACGCCGATCATGTCGATGGCATCGACCGCCGCGTTGGGGAGCGCGCGGCGCTTGCCCTCCAGCCAGATCTCGGTCGAGCCCGCCAGTTCAGCGAGCTCGGTCCCCTGTAGATCGCCCGCGCGCGTGCGCGGCGCGGACGGGTAGATCGCGAGCAGGCAGAAGACGACGAAAGCGAGCAGCGTCACCAGCACCGTGGTCGCAAAGGTCAGGCCGCCCAGGATCAGCGCGGTCGTCAGTGCGGCCACGAAGATCGCGCCCACGGCCAGCACCGCGCGGCGCAGGCGGCGCAGGCGAAAAGCCCAGCGCTCCTTCTTCGCGGTGTAGAGACGCGCGGCGCGCTGGCGGCGCGCGGCCCGGACGATCTCCTTTGAAACCCGGCGCGCGGGCACCTGTGCCATGTCTCTCGTTCTCTCCTGCTGTCGTTACATGAAGCCCCCTGCGGAGGCCACCCGGCCTTACTTCTCGTCGAGCGCTTCCAGAAGGTTCTGCGCGGCCTTGGTATCGCCTTCGGCCAGCCCCTCGCTCTGTCCCTGCGCGCGGGCGATATAGGCCTTGGACCGGTCGATCTCGCCTTCGAGCGAGGTCACCGTCTGCTTCATGGAATCGAGCGCCTTGACCTTGAAGGTGTCGATCGAGTCCATCGTGTCGTAGATGTTCTGGAAGGCGCGGCTCAGCGTCTCGAGCGGAATGGTCGCGCTCGCGGCCTGCTCGTGGATGCGCGCGGTGTTGTCCTTCATCATCTGGCCGGTGCCCTCGATGATATTGGCGGTCGTGGTGTTGAGCGCGGTGATCTGGTCGAGCACGAGCTTCTGGTTGGCCATCGCCTGCGCCACGGTGACCGCGGTGCGCAGCGCCCCCACCGTCGTGGTCGAGGCGCGGTCGACGCCCTTGATGAGTTCGACGTTGTTCTTCTTCACAAGGTCGAGCGCAAGGTAGCCCTGCACCGAGACCGCCATCTGCGTAAGCAGGTCCTGCGTGCGCTGACGCACGTAGAACAGCGCGCTCTCGCGCACGGCCTTGGCCTTGGCGGGATCGCTGTGGTCGAGATCGGCGGCCTTGTCCTCGAGCGCGGTGTCGAGAGCCTTCGACATCCAGATCATCTGTTCCAGCTTGCCGAGCGAGACCCACAGGTTCTGACGCTCAACATCGATGGCCGCGTTGTCCATCAGGAGCTCGTCCTTGCCGTTCTGCAAACGGGTCAGGATTGCCGAAATGTGGCCCTGCGCGCTCTGGTAGCCGTCGAAATAGTCGCGCAGCTTCGATCCGAAGGGAATGATCCCGAAGAACTTGCGCTTGGAGAGCAGATCGCCCTTGGTCGAGGGATCGAGGTCCTCGACCGTCTTCCTCAGCTCGGCAAGGTCTGCGCCCACGCCGCTGTCGCGGTCCATCGCGCGGATCGGGCGGTCGAGGAAGCGGTTGGAATGCCCGGCCGCCTCGGAGATCTCCTTGCGGCCCATGTTGGTGATCTGGTCGACGCGGCGGCCGAAATCGGGCGAACTGGCGTCCTGCGAGACAAGATCGGAGACGAATTCGTCCACGCGCACCTGCAGCTTGGACTTCTGCTCCTCGTTCACCGGCACGAGTCCGGCGGCCTTCTCGGCCTGCACGGTGGGCACGGGATCGGGCGGCGTCAGCTTGAGTTCGTCAGCCACAGCCGTGTCGGTCGTGCTCGCCATTCGTGAAAGTCCTTGTCCTGCATCTTACCCGGTATTGGACAGACAAGGTAGGTTTGGGCGCCCGTCTCTACAAGAAAAACCGGAAGCTGAGCGCCCTAGTCGTCGATGAAGGGGCCATGGCCGTCGACCTGCGTCATCAACATGGAATCGCCGCGCGCCACGACGCACAAGGTCAGCCCCGCCGCCTCGGCCCGGCGCACGGCCAGATTGGTCGGCGCCGAGATGGTGACGAGGAGCGCGCAGCCCGCGCGCACCGTCTTCTCGACCAGTTCGTAGGAACAGCGCGAGGTCATGACGATGAAGCCTGCGCCTGCGTCGCGCCCCTGCCGCGCCAGCGCCCCCACCAGCTTGTCGAGCGCGTTGTGGCGCCCGACATCCTCGCGCAGGAGGAGCACCTCGCCCTCGGGCGTGCAGAAGGCCGCCGCGTGGGTCGCGCGGGTGGCCTGGCCCAGCACCTGCCGTCCGCGCATCGCCTCCAGCGCCTTGCCCACCGCGGCGCGCGACAAGCGCAAGGTGGGCTCCAGCATGGGCAGCGGGCGCAGCGCAGTCTCGATCCCGTCCATCCCGCAGATGCCGCAGGAGCTGTCCCCGATCCGGCGACGCGCACGCTCCAGGACCGGGCCCAGACACTCGGACGGAAGACTGACCCGCGCCACCATGCCCTGCCCCCATGCGCCCTTGTCGACATGCGAAAGCGCAATCTCGCCGACCTGTTCGGCCCGCGCCAGTCCCTCGGCCATGAGGAACCCGGTCACGAAGTCCTCCAGGTCCAGGGGCGAGGCCATCATGACGGCAAAGGCGATGCCGTTGATCTCGATGGCAACGGGGCATTCGATGGCCAGAAGATGCTCTCTTGCGCCTTCCGAAATCGGCCCTTGTGTGTAATCCGCACGCACAAAAAGCGCCTCAAGCGCTCCGGGAACGCCGCCGCTCATGGCCACAGGCTCCCTGCCGCAGCGGTCAAAAAATGGCCGAAATGCATGGTTTCATCGCAATCTGCATACGCGTTTTCCACGGGCGAATCCCGCCCCGCGAGGCCCAACGTGCCAATTTGGCTTGCTTGGCGCTGTGGACTTACCCTAAACGGGCGCGCCAGATAAAGGGTCGATGGGCATGCCCCGCGGATTAAGATATGGCATTACCCGCATTCGCGGCGGCGTTTCCCACCCGACCGGACAAAGATTTTTCGCAAGAGATTGGTTGAACCCTACATGAGTTGGCTGAGCAAGGTCCGCAATTCGCTTTCGAGCCTGAACAAGCGTGACACCCCCGACAACCTCTGGATCAAGTGCCCGAGCTGCGGCGAGATGCTCTTCACCCAGGAGTTCGAGGCCAACCTCTCGGTGTGCCCGCGCTGCGAGCACCACGGGCGCATCACCGCCAAGGTCCGCTTCGAGCAGATCCTCGACGCCGGCTTCACGGTGCTGCCCACGCCCGAGGTGGAAGAGAACCCGCTGAACTTCCGCGACACCAAGAAGTACTCGGACCGCCTCAAGGCCGCCCGCGCGGCCAATCCCTATCCCGACGCGTTGACCAACGCCTTCGGCACGATCGAGGGCCACAAGGCCGTGCTCGGCGTCCAGGACTTCAAGTTCATGGGCGGCTCGATGGGCATGGCCGTGGGCGAGGCGTTCGTCGCGGGCGTCGAGAAGGCGATTGCGCAGAAGTGCGGCTACATCATCTGCACCGCGGCCGGCGGCGCGCGCATGCAGGAGGGTATCCTCTCGCTCATGCAGATGCCCAAGACCACGGTCGCCACGCGCCGTCTTGCGGCTGCGGGCCTCCCCTACATCGTCATCCTGACCGACCCCACCACCGGCGGCGTGACCGCGAGCTACGCGATGCTCGGCGACGTCCAGATCGCCGAGCCCGGCGCCCTCATCGGCTTTGCCGGGCAGCGCGTCATCCAGGACACGATCCGCGAAAAACTTCCCGACGGCTTCCAGCGCGCGGAATACCTCCACGACCACGGCATGGTCGACATGGTGGTGCACCGCAAGGACCTCAAAGGCACGCTGGCACAGCTCCTCGGATACCTTGAACGAAAGGAAGCCCAGTGAATATCGACAGCGCCCTTGTCCGCGAGCTTGCAGAGCTCCTTGCGGAAACCGGCCTCTCGGAAATCGAGGTGGAGGACGGTGAACGCAAGATCCGCGTCAGCCGCCAGATGATCCAGCAGATGAGCGCGACGCTCCCCCCGGTGGGCTATCCCGCCGAGGCGGCCGCAGTTCCTGCAGCACCGGCCGCAGCCGCCGCGCCCGCACCGGCGCCCGAAGCCCCCGTCGATGCGGTCAAGTCGCCGATGGTCGGCACCGCCTACATGTCGGCCGAGCCGGGCGCTGCGCCCTTCATCTCGGTCGGCCAGTCGGTCAAGGAAGGCGATGTCCTCCTCATCGTCGAGGCGATGAAGGTCATGAACCAGATCACCGCGCCCAAGTCGGGCACGATCAAGGCGATCCTCGTCGACAACCAGCAGCCGGTCGAATTCGACCAGCCGCTCGTGGTGATCGGCTGAGGTAGAGCGTTTCCATGGCCATTAAACGCCTCCTGATTGCCAACCGCGGCGAGATTGCGCTTCGCATCCACCGCGCCGCCCAGGAAATGGGCATCGAGACCGTCGCGGTGCACTCCACCGCCGACGCCGATGCCATGCATGTCCGCCTTGCCGACCATGCCGTGTGCATCGGTCCGCCGGCCGCCAAGGACAGCTACCTGAACGTCGCCGCGATCATCTCGGCCGCCGAGATCACCGATGCCGACGCGATCCACCCCGGCTACGGCTTCCTTTCGGAGAACGCCCGCTTCGCCGAAATCGTGGAAAGCCACGGCATCAAGTGGGTCGGCCCCAAGCCCGAGCACATCCGCACGATGGGCGACAAGGTCGAGGCCAAGCGCACCGCAGGGGCCCTGGGCCTGCCGCTGGTGCCCGGCTCGGACGGCGCGATCGAGGACTTCGACGAGGCGCGCAAGCTGGCCGCGGAAATCGGCTACCCGGTCATCATCAAGGCCGCCTCGGGCGGCGGTGGCCGCGGCATGAAGGTCGTGAACTCGGCCGAGGAACTGCAGAGCCAGATGGGCCAGGCCCGCTCGGAAGCGGCCGCCGCCTTCGGCGATGCAACCGTGTACATGGAAAAGTACCTCGGCAATCCGCGCCATATCGAGTTCCAGGTGTTCGGCGACGGCGAGGGCAATGCGGTCCATCTGGGCGAGCGGGACTGCTCGCTCCAGCGCCGCCACCAGAAGGTGCTCGAGGAAGCTCCCTCGCCCGTCATCACCCCCGAAGAGCGCGACCGCATGGGCGGTATCGTCTCCAAGGCGATGGCGGACATGGGCTACCGCGGCGCGGGCACGATCGAGTTCCTGTGGGAAAAGGGCGAGTTCTACTTCATCGAGATGAACACCCGTCTCCAGGTGGAACACCCCGTGACCGAGGCGATCACCGGCGTCGACCTGGTGCGCGAGCAGATCCGCATCGCCGATGGCCAGGCGCTCTCGTTCACGCAGGACGCGATCGAGTTCAAGGGCCACGCCATCGAGTGCCGTATCAACGCGGAAGATCCCTGGAACTTCACGCCTTCGCCCGGCAAGGTCTCGAACTACCACGCCGCAGGCGGCATGAACGTGCGCGTCGATAGCGGGCTCTACGCCGGCTATTCGATCCCACCCTACTACGATTCGATGATCGGCAAGCTGATCGTGTCGGGTCGCAGCCGCGCGGGCGCCATCATGCGCCTCAAGCGCGCGCTGGGCGAAATGGTGATCGAAGGTCCCAAGACCTCGATCCCGCTGCACCAGGCCCTGGTGGAGGACCCCGAGTTCAACGAGGGCGAATACACCATCAAGTGGCTCGAGGAGTGGCTGGCCAAGCGCGCCGGCTAAGCGAAAGCATGACCAAACCGATGAAATCCTACCTGGACTTCGAGAAGCCGATTGCTGAACTGGACACCCGCGTGGCCGAGCTGCGCGCGACCCAGGACGGCAGCAGCGACATTGACATCGAGGCCGAGATCGCCAAGCTCGCGGCCAAGAGCGAGGCCATGCTCGCCTCCACCTACGGCAAGCTGACGCCCTGGCAGAAGACCCAGGTCGCCCGCCACCCGCTGCGCCCGCACTTCGTCGACTACGTGGAGATGGCCTTCACCGACTTCGTGCCGCTGGGCGGGGACCGCCTCTATGGCGAGGATTGCGCGATCCTGGGCGGCTTTGCCCGCCTCAATGGCCAGCGCGTCATGCTCATCGGCCACGAAAAGGGCAACGACACGGCCAGCCGCGTCAAGCACAACTTCGGCATGGCCAAGCCCGAAGGCTACCGCAAGGCGATCCGCCTGATGGAGATGGCCTCCAAGTTCGGCCTGCCGGTCGTCACGCTTGTCGACACCGCAGGCGCCTTCCCCGGCATCGAGGCCGAGGAACGCGGCCAGGCCGAAGCCATTGCCCGCTCGACCGAGGCCTGCCTCGCGCTCGGCGTGCCGATGGTCGCGGCCATCGTCGGCGAAGGTGGCTCGGGCGGCGCGGTCGCGATTGCCGCGGCCAACAAGGTGCTCATGCTCGAGCATTCGGTCTACTCGGTGATTTCGCCCGAGGGCGCCTCCTCGATCCTGTGGCGCACGCCCGAGAAGGCCGCCGACGCCGCCACCGCGATGAAGGTAACGGCGCAGGACCTCCTCGAACTCAAGGTCATCGACGGCATCGTCGAGGAACCGCTGGGCGGCGCGCACCGCAACCCGGCCAAGACCGCCAAGGCGCTCGCCACGGCGATCGAGAAGGAACTTGCCAAGCTCGCGAAGCTCGGCGCCGAGGCGCTCGTGCGCCAGCGCGAGGAACGCTTCCTCGCCATCGGCTCGCTCTGAGAACGAACGTGACCTAAACCGCGTGCCCGGGCCGCTGCGCAAGCGCCCGGGCCGCGATTTCCAAGGCCCCTGTCGGCCCCGCATCGTCCCCCAGCGTCGGCAGCACGATCCGCTGCGCCAGAACGGCGGGCGTGGCATCCTCCAGATAGCCGCCCAGCAGATGCGGCACGTGGTCGATCGCACGTGCCAGCAGATGTCGCTGGCGATGGGTGACCCCTCCCCCCACGATGATCCGCTGCGGCGCCAGTGTCAGCAGCAGGTGGACGAGCAGTTCGGCAAGATCCTGCGCGATCACCTCCCAGCGCGGATCGTGCGCGGGCACTTCCCCCGGATGGCAGCCCAGGCGCGCAGCGAGCGCAGGCCCGCTCAGCAGCCCCTCCACGCAGTCCCCGTGAAAACGGCAGGCGCCCGCAAAACCGTCCCCGCGCGCCCGGCGCAGGCGCAAGTGGCCCAGTTCCGGGTGCAGGCTGCCATGGACCGGATGGCCCTCGACCAGCACGCCGCCCCCGATCCCTGTGCCAATGGTGACGTAGACAAGGCTGGAACAGCCCTTGCCTGCCCCATGCCGGTATTCGCCCAGCGCCGCACCGTTCACATCGGTATCAAGCCCGACCGGGCAGCCCAGCTCCTTCGCAAAGGGCGCGCGCACCTCCGCCCCGCTCCACCCCGGCTTGGGGGTTGCCAGCATGCATCCGAAATCGGTGGCGCGCGGTTCGAGACGGATCGGGCCGAAACTCGCGATCCCCAGCGCATCGAGCGCCCGCGTGCCTTGCCAACCGGACAGAACCTCAAGCGCCTCTTCCAGAGTGGTTTCAGGATCGCGGGTCGCGAACTCGACACGCTCGTCGATCCGTCCCGCCTGCCCGAGCACCACGACCGTCTTGGTCCCGCCCAACTCGATTCCCGCCAACCTGTGCACGCGCCTCTTCCTTCCCGAACCGCTCCGCCGCTCCCCAAAGTTGGCTCGTAATCGGAGCCAAACACGTAGGTGTACGGAGCCTCGCCCGCACCAGACCTTGGTAGGCAATAACGATTGTATCCATCGCACAGGCCGCGAGGGGAAGCAAAATGCGGGCAGGGCCACCACACGGGCCGGTCAAACAGTTTCAAAGGCCCGTGAGATCGCACGGCAGCGCGGTTGCCGAAGCGGTGACGGCGCTGGAAGGAAAGCGCCGTCTGTCGCTGGCGCGGATTGTCGAACTGAACCTGGGCTTCTTCGGCCTGCAACTGAGTTTCGGCCTGCTGGTCGCCAACACCTCGCCCATCTTCCGCAGCCTCGGCGCCGAAGAAAGCGAACTTCCGCTTCTGTGGATCGCGGGCCCCATGACCGGAATGCTCGTCCAGCCGCTCGTCGGCGCGCTCAGCGACCGAACCACCTCACGCTTTGGGCGGCGCACGCCCTTCCTTGCGGCGGGCAGCGTGCTCGCCGCGGCCAGCCTGGTTGCCATGCCGCTGGCCCCTGCGCTGTGGGTCGCGGTCGCCCTGCTCTGGGTGCTCGACACGGCCAACAACCTGGTGCTCGAACCCTACCGCGCGACCGTGGCGGACCGTCTGCCGCCCGACCAGCTGCCGCGCGGCTTTCTCGTCCAGAGCGCCTTCACCGGTGCCGCGCAGACGCTGGCCTACCTCCTGCCCTGGGCGCTCGCCACACTTATCGACCACCGGCTTGTCGATGCCAACGGCGTGCCACTGACCGTGCGCATCGCCTTTGGTGCCGGCGCGGTGATCACGCTCTCCACGATCCTCTACTCGCTGCTGCGCGTGCCTGAACCCAGCCTCTCCCCCAGCGAACGCGAGGCGCTGGTCCGCCTGCCCCGCCGCTCGCTCCTTGCGGAAATCTGGACGGCGCTGCGCACCATGCCCGCGCCCATGCGCCGCCTGGCGCTTCCCATGTTGTGCCAGTGGTACGCGATGTTCGTGTTCTGGCAGTTCTGGCTCGATACCATCGCGCGCCGCCTCCTGGGCACCCACGACCCGGCGTCGGACGCCTACCGCGAGGCGATCCTGCTCACCCAGCAGCTGGGCACGCTCTACAACGCCATCGCCTTTGTCGCCGCGCTCGCCCTGATCTCCCTCCTGCGGCGCTGGCCGATCCGCACGATCCATGCGACCTGCCTTGCCCTGAGCGGCCTTTCCATGCTCCTTCTGGCCCGGGCGGGATCGGTGACCTCGCTGGCGCTGGCCATGGTCGGCATCGGGATCGGCTGGGCCGCCCTCATGGGCAACAACCACGCCCTGCTCGCGCGTTGCCTGCCAGCGCACCGGATCGGCATCTACATGGGTCTGTTCAACCTCTTCATCGTGATCCCCATGCTCGCCGAGACCGTGACCATGCCCCTGCTCTACCGCCACCTGCTGGGCAGTGACCCATCGCAAGCGATTGTAATGGCAGGATTCATCATGATGACCGGGGGCTTGACCATTTTTCTGTCAGGGAAGCCCAGCGTTTCCGCCTTTTTGCGACAGAATCGCAAGAAATAGCCTCGCGTATCTATCCGACTGACCAATAGGGTGCTACAAATGCCCACGATGGTGGAAAAATTGAGGAACGAGGCCGAGGCGGATTCTTCCGAACTCGCCCTCACAGAAGAGATCGAGGTGCGCACTCTCGCCGACCTCGCTCGCCTGGCGGGCGTTTCGGCGGGCACGGTGTCGCGGGCCCTTGCCGGCAAGGCGCTGGTCAATGCCGAGACCCGCGAGCGGATCCAGGCGCTGGCCCGCAAGCACGGGTTCCGGCCCAACCAGATGGCCAGCAAGCTGCGCTCACGCCGCACCGGCGTCATCGGGGTGGTCATTCCCCTGGGGCACGACAAGCGCCAGCATATTTCGGACCCCTTCTTCCTGACTCTGCTGGGCGCCCTTGCCGACGAACTGACCGAGAGCGGCTACGATCTCATGCTCAGCCGCGCGATCCCCGACCAGACAAGCGACTGGCTGGAGCGCATGACCGGTTCGGGCATGGTCGATGGGGTCATCGTGATCGGCCAGTCCAACCAGTTCGAGACGATCGAGCGGGTGGCCCGCCACTACCCGGCGATGGTCGTCTGGGGCCATCACCGCGAAGGGCAGATCCACTGCTCGGTGGGCAGCGACAACTTCGAGGGGGGGCGCCTCGCCGCCGAGCACCTGATCAAGCGCGGTGCGCGTCGCCTTGCGTTCCTGGGCAGCACGGTCGGCATCGAGATCGCAAAGCGCTTCGAGGGCACGCTGGCCGCTGCGCGCGCAGCCGGCCTCACCGTCACCCACCTCCCGGTCCACATGGCCCACGAACAGGTCTTTGAGGAAGTCTCTTCCGCGCTCGGTTATGGTAGCGGTATCGAATTCGACGGCATCGTCGCCGCTTCGGACCTCATCGCGATGTCGGCCCTGCGCGTCCTGTTCGAGAACGGGCACCAGGTTCCCGCCGAGGTGCAGGTGATCGGCTTCGACGACCTCCCGCTCGCCGCGCAGACCTTCCCGCCGCTTTCCACCCTGCGCCAGGAAATCCAGACCGGCGCGCACCTCATGGTCGAAAAGCTCAAGGCACGGATCGCGGGCCAAGCGGCGCCAAGCGAGGTCATGGCCCCGACGCTCATCCTCCGGGATTCTACGCGTTAGTTTGTAACGCAAGTCCCAAAGTGCCATTTTCCGGCCGCGCTGCGATGGCGGCGTGTCTTCCCGGCATCGCTTCGCGGTAATCTCGCCCAGAAGCGCAGACCATGCCTTCCGGTGCCGGGCGCCCCACGCTAGACAGCGCCGAGCTGGCGCCGCTCCCGGTCAAGACCAACGGCGCACGGACCCCATGAGCAGGAATTGCCAAGACCCATGTTCGACGTCGCATGCTGATCGGGATTGACCTTGGGACGACCAACAGCGCGGCGGCGATCTGGCAGGAGGGAGCCGCCCGACTGATCCCGGCGAGCGCCGATGGCGCACTCCTGACCCCATCGGCGGTAAGCTGTGACGCAGCGGGCGCGACCTGGGTCGGGACGCCCGCGCGCGACCGCCGCGCGGCCCACCCCGCCGACACCGCCACCAGCTTCAAGCGCGCCATGGGCACGAACACCCTGTTCCACCTTGCCGGCCGCGAATTCCGGGCCGAAGACCTCTCCGCGCTGGTCCTGCGCGCGCTTGTCGAGGATATCGCTGCCGAGACCGGCACGCGCCCCACCGAGGCGGTCATCACCGTGCCCGCCTACTTCAACGATCGCCAGCGCAAGGCCACGCGCCAGGCGGGCGAGCTGGCCGGGCTCACCGTGCGCCGCCTGATCAATGAACCGACCGCCGCCGCGCTCGCCTTCGGCCTTCAGGACAAGGGCGACCGCGAGCCGTTCCTGGTCTTCGACCTGGGGGGCGGCACCTTCGATGTCTCCATTGTCGAGATGTTCGAGGGCATCGTCGAGGTCCGCGCCTCGGCGGGCGACAACCGCCTGGGCGGCGATGACTTCGACCGCGCGCTGATCGCGCTCACCGCCCCGCGCCTCGATCCCGAAGGCCGCCTTGCCGCGCTTCCCGAAACACGGCGCGAGGCGCTCCTTGCCCGCGCCGCCGAGCGCTGCCGCAAGGCCCTTTCCAGCGCCGTCGAGGCCGATTTCACCGTCACGCTCGATGGCGAGACGCAGCTCTCCGTCACGGTCGGACAGGACGAATTCGAAGCGGCCAGCGCGCCGCTCCTCGACCGGCTGCGCGATCCCATCGTGCGTGCGCTCCGCGACAGCGACATCGCCGCCCACGACCTCTCCGAGATCGTGCTCGTGGGCGGGGCCACCCGCATGCCCGCCGTGCGCAAGGCAATCACCCGCCTCTTTGGCCGTTTCCCCAACGCCGCCGTCCACCCCGACCACGCGGTAGCACTCGGCGCGGCGATCCAGGCGGGCCTGGCCGCACGCGATGCCGCGCTCGACGAAGTGCGCATCACCGACGTCTGTCCCTACACGCTGGGTGTCGAAGTGGCCGAGCCCAGCCCCCATGGCGGGCTCCAGAAGGGCCTGTTCTCCCCCATCATCGAGCGCAATACGCCCGTGCCTGTCAGCCGCGTGCAGTCCTACTCCACCTTGTCGGACGGGCAGAAGCAGATCGAGTTCGGCATCTACCAGGGCGAGGCGCGCGAGGTTGCGCGCAACATTCGCCTGGGCGAAATCCGCATTCCCGTGCCCGCGCGCCCGGCGGGCGAAGTCGATGTCGACGTGCGCTTTTCCTACGACAGTTCGGGACTTCTCGAAGTCGACCTGCACATCCCGCTTGACGACAGCCGCCACAACCTCGTCCTGCTGGATGAGGAAGACCGCGAGGGCCCCGAGAGCCTGGCCGCCCGGCGCGAGGCGCTGGCCGCGCTGAAGTTCCACCCCCGCGAGGACGCGGCCAACATGGCGCTCCTCGCGCGCGCCGAGCGCTGCTACGAAGACCATATCGGGCCTGTCCGCCAGAACCTGGGCCGCGCGATCACCCGGTTCACCGGGATCCTCGACACCCAGGAGCCTCGCCTCATCGCCGAGGCCAGGGAGCGCCTCAGCGCGCAGCTCGACGCCATCGAAGGCAGCGCCCCGCTATGAGCGAGACCTTTCCCTGGTCGGTGCTGGGCATCGCGCCGACCAGCGACCGCGCGGCGATCCGCAAGGCCTATGCCGCCGCCGTCAAGGCCATGGACATCGACGCCGAGGTCGAGGGCTACGCCCGCCTTCGCAGCGCGCGCGACCAGGCACTGGCCCTGGCCAGGGAGGCTCCGTCAGACGCCGTTTCCCCGCCGGTCTTGCACGACGTGCCCGAAGACGATGAGGATGCAGTGCCCGAGGACGAGGCCGCCTCCACGTCCAGCTCCGGGTTCTGGCCGCTGGCCGCCCCGCGCCTGCTGCGCCCGCTCGGTGAAGGCTCTGTCCGCACCGCGCCGCAGGTCCCCGAGCCTGCCCCCGGGCGTCCCTGCTTCGAGACGATCTTTCCCGATGCCCCCGCCGACACACCGATTGCCGCCACGCTGGAGCTTGGCCCCCACCAGAGCCTCGCCGCACCCACCCTGTCCGGATACGGCGAGATCGAGGCCGCGCTGGGTCTGATCCCGGGACAGACGGCCTGCGAACGGCTCGAGGCCGTGCTGACCGAAAGCGAGGATCCCGAACTGGCCGAGGCCGAACGCATCGTCGCGCTGCGCGCGCTGCAGGCCGCGATCGGCGAAGTCCGTTCGGAAGGGATCGACCGGCAGGAGCAGGTGGAAGACTGGCTGGCGGACCTTCTTGCCACCCACTGGCCACGCTCGGCTCCGCTGCTCGAAACGGCAACCCAGGCGTTCGCCTGGCACGAGGAGTGGCACCGCTTCGATGCCCGCCCCGCCGTGCGCTTCATCGGCGCGCGCCTTCGCGGAGCGCGATTCCGGGCGCGCGTGGAAGACCCCGGGCACCGCTACCACGCCGCCTGGCGTGAGCTGAACCGCAAGGGGCCCGCCGGCCCTTTCCGCTGGCTGCGGGCCTCGCGCGATGACGTGCAGTTCGTGCTTTCGGGCCTGCGCGCGAATTTCGCGCATCTGGAAGACGAACTGGACCCACGCCGGATCGCCTCGTGGAACCGTCCGGTGATCTGGCCGCGCGTGGTCCTGGGCCTGTGCTGGCTCGCGCTTCTGGCCAATCTCCTGGGCCTGTCCTGGCCCTTCGGCACCCCGGGCTACGAGCTGCCCGATGGCAGCCGGATCGAACTTGCCGAGGACGGTCCGGGGCCCACGCTCTTTGGCGAATACATCGAGAACGCGGTGGCCGAGAGCCTAGGGCGGGGGCATGACCTGGCCTGGCTCTGGGACCGCGACGCCGAACTGGCCCGGCGCATTGTCGCGCAAGTGCGCGCCAGCCTGGACAGCGGGGACGGTGCCGAGGGGGCCACCCGCGCGGCCGTCAACCTCGTGCGCGCGGCAACACACGCCAAGGGTCACACCCTTCGCGCAGAAGCCCGCGAGGCGGCCATGCGCCTGCGCCTCGACCAGTTGCGCGCCGCCCGCGAAATGGCCCCTGCCACCTGCCTCGCGCTGCTCCACGACGGGCAGTTGCCCGAACAGGCGTCGGCGTTTCCCGAGCCGCTGCGGGCGCGCGAACGGACCGCTGCCGCGCGCCTTGCCGAGACCCCGCTCCCGCTCGAGGACCCGGGCGAGGAGGACACCTCGGTTCCCATTCCAGGCGCTCTCATCGACGCGATCATTGCGCGCACGGGCCTGCCCGACGCGGCCGTGCGCGAGGCCCTTCAGAACGAGGGCGAGGATGCGCCCCGGTGCGACGTCGCGATTGCGCTGCTGGCGTCGGCACTCGACTGGGAGGGCGACCCCGCCACCCGCGAGGCGATCCTGCGCGCGCTCTGATCTCGCCCGAGGATCCGGGGCGGGGATCCGGGGCCACCCCAAGCCGCCGGAACACCTGTCGGGAACGCAGCGGGCCGTTTCCACGTTCCCTCTCCACAGCCGCGGCACGCGGCCGCAAGCGGGAGAGTGGACGTGACACCATCGCCGAGACCGCCGGAAGGGGAGCCCCCCCCGCGAGGCGCGCCCCTATGCGCTCTCGCTCGCGCTGCCCGCGACCTGCCTGCTCGCCCTTGCCGGAGCGGCCGTCTTCACCTTCCGCTCCAGCGCCACCGCGCAGGACCTGCCGCCCCCACCGCGTGAGGCAGGCCCGGTCCCCAGCGGCCTCCAGACCGCGGTCTTCGCTGGCGGCTGCTTCTGGGGCGTGGAAGCCGTATTCGAACATGTGAAAGGCGTGCGCACGGTCACCTCGGGCTATGCCGGAGGAGCCCGCGCGGACGCCAACTACCGCCGCGTCGCCAGCGAAAAGACCGGGCACGCCGAAGCCGTACGCATCGTCTACGACCCCGAGGAGGTGCGCTATGGCCAGCTCCTCCACGTCTTCTTTGCCGTCGCCCACGACCCCACGCAGCTCAACCGCCAGACGCCCGATGTCGGGCGCAGCTATCGCTCGGCGATCTTCCCCCAGACCCCGCTTCAGCGGCAGATGGCGCGCAGCTACATCGCCCAGCTCGACAGCGCGGGCACGTTCGGGCGCAAGATCGCCACGAAGCTGGAACAGGGGGCGTTCTACAAGGCCGAGGACGTCCACCAGGACTTTGCCCGCAAGAACCCGCGCAACGCCTATATCGTGCGCTGGGACAAGCCCAAGGTGGCCAGGCTCAAGCGCGAATTTCCCGCGCTCTACACGCGCTGAAGCCGCTCAGATCGCCTCACCGGCCGCGAACCCGCTCGCCCAGGCCCACTGGAAATTGTAGCCGCCCAGCCACCCGGTAACATCGACCGCCTCGCCAATGGCGTAGAGCCCGGGCACCTTGCGCGCCTCCATCGTCTTGGAGGAGAGACCGGCGGTGTCGATCCCGCCCGCGGTCACTTCCGCCTTGGCAAAGCCTTCTGAACCATCCGGGACAAAGGGCCAGCGCGCAAGCTGCGCTTCGGCCGTGTCCAGGGCCTTGTCGGACAAGTTGCCAAGCTCGCCCGTCAGCGCCAACCGCTCGGCCAGCGCCTGCGCCAGGCGGTCGGGCAGCGCCTCGCCCAGCACCTTGCGCAAGGCGACCTTGGGCCGCGCGCGCTTGGCGGCCTTGAGCCAGCCGCGCTCCTGCCCGGGCAGGAAGTCGATATGGACCGTATCCCCGCGCTGCCAGTAACTGGAAATCTGGAGAATGGCGGGACCTGACAGCCCCCGGTGCGTGAACAGGGCGGCCTCGCGAAAGGCGGTCTTGCCGCAGGTCACGACGACTGCGGTCGCAACGCCCGAAAGCTCGCGGAACAAGGCCTCGTCGGCTGGAAGCGTCAGCGGCACCAGCGCGGGGCGCGGCTGGACGACCTTGAGGCCGAACTGGCGCGCCAGATCATAGGCAAAGCCCGTCGCCCCCATCTTGGGGATCGAGGGGCCGCCCGTCGCAATCACCAGCGAAGGGGCCTGCGCCTGCGCCGCGCCGTATCGTACCGTGTAGCCCTCGTCGCCGCGCTCCACGCTGGCCACGGCATCGCCGCAGTGGACCGTGACATCGCCCCTGGCGCATTCCTCCAGCAGCATCTCGACGATCTGCTTCGCGCTGCCATCGCAAAACAGCTGGCCCAGCGTCTTCTCATGCCAGGCAATCCCGTGCGCCTCGACCAGGTCGAGGAAATCGCGCGGGGTGAAACGGCTCAGCGCCGACTTCGCAAAGTGCGTGTTGTTCGAGAGGTAACGCTCTGGAAGCGTGTCGATATTGGTGAAGTTGCAGCGCCCGCCGCCCGAGATCAGGATCTTCTTGCCCGGCTTCTCGGCATGGTCGAGCACGAGCACGCGGCGCCCGCGCAAGGCGGCAACGCGCGCGCAGAACAGACCTGCCGCGCCTGCACCCAGGATTATCGCATCGTAGGTATCGCTCACGAGGTGGCCGTCTCCGCCGCCCCGACAAGGTCGAGCGCGAGCGCCTCGGCGACGCGGATACCATCGACCGCGGCCGAGAGGATGCCGCCTGCATAGCCCGCGCCCTCACCTGCCGGGTAGAGCCCGCGCGTGTTGAGGCTGTTGAAGTCGCGCCCGCGCGTGATGCGCACGGGCGAGGAGGTGCGCGTCTCGACCCCGGTCAGGACGACATCGGGGTGGTCGTAGCCCGGCACCTGGCGCCCGAAGACAGGCAGTGCCTCGCGGATCGCCTCGATCACGAAATCGGGAAGGCACTCGGCCAGGTCGGTCAGGTGGACACCGGGCTGATAGCTCGGGGTCACGACGCCGAATTCGCTCGAGGGTTTGCCTTCGAGGAAGTCGCCCAGTTTCTGGCCCGGCGCCTTGTAGTTCGAGCCCCCCGCCTTGAACGCCAGCTCTTCCAGACGCCGCTGGAGCGCTACGCCCGCCAGGACGTCGCCGGGAAAGTCCCGCTCGGGGCTGATGTCGACGACGAGGCCCGAATTGGCGTTGAACTCGGCGCGCGAGTACTGGCTCATGCCGTTGGTGACGACGCGCCCTTCTTCCGAGGTCGCGGCCACCACGCGCCCGCCCGGGCACATGCAGAACGAGTAGACCGTGCGTCCGTTCGAGCACTTGTGCGAGAGCGCATAGGCCGCCGCGCCCAGGATCTTGTTGCCCGCGTTGGGCCCATAGCGCGCGGTGTCGATCCAGCCTTGCGGATGCTCGATGCGCACACCGATCGCAAAGGGCTTGGCCTCGACGTGAACGCCCGCCTTGTAGAGCACCTCGAAGGTGTCGCGCGCGGAGTGGCCAACCGCCAGGATCACGTGGCTTGCGGGCAGGAACTCGCCCGTGGAGAGATGCAGGCCACAGATCTTCTGGACGCCGTCCTCTCCCGTCTCCAGTTCGAAATCGTCGACCCGCGTGCTGAAGCGGTATTCCCCGCCCAGCTTTTCGATCGTCTCGCGCATCGACATCACCATGGTGACGAGGCGGAAGGTGCCGATATGGGGGTGCGCCTCGGTGAGGATGTCCTCGGGCGCGCCGGCCTTGACGAACTCGGTCAGGACCTTGCGGCCCAGGTGTCGCGAATCCTTGATGCGCGAATAGAGCTTGCCGTCCGAGAAGGTGCCTGCGCCGCCCTCGCCGTACTGGACGTTGCTTTCGGGATCGAGGACGGACTTGCGCCACAGCCCCCAGGTGTCCTTGGTGCGCTCGCGCACCGCCTTGCCGCGCTCGACGATGATCGGCTTGAAGCCCATCTGCGCGAGGATCAGCCCGGCAAGCAGGCCGCACGGGCCCGCCCCGATCACCACCGGGCGGGGGCCTGCATAGTCCGCCGGAGCCCGCGTCACGAACTTGTAGCTGGTGTCGGGCGTCCTGCGCACATGCGGATCGTCGGCGAAGCGTTCGAGCACGGTCGCCTCGTCGGCCAGTTGCAGGTCCAGCGTGTAGATGAGCTTGATGGCGTTCTTGCGGCGCGCGTCATTGCCCCGCCGCGCGATGGCGAGGCGCTGGAGTTCGCCCGCAGCCAGGCCAAGGCGCGCGATGACGGCTGCCTCAAGGTCCTCGCTCGCATGGTCGAGCGGCAGGGCAAGGTCGGAAAGTCGGATCATGGCCGCGCCATAGACGCCTTTGCGCGCCGGTGCCATCGCAAGATTGCCTATGTATCGGCCCGGGAAGGCAGGCAGGCACCGCGTGCGGGGGAGGACCCGGGGGGGGGGAGGACCGGGGGGAGGACATTGCGTCCCCTTTCGGGAGCCCTCGCCATGGGGTAAGGGCCGATCCCAGCCAAGGAGGTACGATCATGTTCATCGCGATGAACCGTTTTCAGGTGCTGCGGGGCGAGGAGGACGCCTTCGAAGCGCTTTGGACAAACCGCACGACCTATCTCGACGAAGTGCCCGGATTTGAGGGCTTTCACATGTTGCGCGGCGACGCGGCGGACGATCACACGCTCTATGCCTCGCACACGCTGTGGCGCAGCCGCGCCGATTTCGAGGCCTGGACGAAGAGCGAAGCCTTCCGCAAGGCCCATTCGCAGGCCTCCGAGAGCAAGCCCAAATACCTCGGACCGCCCCGCTTCGAAGGCTTCGAGACCTTCCTGTCCGTGCCCGCCGGGGACGAAGGCGCATGAGCGAGGAAACCGCAGGCGAGGACCAGCCGATCATCGAACGCGTCGGCGGCAAGGATGTCATCGACCGGCTGGTCGTGCGCTTCTACGAACGCATGGACACGCTGGAGGAGGCGCGGCCCCTGCGCGCGCTGCACCCTGACGATCTTGCCCACACGACCCTCATGCTCCAGAACTACCTCACCGAATGGCTGGGGGGACCGCCCCTCTATTCGAGCGAAAAGGGTCATCCCCGCATGCGCATGCGGCACATGAAGGTGCCGATCGGCAATTCCGCGCGCGACCAGTGGATGCTGTGCATGAACGGCGCGCTCGACGAATGTATTGCCGACGCGCCCGCGCGCGAGGCCATCCGCAACGCCATGGCCAAGCTTGCCGACTGGATGCGCAACACCGAGGACACCCCGGCGTAAGGGCCTTGAGCAAGGCTTTGTTAACAGTTAGAGCTATCTGCAAATAACGCTTGCCAATTGCCGTACAAGTTCGGCAGATAATGATTTGCAATGGCAACCTTGGCACTCTCCCCCCACCCTACGCAGGACCGTCTGATCACGGCTGTCCTGAACCAGTGGCAGATTGAAGGCTCTTCGGGCATCTCGGCCCGCCGCCTCGCCGCGCAGGCCGATGTGCCGGTCTCCTCGATCTACCATCATTTCGATTCGCTTGAGGAACTGCAGGTCTGCGCGCAGCAGCGCGCGCGCCATGAGGCCGAGAACTGGTGCGCCGCCCTGCTCGAGGCCATCGGCGATTTTCCCGCCTGCCCCGAAGCATTCGGCGGCTTCTTCGCGCACGTGATCGACGCGTGGTGCGAAGCGCAGCGCCATCTCGCCTTTGCCTGGCGCGAATGCGATTCCGCCCCCGATACCGAAGACCTCATTCACGGCGAGGCCCAGGCTTGGCAACGGCTCTGGTACGAGTTCTGGCGCGAGGCCTGCGCCCACTTCCAGGTGTCCCACGGCCGGGTGATCACCAAGCGCATCTTCGATACCGAGAGCATGTTTCACCTGATGCGCTGGCACCGCGCCATTGACCAGGCCGCGCTGGGCGAACTGGCGCGTACGCTGGGCAGCTGGCTCGCGGGAACCCCGCCACCGCCGACCCCATGGCGTGACCATACCCGTGCGCTCGCCTTGAAGACGATGCCCGCTCTTCCCGAACGTGACGAGACGGCCCGGCGCATCGTCGAGGCCGCGCAGCAGGTCCTGGCCGAGGGAGGGAGCCCGCACCTCACCCACCGCCGGGTGGCCCGCCGGGCCGAACTGACGCTGGGCACGGTATCCCACAAGTTCCCGACCAAGTCGGAACTGCTCGGAGCCGCCTTTGAAGGTGCCTACAGCGTGATGGTCGACAAGCTCGACCCGCGAAGCTTCTCCTCTGCCGATCTCGACGCCGTGATCCACGCGATCGCCGACAGCATCTCCAGCGCCACGCGCGAAAGAGCGCGCAACGAACTGTTCCTTGCGGTTGCCCGCGACCCGGCCCTGTCCCATTTCGGCCGCCAATTGCGTTACCTGCGTGGCCGCACCGGCCGCGGCCTGCTGCAATCGCTGGTGGGCTCGCAGCGCACCATCACCGCGACCGAAGGCGCGCTGTTCTCGGACTTCAGCCTGGGCCAGATCCGCCGTCACGCCCTGTTCCCGTCCTACGACATCTGCGGCCAGATCCGCGCCGAGTTCGTCGAACTCCTCGCCCTTTTCGAGCGTCCCTCACCCGACGCCTGACGGCGTTCCTGCGCCCCTGAGCGAGCGCCCTTCGCCGGCATGGACCGGCTCCGAACAGCGGCCTGCCCTCCGTCTTCGGCTCGGGTGCATCCGGGGCTGAGCGCGCGCTCCCCATTCCGCACCGCATGTCCCGCATGGCTTGACAGGGAGCCCGTGCGTGCTACTTCGCGGCCAGAACGTTAATGCAACTCATTCTCATTATAAGGATACGAGCAATGGCCGCGATGCGTGGGGCACATCTGGTGAAGCATTCCGGGAAGGAGGTGCGTCGCTCCGGCCGGTCAACGCTTCTGCGCAGCAGTGCCTTCGGCGCGCTCGCCGCCTTTGCGGCCCTCAGCGCGACGAGCGCCCGGGCCGAGGACGCCCCTGCCGACAGGATCATCGTGACCGGCGCCGTCCCCGACGACTATACAGTGGACGACCAGTCGACCTCGACCCGCCTCGACCTTTCGCTGCGCGAGACGCCGCAGGCGACCACGGTCATCTCGCGCGCGCAGATCGAGGACTTCAACCTCGACACGATCAACGATGTCCTGCTGATGACCCCGGGCGTGAATGTCGAACGTGCCGAGACGACGCGCACCTATTACAACGCGCGCGGCTTCGACATCATCAACTTCCAGTACGACGGCGTGGGCCAGCCGCTGCCCTCCGGCCTCCAGATCGGCGCGATCGACACCGCCACCTTCGAGCGCGTCGAGGTCGTGCGCGGCTCGAGCGGCCTGACCTCGCTGACCGGCAACCCGTCGGCCGCGGTCAACTATGTGCGCAAGCGTGCGCGCCGCGAAACCGGCGGCCATGCCAGCCTTGCCTACACCCGCTTCGACCGCGTTCGCGGCGATGTCGACGTGAACATGGCCCTGACCGAGGACGGCGGCGTACGCGCGCGCTTCGTGGGTGCCTACGAGGACGGCGGGAGCCATCTCGATTTCTACCACGATTCGCGCCTGACGCTCTACGGCACGCTCTCGGCCGATCTGGGGGACAGCACGGTCGCCACCGTCGGCTACGGCTGGCAGGAGAACGACCCGACCGGCGTGACCTGGGGCGGCGTTCCCTTCCTCGATGCGAACGGCGACATGCTCGAATACGACCGCTCGATCACCACGGCCCAGCCCTGGTCCAGCTGGCATTCGATCAGCCGTGACCTGTTCGGTGACATCACCCACGACTTCGGCAATGGCTGGGAGGGCAAGGTCTCGGTCTTGCGCCGCGTGCGCACGATGGAGGCGGAACTCTTCTACCTCTACGGCGCGCAGGACGCGGACGGCAACGGCCTTTACTCCTGGCCGGGCGCCTACATCGACCGTCACAGCGAGACCACCTTCGATGCGCACCTGACGGGCAACTTCACCCTGTTCGGGCGCAGCCACGATCTGGTCCTGGGCGCGAACTACGGCGAGGCACATCTGCGCGAGGATGAGGCCGAGGCGCCCGCGCAGACGAACCTTCCGCTCACCCCCGAAGAGGCCTTCGGCGGCGCCTTCGCGCGTCCCGATTTTGGAGAGTACAGCCTGCAGGCCGCCTACACGACCAAGACGTACGGCGGGTACGGCACGCTGCGCCTCTCGCTCGCCGATCCGGTCCACCTGCTCCTGGGCGGCAATGTCACGCGCACCGAGCGCGAGGGCCAGTCCTACGGAACCCCCAACTATTTCGCCAAGACGCGCTTCCTGCCCTTCGCCGGCCTGACCGTTGATCTCACCGGCTCGCTCAGCGCCTATGCGAGCTACGCGACGATCTTCAACCCGCAGATCAACATGCGCCGCGACGGCTCGGTGCTCGATCCCCTTGAGGGCAAGACCTACGAGGCCGGGATCAAGGGCGAATGGCTCGACGGGCGCCTCAACGCGGCCATCGCCGTCTTCAGGACCGACCAGCAGAACGTGGCCGAGGCGACCGGCGAACTCGTCGAGAACTCCGTCCAGAACGCCTACATCCAGGTCGACAATTCGTCGCGCGGGGTCGAGTTCGATGTCTCGGGCGAACTCCTGCCGGGCCTCCAGCTGACCGGCGGCTATGCCTATGTCGATATCGAGGACAACGACGGGATCAATGCCCGCACCTTCATCCCGCGCCACACCGTGCGCCTGAGCACGGTCTACACTCCCCCCGTGCTTGATGCGCTGCGCCTGGGCGGTTCGGTCCGCTACCAGAGCCGCATCACCAACGATGGCGCGGTCCAGGACGAATACGCCGTGGTCGACCTGATGGCGCGCTACCAGCTGACCCGCAACATCTCGCTCGGGTTCAACCTCGATAACCTCACCAACGCCAAGTACTGGCAGAGCATCCAGTTCGCGCAGGGGCTCTACGACGCGCCCCGCACCTGGCGCGGCACGCTCGGCGTCAGCTTCTGATGGCCTCGGCGTTTCTCCTGTCGACCGGCTTCGTGCTCGCTGCGGGAGGCCCTGTCCTCCTGCGGATGGGCTGGAACGGCCCCCGCCCGGCGGTCGCCCTGGGCTGGGCCGCGCTGGGCTTTGCGCTTGTCCTGACCCTGACCGCTGGCGGTGCCTGGGGCCTTGCGGCGGGCGCCACACTGGCCTCTCTGGTTGCACTTGGCCTTCTTGCCGTGGCGGCCCTGCGCAGCCCCGCCCCGGCGCGCACCCGCGCGCCGCGTGAACCCGCCCTGCGCCGTGCACCGCGCCCGTCCCTGCCCGACATCGCCCGGCGCACCGGCATCTTCCTCATCATCGCCCTTGCCGATCTTGTCGCCTCGCTGGCCCTGGGCTGGGGGGCGCAGCGTCTGGCCTGGCTCTCGGGCATGGCCGAGGCCGACGCGCTTCTTGTCGGGCTTTTCGCCCTGCCGCTGTGCTGGGCGCTTCTGGCGAGCTGGCAATTGACCCGCATTCGCATCACCGACATGCTGCTGGCTGCACTTGCCGTGGCCATCGCCGGAGGACTTCCATGGCTGACGCTGTAAATCCCGCCGCTCCGAAAGAGGGCTTCGTCGCCCGCGCGCTCAAGGGCCACGCCGCGCTCGGCCTGCTCACGGGCGCCCTGCTCTATCTGGTGTGCCTCTCGGGCGCGCTCGCGGTGTTCCAGCAGGACCTCCAGCGCTGGGAAGAACCCAGCGCGGCCGAAATGACCTCGATATCGCCCGCCGCCGTGCAGCGCGCGATCGAGGGCACGCTCGAACGCCAGGGCAAGGCCACCGACCATGCCTTTGTCCACATGCCCACGCGCGGCTTGCCCCGCACCATCGTCACCACCGACAACGGCGCGAACTACGTTGATGCGCAAGGCAATTACGACCGGGCCGAGGCGCACGCCTGGACGCAGTTCGTGCTCTATTTGCACTATTACCTGAACCTGCCCGCGTTCTGGGGGATCATGGTGACGGGCGCGCTCGGCGCGATGCTGGTGGCGGCCGTCGTCACCGGTGTCCTGGCCCACCCGCGCATCTTTCGCGATGCCTTCCGCATGCGCCTGCGCGCCCAGCCGCAGTTGGCCCGTGCGGACCTGCACAACCGCTTCGGGGTCTGGCTCCTCCCCTTCATTGCCGCGCTCGGCTTTACCGGCGCCGTCATCGGCCTGGGCCAGCTTGTCTTCTACACCGCCGCGCAAGAGCGCCACGGCGGCAATCTGGAAGAGGCCTTTGCCCCGATCTTCGGCGAACACCCGGCGCACGATCCCGCACCTGCGCCCGTCGCGCGCGCCGACCGCGCGCTGGAGTGGATGGCGCAGAACCACCCGGACCTATTCGTCAGCTATGTCACCATCGAGGAAACCGCCACGGCGGGCCAGCAGATCTCGGTCCTTGCCGAGCATCCGCGCCGCCTGATCTATGGGGAGAACTACCTCTTCGATGGCGCGGGCAACTTCAAGAAGGCGCTAGGCCTTGCCGACGGCGCGCTCGGCCAGCAGGCCGCCGCCTCGGTCTACAAGCTGCACTTTGGCACCTATGGCGGCATTCCCGTGGAACTGGCCTACCTTGTCTTTGGCCTTGCGCTGTGCGCGATCATCTCGACCGGCACCACGCTGTGGCTGATGAAGCGGCGCGCGCGCGGCCTGCCCTCACCCCGCCTCGAGGCGGTCTGGGCGGTGACGATCTGGGGCAGCCCGATCCTGATGACAGGAGCCTACTGGCTGCGCGTCGTGGCCGGGCCGCAGCTGCCCTTCGCCGCGCTGTTCTGGTCGGCTCTGGTCCTGGCCACGATCCTTGCCGCTCTACGTCCGGCGCTGGCGCCCTCTCCGACCTTGCGGCGGGTCCTGGCCGCCATGCTGGTGCTGACCGGGATCGGCCACGTGATCTTTGCAGGGCCGCTGCCCGTGAGCTCGCTGCTGATCGATGCCGCGCTGTGCCTGGGCGCGCTGGCGCTCCTTGGCCCCGAAGCCCTGCACCTGCTGCGCCGGGAGCGCGCAGGCAAGGCGCGCCTTGCGCCGCAGAGCTGAGATCAGGTCGCGTAATCAAGTTCCGGCCGCGTGCGCTCCTGCTCGGCCGGGTCGGTCTCGACGAGGTTGATGAGGACCCCGTCGGGATCGCGCAGGCACACCTCAAGCTGGGCGCGGTGCTCCATTGCGAAAGTCTGCGGCTCGGGCGCCCAGGTCGCGCCCAGCGCGCGCAGCCACGCCATCGTGGCGAGGATATCGGTCACGTAGAAGACCAGCGCAACTTCGCCGATGCGCGCAGGGCCGGTGGGCGCGGGGAGTTCCTCCTGCGTCGTGCCATCGGCCAGCTGGAACAGGCCGACCATGCCGTAGTTCGGCCCCGGCCGCTTGAGGATGCAGATGTCGAACGGACGCGGATCGTCGAACCCCAGGATCGCGGTCGCCGAAGGGTGCGCGAGATGCGCCTCGATATAGGTCTCCGACAGGCCGATGGCGCGATAGAAGGCCGCCGAGCGCGCAACATCGCGCACGAAGATCGTGGCCCGGATCAGCGCGGAACTGGGCAGAGATGGCTGGGTCGGTGTCGTCATGCGCGTGGGCCTCGCCTCGATAACTTCGGATGAAGTCACGAGGCTAGGCGCAGGCACGTGAATTCAGACGTCCAAACGGGCGAGCTGTTCACGGTCCGGATAGCGTCCGAGCGCCAGCAGCGCCGCGCCGCCGATGGCAAAGAGCACGATCGCCACGGTCAGCATGAGATCGTAGCTGCCGGTCGTGTCGCGCACATAGCCATAGAGCATGGGCGAGATGGCCGAACCGATGCCGAAAGGCGCATAGAGGAAGCCGTAGATCCGCCCGTAGTGGCGCAGGCCGAAATAGCGCGCGGTCATGAAGGCCACGATGTCGGTCTCGGTCCCGGCCGCGACACCGATCAGGAAGCCGCCGAAGAGAATGAGCGAAAAGCTCGTGCTGGTGCCCATGAGCAGGTAGCAGGCGATCGCGGGCAGCAGCATCGCGGGGAACGCGACGCCCGGCGCCCAGAAGCGGTCGAAGAGGAAGCCGATGCCCAGGCGCCCGATCAGGATGCCCAGCGCCACGCAGCTCATCACGGTCGCCGCATCGCCCGCGGTAAAGCCATGCAGCTCGACCATCTGGGCCATGTGGATGTGCGCGCCGCCATAGGAGAACGAGATCAGCAGCGTGCTGACCAGCAGGATCCAGAACTGGCGGCCGTGCATGGCCTGGCGCAGCGAGAGACCCACGACATCGCCATCGGCCGCCTGCTCCAGCGTGGCGGGGCGTTCTTCCGGGCGTGGCTCGCGGAACCAGGCGATTATGAAGGGCATCGCCAGGAACAGCGCGAAGACCGTCGCCGCGGGAAAGGCCGCGCGCCATCCGCCTAGGTTGATCGCGAAGTTGACGAAGTGGGGCACGAACATGGCGGTCGCGCTGGTGCCCAGGAGCATGATGCCAAGGGCCAGCCCCCGGTGCCGGTCGAACCACATCGCGACCGCGCGACTCCAGGTCACCGGCGTCGAGCCGATGGCGACAAGGCCCAGCGCAGCCCACCACATGTACCAACCAGGCAGCCAGTCGGGCACGAAGTAGAACGAGGCGAAGACGAGAATGAAGGCCAGCATCGAGAGGATGCCGACCCGGCGCACGCCGAAGCGGTCGCAGAAGCCGCCATAGACAGGCGCCAGCATGGCGCCCAGCACACCCCACATCAGCGTGGCGGCGCTGATCTGGGTATAGTCCCAGCCGAACTCGTCATGGATCGGACCCATGACGAGCGGCAGGACGTTGAACGGGATCGGCGAGGCGCCACACGCGGTTGCGAGGAGGGCGGCGAAGACGACCTTCCACCCCTTCTTGAATTCACTAGCCAATTGTTTTGCCTCGACGATCCTGTTGCGGTTTCAAAGTATCAGAAATTGTACCGCAGCTTGCCCATGATGGTGCGCGGCGGATTGATGTACGAATAGCCCAGATAGGTCTCGGTGAAGACCTCGTTGGTGCAGTTCTGGCAGTTGACCGAAAGCTGCCACTGCTTGTCCGGGCCGTTGAGCGCGATGCCTGCGTTGAGCGTCCACTGCGCGGCCGAGTGCGAACCCACGACGTAGCGGTTGCCCGAAGCCTCGTAAGTGCCCGTGCCGGTGTCGGCATCGTAGTAGATGGTGCGGTTGGCCGACTGGACTTCCATGGCCGAACGCCAGGTCGCATCGACCGAGGGGACCAGCGAGAGATCGCCCATCGGGATCTCGTAGCTGCCGCCCATCGCCAGCGTCCAGTCCGGGGTACGCACCGGGGTTGAGATGCCGCCCGCATCGGTCACGATGCCCACGCCGCAGCGCGAGGTCACACCCGAGAGGCACTCAGCCTGCTGCGCCGCGACCGAAAGCACACCGTATTCGTCGCTTTCGGGCGCGTTGCGGTCGATGATGTACTTGTCGTCCTGGTAGCCTGCGGTGAGGTGCAGGTTGAGGCCAGGCGTCGGCACGAAGACGAATTCGGCTTCCACGCCCTTGTTGCGATAGTCCGCGAAGTTGCGGGTGAGGAAGGCGATCGAGCCATCGTCACGCACGAAGCCCGCCGGGGTCTGCAGGTCCGAGATGTCCATCCAGTAGACGGTGAGGTTGGCGCGCAGCATGCGGTTGAACCATTCCGACTTGATGCCCGCCTCGTAGCTCCACACGCGTTCGGGACCGAAGGGCAGGAACTCACCCGGGCGCGTCGCGCGCGAGGCCCAGCCGCCCGACTTGAAGCCCTTGGTCGCGCTGGCGTAGAGCAGCACGTCCGGATTGATCTGGTAGTTGATGGCAAAGCGCGGGGTCCAGATCTTGGTCTTCTGCTCGAGCGGAATGCCCGCGGCCTGGAGATTGCCGTTGTTGAGGCAGGCCGGACCGCCCGTGAAACAGACCTCGCGAAGGTCATTAACGCCCACCTTCTTGGTCTCGTCGGTGTAGCGGATGCCTGCGGTCAGCTTGAGGCGGTCGGTGACGTTGGCGTCGAACTGCGCATAGCCCGCCAGCGATTCGGTCGAGTTCTTGATGACCTTGTCGTCGAGCAGCAGCGCGAAGGAGGACGACAGGCCGAAGATGTCGGCCGTGTTCGTGTTGTTCTTCTCCTTCATGTAGAAGCCGCCCACGACGTAGTCGAGGAAGCCGTCGAAGAGCGAACCGTTGACCTTCACTTCCTGGCTGATCTGGTCGGTCCAGATGTCGCCCAGGATGGTGAAGCCGCCGAAGGGATAGCCGCCCACCGCCGGATAGGGGGTGGCAATCGAGGGCGCCGAGCGGCCATCGTAGAAGTCGAGGCCGTACTCCATGTTCTGGCGCAGGTAGCCGGTGATGAACTCGACCGTCGCCTCGTCGGCCACGTCGACCGAGAACTTGGAGGTAATGAGGTCGGTGACCGACTTGCTGTGCTGGCCGTAGTCGGCCTTGTCGCCGGTCACGCCCAGATCACGGAAGACGTCCGAGGAGGCCTCGGTGTAGCCGCTCGAGGCGTAGCGCCCGCTGCATTCGCTCGGATCGGCGGGATCGCAGTCGAAGTTCAGGATGTTCTCGGATTCATCGACGATGTGGGTGTAGCCGGCCGACCAGCGCACCGAATCGCTGAGCTCCCCGCGCAGCGCGAGGCGCGCGCCCCAGCCATCGATGTCGTTGAGACGGTCGCCCGTTGTCGTGTTCTTCACATAGCCGTCGCTGTCCTGCCAGTAGGCCGAGACCTTGGCCGCGAACGTCGGGCTGAGCGGCACGTTGATCGAGCCGCGCAGGGTCTTGGCCTCGTACGTGCCGTAGCCGCCCTCGAGGAAGCCGCCGATCGAATCGAACTCGGGCTGGGCCATGTGGACCGAGACCGCGCCGCCCGTGGTGTTGCGGCCGAACAGCGTGCCCTGGGGCCCGCGCAGGACCTCGATGCGGTCGATGTCGAAGGTCGAGAAGTTGTTGGCGCCCTGACGCGAAATGTAGACGTCATCGACATAGGTGCCGACCGGAGGATCGAAGGTCGCGATGGATTCGGTGCTGCCGATACCGCGGATGTAATACGTGTTCGAGGACCCCAGACCGGTGTTGTTCATGCCGATCATGTTGGGGATGTACTGCACGACCTGGAGCGTGTTGGTAACGCCGCGCGCATCGAGTTCCGCGCCCGAAATGGCCGAGATCGCAATCGGCACGCTCTGCGCGGTTTCCTCGCGGCGCTGTGCGGTGACGACGATTTCCGCGACCTGGGCCGCAGGGCGGCGGGCGCTCTCACCCTCCGTGTCCTGGGCACGAGCCGGGGTCGCGATCGCGAAGAGACCGCATAGCGCGGTGCTGGCCGTCAGTACTGCTTTCCTCATGTTCCATCCCTTTGTGTTGCGCGGCTACCGAAGTGGCCGTTCTGGCTGGCTCCACACCCTCGAAGGAGCCCATCGTTCCGGACCGCTCGATCTGCGTCGAACTGCTCCGGATTTCCCCTACGAAGGTTCGTCCCGAGAGGCCTTCTGTCAAGCCAGAAATGGCGACACTTGACTTTTTTGGTATAACTCCATTACAAAATTGTCACAGGCCACACGAATCACACAAATAATCACAATAACGTGCTGATTTACAGGCATTATTTCTGACGCCGAGAGACAGTACGGCGAAGCCCGCAGAGTGCTCCTCAGCGCTTGACAGGCCGTAATTTGTCCAGACATATCCAAGGCAGGACAGCGCAAAGCGCAGGGTCCAGTCGCTATCCGACAGGCGGACATCAGGTCGTCTTGTTCACGCCTGACAGTCCGGCTCACCCATGGCCTGACGTCTGAAAAAAGGGAGACCGTCGACCGATGAACAGCCCCGCCTCCACCCCCGCCGGTTCCGCCAGCGCTGCCTTTGCCCCGCTCCCGCGCCGCCGCGGCCGGATCCACTATCGCAAGCTCGACGAGACCGCGCCCTGGGGCTTCGAGGACTGGGACATCACGCTCGGCGCCGATGGCATGCGCACGCTCACCTCGCACTGCGAGCTCGCCATCGCGGGCGACGTCGTCGTGCGCGACAGCGTGATTTCGGTCCACGCCGACTTCCACCCTTGCGAGGCCTACGTGCGGATCATGAACAAGGGGCTCCTGACCGGCAGCGGCTGGTTCCGCTTCACCGACACCGAGGCCCACTGCGAGAGCTATTCGCAGGATCTGGGGCGGGTCAGCCAGACCATCGAGATCCAGCGCCCGATGCGCGGCTTTGGCCTTCATGCGGTGCAGTCCGACGGCTGGCTGGCCGCCACCTTCCCCTTCGAGAAGGGCGTGGGCCATGTCGAGTTCAAGGGCCGCAACCTGATGCACAGCCTGCATCATCTGGGCGCCACCGGCCCGAGCCTGGCCACCACCACCTCGGGCTTCGAATTCCTGGGCGTGGAGGAGGTGACGGTCCCGGCCGGCACCTTCACCTGCAACCGGGTGCGCCTGCGCGGCATCGTCAACGACCACCCGCCCTACGACATGTGGCTGAGCCGTGACGCCGACCGCCTCTACATCAAGGGCGAGGCGCAAGGGTACCTCGCCTCGGTCTTCGAACTCGTCGAACTGGACGGCGCGCCGCTCGGCGACGCCTGAGCCCCACCCTGCCCTCTCGCCTGAACCAACCGAAAGACCCCGCCTCCATGGAAATCACCCGCCACTTCGTCGATGTCGGCTCCCGGCGCGTCCACTACCGCCGCTGCGGCGCAGGCCCCGTCGTGCTCATGGTCCACCAGAGCCCGCGCTCCTCGACCGAGTACGAGGCGCTGATGCGCACCTGGGGCGCGAACTTCACCTGCATTGCGCCCGACACGCCGGGTTTCGGCCAGTCCGATCCCCTGCCCGAGGCAGATGCCACCATCGATGACTTCTCCGACGCACTGGTCGACCTGCTCGATGCACTGGGGCTGGAGAAGGTCGCGGCCTATGGCTTCCACTCGGGCGGCACGATCCTGGTCAACACGCTCAAGCGCGCGCCCCAGCGTTTCACCGCGCTCGCCATCGGCGGCTACGCGATCTGGACCGAGGAAGAGAGCAAGGCCTTCTCGGAGAGCTATCTCCCGCCCTTCCAGCCCAGTGGCTACGGCGAACACCTGACCTGGCTGTGGAACCGCATTCTGGAGCAGACCTGGTTCTTCCCCTGGTTCGACACCCGCAAGGAGGCGCGTATTGGCGTCGCCCATGCCGATCCGGTGCGCGTGGACGCCGTGATCCGCGAGATGCTCGATTCGGGCGATGCCTACCGCGTGGGCTATGGCGCGGTGCTGCGCGCCCCGCGCGAAGTGCCCGGCCCCAGCGACGAGACCCGCCCCGTCCTCATCCTCGCCTACGCCGCCGACGTTCTTTACGAGCACATCGACCGCCTGCCCGCCCTTCCCGCCCAGTGGGAAGCGCGCAAGGTCGCCACGCCCGCCGACCAGCAGGACCAGCACATCGCGCACCTGGGCGCCCACGCCTGCCCGCCCCCGGCGCAGCTGGGCGAATGCGCGGACGAAGGTTTCCTGACCCTCACCTGCGAGGGCTTCTCAGGGCGCCTGCACTGGCGCGGTCTCAGGGATGCTGGCAAGCCACTGGCGATCCATGCGCCGGGCAGTTCGCTCGAACTCCTCGACACGACCTCGGCCTGCGCCATCGATCTGCCCGGCCACGGCCTCTCGGATGACTGGAGCGGCCCTGCGCCGACCGACCTCGCCAGCTGGATGGCGGTGCTCGAGGCGGCTCAGCAGGCCCTGGGCTGCAGCGAGATCGTCCTGCCGCCTGCCCCGCTCGGCGATCCCGAGGCGCTGTTCCCCGATCTCACCCCCGACCGTTTCGGCGCCTACCTCACCCGCGCCTGGTCAATCGTGCGCGCGGGCAAGATGTTCGCGCCGTGGTACGAGGCAAACCCGGCAAACGCGATCGACTTTGTCCCCGAGGCGCTCGATCCCCAGACCTTGCGCATCGAGCACCGCGCCCTTCTGCGCAGCCGCGCCGCGAAGGCGTGGGCAAGTGCCTGCCAGAACGTGTAAAGATACAGCGCATGGAGGTAAGGGGGCGCGTCGAAAGGCGCCCCCGGCGCCCGATATCCGATCTGACTAGGGAGAGACCGTGAGCAAGAGGCAGGCGCCACGTTACGAACAGCTCGCCGACGAACTGCGCCGCGCGATCCGCTCCGGCCAGTTCGACACGGATGCGACCTTTCCCACCGAGAACGCGCTGTGCGAGCACTATGGCGTCAGCCGCTTCACCGTGCGCGAGGCCCTGCGCTGCCTCCAGAACGACCGGCTGATCTCGCGCCGACGCGGCTCGGGCACCGTGGTGGAGCCACGCAGCGTGCGCGAGAGCGCGCGTTTCCAGGCCTTTTCCAGCCTCGATGCCAGCCGCCAGTACGCGGCCGATGCGCGCATGACGCTGGCCCGCGACGGCGAGGCCGCCCTGCCCCGCAGCCTGGCCGCCTTTGTCGAAGCCCAGCACACGGCCCTTCACAAGGGCAAGTGGGCGCGCCTGCGGGGCCTTCTCACCCAGGGCGGCGGCGATGACCACCCTGTCGCCGCGATCGAGGCCTACGTCCGCCCGGACCTGGCGCATCTATTGGAACGCGTCGATCTCGATTCGCGCGCGCTCTTTCGCCAGCTCGAAAGCCACGGGGACTTCACCATCGGGCGCGTGATCCAGCAGATCGCCTCGGTCCCGGCCAGTATCGCCATGGCCAAGGCGCTCGGGATCCCGCGCCGTACACCGTGCCTGCGAATCGTGCGCGTCTACCACGACAGCGACGGCGTCCCCTTCGAGATCACCAACACCCACCACCCGGGCGAGGCCTTCTCCTATTCCATGGTGATCGAGCCCGAACAGACCTGAGCCCTGTACGCCCCTGCAAGGAGACATCCATGACGGCCGTTCGCCGCCGCTACGTCGAGGGCCGTTTCGGCCAGGTCCACGCCCGGATCGCGCAGCCCGACAGGGACTGCGGCAAACGCCCGCTCCTGCTCATCCACATGAGCCCGATGACAGGCCGCATCTTCGAGGCGCTGGCGGGCGAAATGGGCGAGGACCGGCTGGCCGTCGCCTTCGACACGCCGGGCTATGGCCAGTCCGATGCCCCGGACACGCAGCCCTCCATCGAGACGTACGCCGCCGCGCTGGGCGAGGCGATGGAGGCGCTTGCTCCCGATGGCCCCTTTGACATCCTGGGCTATCATACAGGTTCGCTGACCGCGACCGCGCTTGCCGCGCTCAGCCCTGGGCGGGTGGGCCGTCTCGTCCTCATCGGCGCGCCGCTCTTCAACCCTGACGAGCGTGCCACCTTCAGGAGCTACTACGGCCCGACGAGCCCCTGCGCGGACGGCGAGCACCTCGCGCGGCGCTGGCGCGGCTTTGTCCATCATTACCGACGCCCGGGCATGAGCCTGGAGGAGGTCGCCGAGCACTTCGAGGAGGCCATGACCGGCGGCGCCAACGCCTGGTGGGGCCATGCCGCGGCCTTCGATTACGAGCTGGAAGCGGCCCTCAAGGCCCTCGCCCATCCCACGCTCATCCTCAAGACCGGCGATGACCTTGCCCTCCAGACCGAGCCTGCCCGCCGCCTTTCGCCGCACATCGACATGTTCGACGCGCCCGGCTGGGGCCATGGCTTTGCCACCACCCACGCCCGGGACCTTGCCGCCGTGCTGCGCGCCTGGCTCGATGCCGGGAGCCGGGAGGCGCGGACCGCCGTGATGGGTGCCCCGGCCCCGGCCTCCGCCCTTGGTCCGATATGGCCCCCACCCGAGGCGGGAAGCTTCGCGCCGGAATGACCCTGAGCTGAAACTTGCGACCGATTCGCAAAAGCCACCTCATCCTGACGCCCCGCACCCACTGGGGGCCTCCCGGACAGCCCGGCCCGCGCACCATTTTTCGCACCTGCAGAACCCCGGCTTACGGCCCGAAAATGGGCATTTCCGGCACGTTGCGCCCTACGTGTTAGAAAACTTTGGCCCGCGCCAAGCAAATTTCGACCCCGCCACGTCTGGCCATATCTTGACCAAGGGGCCAAGTTACGCTTGACGCACGCCACACGAGATGGGTCATGTCCCGCTTCGCCCCGGAGGCTGCGGCGGTGTGGCCCGACCACGCCGCAGGCGCCGCCAGGCGGGATCTTCCCGCTCCCGGCGCGCCGAGCGAACTAACGAATTTTGCGCATACCGAGGAATTTGACACGATGAGCGAACCCACTGCCGAAGCCCCGGTAACTCTCGAACCCACCAAGGCGCTGAGCGTCGAGACGGTGAACTCGGTCCATCACTGGAACGACCGCCTCTTCAGCTTCAAGATCACGCGTCCCTCGACCTTCCGTTTCCGCTCGGGCGAATTCATCATGATCGGCCTGATGGACGACAACGGCCGCCCGCTGCTGCGCGCCTACTCGGTCGCCAGCCCCGCCTGGGACGAGGAACTCGAGTTCCTCTCGATCAAGGTCCAGGACGGCCCGCTGACCTCGCGCCTGCAGAAGATCCAGCCCGGCGACCAGATCTTCCTGGGCCGCAAGCCGGTCGGCACGCTCGTCACCGACGCGCTGCTTCCGGGCAAGCGCCTGTTCTTCTTCTCGACCGGCACCGGTCTTGCTCCCTTCATGTCGCTCGCGCGCGATCCCGACGTCTACGAGATGTTCGACCAGGTCGTCTGCGTCCACGGCGTGCGCCAGGTGAGCGACCTTGCCTACCGCGAGATGCTCGAAGCGCGTCTCGCCGAGGACCCGCTGGTGGGCGAAGAGGCGGTGGAGAAGTTCCACTACGTTCCTTCGGTGACGCGTGAGGAATTCCACACCACCGGCCGCATCGGTGACCTCATCGAGAACGGCCGCCTGTTCCAGGGCCTGGACGGCGATGCCAAGCTCAACCCGGAGACCGACCGCATCATGCTGTGCGGCTCGATGGACATGATCAAGGGCCAGGCCGAGTACCTCGAAAGCATCGGCTTTACCGAGGGCTCCAACTCCAAGCCCGGCGACTTCGTGATCGAGCGCGCCTTCGTCGACTGATTTCGTCTCCATGTACCCGAGACACGAAAAGGGCCGCAGCGATGCGGCCCTTTTTTTGTGTCCGGTACGATGCGCTCAGGCGAGGTCGAAGCGGTCCGCGTTCATCACCTTGGTCCAGGCCGCCACGAAGTCCTCGACGAACTTCTGCTGGTTGTCGTCCTGCGCGTAGACTTCGCCATAGGCGCGCAGGATCGAGTTCGCACCGAAGGTAAGGTCGAGTTCGCTCGCCGTCCATCGGGTCTCGCCCGAAGCCCGGTCGATCACGGCGTAATGGCCATCCTCCATCTTTTCCCAGCGATTGCCCATGTCCACGAGGTTCACGAAGAAATCGGTGCTGAGCACGCCTTCGCGCTCGGTGAACATGCCCAGTTCGCTGTTGCCATGGTTGGTGCCGAGCACGCGCATGCCCCCCACCAGCACGGTCATTTCCGGCGCGGTCAGCCCCATCAGCTGCGTGCGGTCGAGCATCAGTTCCGCCGGGCTCACCGCAAAGTCGGCCTTGAGCCAGTTGCGGTAGCCATCGTGCAGCGGCTCGAGCGGCTCGAAGCTCTCCGCGTCGGTCTGCTGCGCGCTCGCGTCGCCCCGTCCGGGCGTGAACGGCACCTCGATCGGGAAGCCCGCCGCCGCCGCCGCCTGCTCGATCGCGACGTTGCCCGCCAGCACGATCGTATCGGCCAGGCTTGCCCCGACCGAATCCGCCAGCGAGGCGAGCACCCCGATGACGCGCCCCAGCCGCTCGGGCTCGTTGCCCTCCCAGTCCTTCATGGGCGCCAGGCGAATGCGCGAGCCATTCGCGCCCCCGCGCATGTCCGAGGCCCGAAACGTGCGCGCGCTGTCCCAGGCCGTCGACACCAGCGCGCGCGTGGTGAGGCCACTGCCCGCGATCCATTCCTTGAGTGCGGCAACGTCATAGTCGGTGGGGCCCTGCGGCACCGGGTCCTGCCAGAGCAGCTCCTCGGCCGGCACGTCGGGGCCGAAATAGCGCGCCTTTGGCCCCATGTCGCGGTGGGTCAGCTTGAACCAGGCCCGCGCGAAGGCGTCCTTGAAGCGTGCCGGATCGGCCCGGAAACCTTCCATGATGCGCCGGTAGTCGGGGTCGACCTTGAGCGCCATGTCCGCGTCGGTCATGATCGGATTGTGGCGCCGGGTGGGATCGGCAACGTCGAGCGGACGATCCTCCTCGGCGATGGAAACAGGCTCCCACTGCCAGGCCCCCGCCGGGCTCTTGGCCAGTTCCCACTCGTGGTCGAAGAGCATGTCGAAATAGCCCATGTCAAAGACCGTGGGGTTGCTCGTCCAGGCACCTTCGATGCCGCTGGTGATCGCGTCGGGGCCGACCCCGGTGCCGCCCGGATTGACCCAGCCGAACCCTTGCGCCTCCACCCCCGCCGCCTCGGGCTCGGGACCAAGCGCGCTGGCATCGCCATTGCCGTGGCACTTGCCCACGGTGTGCCCGCCTGCGGTGAGCGCGGCGGTCTCCTCATCGTCCATGGCCATGCGCGCGAAGGTGACGCGCATGTCGTGCGCGGTCTTCAGCGGATCGGGATTGCCGTCCACCCCTTCGGGATTGACGTAGATGAGCCCCATCATGACCGCCGCCAGCGGGTTCTCCAGGTCCCGCTCGCCCGAATAGCGGGTGCCCTCGCTGCCACTGGGCGCCAGCCAGTCCGTCTCGCTCCCCCAGTAGGTGTCGATTTCGGGCGCCCAGATGTCTTCGCGCCCGAAACCGAAGCCGAACGGCTCCAGCCCCATCGTCTCGTAGGCGATCGTGCCCGCCAGGATCATGAGATCAGCCCAGCTGACCGCGTTGCCGTACTTCTTCTTGAGCGGCCAGAGCAGACGCCGCGCCTTGTCGAGACTGACGTTGTCGGGCCAGGAATTGAGCGGGGCAAAGCGCTGGTTGCCCGTCCCCCCACCGCCGCGCCCGTCGGCGATGCGGTAGGACCCGGCCGAGTGCCAGGCCATGCGGATCATGAGCCCGCCATAATGCCCCCAGTCGGCGGGCCACCAATCCTGGCTGTCGGTCATGAGCGCGCGCATGTCCGCCTTCAGCCCCTCGATATCGAGCGATTTCAGCGCCTCGCGGTAATTGAAGCCTGCGCCCATCGGGTTGGTCTTGGTGTCGTGCTGGGCCAGGATCTCGAGCTTGAGGGCCTGGGGCCACCAGCCCGTGCTCGAGGTCCCCGCCGAGGTCATGCCTCCGTGGATGACGGGGCACGTGCCCCCCTTGGCGGTGTCGGTGGGCGTGCTCGCGTTCATCGCATCGTGCTCCTCTCGTGGTCCCGGCACATCTCGAAGGCCGTCTGGCCCGGTGCGCCCTCTTGCAGGACAGCGGGCAGCTTATGCCCGTCCGCCTCCCGGCTCAAGGGCGCACGCACGCGCGCACTCTGCACCGGCACACCCCTCGCCGGCCATTGCGGAAAACCCCAAGTACAGCGACGCGCCTCCCCGCACGCGGACAGGTCCACGCGCCTGATGCGTAGAAATATCCCCGAGACCTCAGGCCTATCCACGAGAGCGCCTGGCGAACACCCCCTTAGGATATGCCCCTTCACGACAGGGAAGGGACTGCCATGCTGCGCACACTGGGTGCCGAATTGTTCGGAACATTCTGGCTCGTCTTCGGAGGGTGCGGCGCGGCCGTCCTTGCGGCGGGCTTCCCCGACCTGGGTATCGGCTTTGCCGGGGTCGCCCTCGCCTTCGGGCTGACCGTGCTGACCATGGCCTACGCCGTGGGCGGTATCTCGGGCGGGCATTTCAACCCGGCGGTCTCGCTCGGCCTTGCCATTGCGGGGCGCTTTGCCTGGAGGGACCTTGTGCCCTACTGGATCGCCCAGGTGCTGGGCGCAATTGTCGCGGGCGCCGTTCTCTACGCCATCGCCTCGGGCCAGCCGGGTTTCACCGCAGGGGCCTTTGCCTCGAACGGTTTTGGCGACCTCTCCCCCGGAGGCTATTCGCTGAGCGCCGCGCTGCTTGCCGAGATCGTGCTGACCGCCGGTTTCCTGATCGTGATCCTGGGCGCCACTTCGGCCTACGTGCCGGGCGGCTTCGCGCCGATTGCCATTGGCCTTGCGCTCACGCTCATTCACCTTGTCTCGATTCCCGTCACCAACACCTCGGTGAACCCGGCCCGCTCGACCGGCGTTGCCCTCTTCGCCGAGACCGACGCGCTCGCCCAGCTCTGGCTGTTCTGGAGCGCCCCCATGATCGGCGCAGCGCTAGGCGCGCTCATCTGGCGCTTCATCCTCACCCCGGGCGATGCACTGGCCAACCTCGGCGGCGAGACCTGAGCCGCTTCCTTGCGTGAAGCGGCAAGAGCCCTCCCCCGGACAGATGAAAGGGAATTGGCGCGCCCGGCAGGGTTCGAACCTGCGGCCCCAAGCTTAGAAGGCTCGTGCTCTATCCAGCTGAGCTACGGGCGCGCACATCAGGGCTCATAGCGCGCTTCGGGTTTTGCGCAAACCACCTGAGGCCTGCAATCAACGCTTTGTTTGGGGGGAAAGGCAGGTTAGGCAAAGCGCCATGGCACAGGCGCATCCGCAAGCATCCCCCTCTTCCACCACCTCGCACCTCACCCGCATCGACGGGAAGAGCGGTGGGCGGCGCCACTTTCGCTATTTCGACTACGCGATGGCCGCCTTCGTCGCGATCCTGCTGCTCTCCAACCTCATCGGTGCGGCCAAGCTAACCACGGTCGAGGGCTGGACCTTCGGCGCGGGCATCCTGTTCTTCCCCGTCAGCTACGTGCTGGGCGACGTGCTGACCGAAGTCTACGGCTATGCCAACGCGCGCCGCTGCGTGTGGGTGGGCTTCTTCGCGCTGATCTTCATGGCCTTCATGAGCTTCGTCGTCGTTGCCATGCCCCCGTCGGCCGACTGGGGCTGCGCGGCGAGCGCCGACCCGCTGCTGGCCGACGTCGTGTCCGCCTCCAACCCCGGCACCGTGTGCCAGTCCACCTACGTCTCGGTCTTTGGCAGCACCTGGCGCATCGTTGCCGCATCGGTCGTCGCGTTCTGGGCGGGCGAGTTCGTCAATTCCTACGTCATGGCCAAGATGAAGGTGTGGACGAAGGGCCGCCACATGTGGATGCGCACGATTGGCTCGACCGTCTTCGGGCAGGCGATGGACAGTGCGATCTTCTACCCGGTCGCGTTCCTGGGCGTGTGGACGGGCCAGTCGATCCTTGTCGTCATGCTCACCAACTGGGCGCTCAAGGTGCTGTGGGAGGCCGTCCTCACCCCGCTGACCTACCTCGTCGTAGGCTGGCTGAAAGCGCGCGAGGGCGTGGACGTCTTCGACGACAACCTCGACTTCTCGCCGTTTGCCAAGACCGACGCGGTCTGAGCGCGCCATCGCAGGGCGCCTCTTGGCAAGCTGCCCCTCAACCGGCTAGGCCCGCGCGGCCCATGCTCGACCGCCTGTTCCTCTCCCGATTTCGCAACCACGGCGAAACCGTCCTTTCGGGCACGGCGCAGTTCAACCTGCTGGTCGGCGAGAATGGTGCGGGCAAGACCAACGTGCTGGAAGCCATCAGCCTGATCGCACCGGGGCGCGGCTTGCGCCGGGCAGGCCTCCCCGAAATCGCAGGCCAGGACGGGGGCGGCGGCTTTGCGGTCAGCGCGGACCTGTGCGTGCCGGGCGCCGCGCCGGTGCGCCTCGGTACAGGCACCGCGCCGGAAAAGCCGACCCGGCGGCTGGTTCAGGTCAACGGCGCCAACGCGACGGCCACGAGCCTTGCCGAGTGGCTCTCCATCGGCTGGCTGACCCCGGCGATGGACCGCCTCTTCACCGAAAGCGCAGGCGGACGGCGGCGTTTTCTCGACCGGCTGGTGCTGGCCCTTCGCCCGGCCCATGCCGGGCACGCGGCCAGGCTGGAGAACGCCGTGCGCGAACGCAACCGCATGCTCGCCGATCCGCGCACGCCCGATCCCTGGTGGCTCGACGCGATAGAACTCCAGATCGCCGAGGCGGGAAGCGCCGTTGCGCAGGCCCGCGCGGACCTCATTGCCCAGCTGGACGCGGTTCTGGCCGCGCTCCCCGACGCGCCCTTTGCAAGGCCCGCCCTCACCTACCGCCCCGGTGGCCCGATTGCGGCCGAGGTGCTGGCCGAAGCCCTGCGCGAAAGCCGCCCGCGCGAACGCGCCGCCCAGCGCACGCTGACCGGCCCCCACCGCGACGAGCTGGAGGTCATCATGGCCGCCAAGAACCAGCCCGCCGCGGACTGCTCGACCGGGGAGCAGAAGGCCATGCTCATCGCTCTTGTCCTGGCCCACTCGCACCTGCTCGAAAGCGGCGGCGAGACGCGCCCGCGCCTGTTGCTGCTGGACGAGGTTGCGGCGCATCTCGATCCGGTGCGGCGCGAGGCGCTGTTCGACCGGCTTCGCACGGGCTCCGCCCAGGTCTGGCTGACCGGAACCGAGACCGCGCCGTTCGGACCGATCCTGGAGGAAGCCGCCGTCTGGCACGTGCGCGAAGGCACCGCGACACGAATGTAACCCCCTGCCCGGACACGAAAAAGGCCCGCCCGGCGCTCCCCGTGCAGGGAGGCCAGAGCGAGCCTTTTCAATTGGCCAAGCCGGATCGGATCAGGCGGCGGCCTTGATCTCGACCAGGGTCAGGCCGAAGTGCAGGTCCTCGCCCGCGAGCGGGTGGTTGCCGTCGACCTTGACCGCCTCTTCACCGATCTCGGTGATGACGAGGTTGACGGTCGAGCCGTCCTGCTGGCGTGCGGCGAGTTCCATGCCGATCTGCGGCTCGGGCTCGGCGGGCAGGTTGCTGCGCGGGATCTCGACGATCATTTCCTCGCGGCGCGGGCCGAACGCGTCGGCGGCAGCGATGGTCACCGACTGCTCGGAGCCCACTTCCATGCCGATCAGCGCAGCTTCCACCTGCGGGAAGATTTCCGAACCGCCGATGGTGACCGTCTGCGGGCCTTCCTGCTGGGTGCTGCCGACAACCTGACCGGCATCGGTGCGAACTTCAAAGTTGATGAGCACGGTATCGCCGCTCTTTGCGCTCTGCATAGATATTCCTTCGGGATAATTCGTTCCGACGCGCCGTGCCCTCCAGGCCCCCCGCGCATCGCTCGTTCGGCGGCGTCAAACACGCGCCAGCTTGGCCCCAAGAGTCGCAGACCTGTGCCTGCGCGTCAACCGAAGTGGCCGGACGGCGCCCCGGGGCGCCTCTTGGGACAGGCTATCTGGGGCCTACCTCCCGATCTTCAAGCGATCTTTTTCAGCCGCCTTCCGCCGTGTCCTCTTCCTCGACCGGAGGCAGCGCCCGGGTCACGTCGTCGAGCGTGGCGCTGACGATGGCATCGACGCCAAGTGCCGTGGGGTGCACGTGATCGTCCTGCATGAGGTCGGGCTTGTCGATCACCGACTGGAGGAAGAAAGGCACCAGCGTCACGCCCTCTTCCTGCGCGATCTGCGGGTAGATCGGATTGAACTGCTCGGCATAATCCATGCCCAGATTGGGCGCGGCCAGCATGCCCAGGAGCACAACCTTAATGTTGTCGGCCTTCAGACGCGCGACGATCTCTTCGAGGTTCTTGCGGGTCTCCTCGGGGGGAAGCGAGCGCAACATGTCGTTACCGCCGAGGCTGATGATGACGAGTTCGGGTTTTTGCGGCTGGCTCTCCAGCGTGAAGTCGAGCCGCGCGAGGCCCGCCGCTGTCGTATCGCCCGAAACGCCCGCATTGGTGATCCGCGCGTTCACGCCGTGCGCACGCAGCGCCTGTTCCAGACGCTCCGGGTAGCTCTCGCCATCGTCCAGCCCATAGCCCGCCAGCAGCGAGTCCCCGAAGGCAAGAATGCGCCGTTCGGGCCCCATCACCGGCATGGCCGCGCCGACATCGCCCACTTCTGCGCCCCCCCCTTCGCTGGCCGGAGCCGAGCTGGGCGCGGGATCGCCGCAGGCCGACAGAAGGACGAGGGGCAGCAGCGGAACCACGAAATTCAGACGGCGCAAGGACTTCTCCATATTCGGCGGGCTTGTGAAATGCGTAAATCCCCCCCCATATGGGAGCCGTGACCCGATCTTCCCACTCCCCTTCCGACAATTCCCCCGCCCCCTCGCCCGCGATCCACGCGCGGGACCTGCGCCTGACGCTCGGCCAGAGTGCAAGCGCGGTCGAGATCCTCAAGGGCATCGACCTCACCGTTCCTGTTGGCCAGACGCTGGCGCTGCTGGGCCCCTCGGGCTCGGGCAAGTCCTCGCTGATGTCGGTCCTCTCGGGCCTTGAGCGTGCCAGTTCCGGTGCGTTGCAGGTCGCAGGTGCGGACTTCGCCGGGATGGAGGAGGACCAGCTCGCCCGGGCCCGTCGCGGGCGCATCGGCATCGTCCTTCAGGCCTTTCACCTGCTGCCCACGATGACCGCGCTCGAAAACGTCGCGACACCGCTCGAACTCGCCGGGATCACCGGCGCCCACGAACGGGCCGAAGCCGAACTGGCGGCGGTCGGCCTTGGCCACCGCCTCGGCCACTACCCGGCCCAGCTTTCGGGCGGCGAGCAGCAGCGCGTGGCGATTGCCCGCGCGCTGGCGCCGCGCCCCACGCTCGTCTTCGCCGACGAGCCCACCGGCAACCTTGACCAGGCGACGGGTGAGAGCATCGTCGAGCTGCTCTTCGCCCGCCGAGCGGAAGCCGGGGCGACACTCGTCATCATCACCCACGACGCCAGCCTCGCGCAGCGCTGCGAGCGCATCGTCACCATCGGCGATGGCGTGATCGCCCACGACAGCTTGCCCGCGTCCGCCCCCGATGTCTGAGCAAACGCTGCCCTGGGCCACCGCCTGGAAGATCGCCCGGCGCGACCTTCACGCCCGCTTCAAGGGCCTGCGCCTGCTTCTCGTCTGCCTGTTCCTGGGTGTCGGGGCGCTCGCCGCCATCGGCACGCTGACCGGCTCGATCGAGCGCGAACTGACCAGTCGGGGCCGCGAGGTGCTGGGCGGGGACATCGAACTGCGCATGTGGCAGCGCGGCTTGACCAAGGCAGAACGCACAGCCCTGCACGAACTCGGCACCGTGTCGGAAGGCACCCGCATGCAGGCGATTGCCCGCAAGGGCGATCTCACCGCGCCCGTGGCCCTCAAGGCCGTGGACGCGGCCTGGCCGCTCTACGGGTCCCTGGCCCTTGCCGATGGCCGCAACATGGGCGCCCCCCCCAGTGGCACGGCCTGGATCGCGCGCGGCACCGCCGCACGCCTCGGCCTTGATGTCGGCGACAGCTTCTCGCTGGGCGGCGAGACGGTCCGGGTCGGCGGGATCATTGCCAGCGACCCCGAACAGCTTTCCGAAGGCTTCGCGCTGGGCGATCTGGCCATCGCGGCCGCCGACCTGCCAGCCAGGGCCAATCTCACCGCACCCGGTGCCATGTACCGCAGCGCTGTGCGCGTGCGCTTCGATGCGCCCTCGCGCAACGCCGAAACGACGGCCGAGGCGCTCACCGACACCTTCGGGGAGGACGCCTTCGAGGTTCGAACCCACGAAGCCGCCTCCCCCTCCACCGCGCGCTTCGTCGAGCGCATGGGCCAGTTCCTGATCCTTGTCGGCCTTGCCGCGCTGGTCATTGCCGGGATCGGCATCGGCGGCGGCGTCTCCTCCTACCTCGAGGCCCGGCGTTCCTCGATCGCCACCTTGAAGGTCCTGGGCGCCACCAGCCGCGATATCGCGCGCATCTACCTGCTGCAGGTCGGCAGCGCCGCGCTGGCCGGCAGCCTTGCAGGCCTTGTCGCGGGCGTCGCGGTCACCCCGCTTCTGGCCCGCGCGCTGGGCGATCTCCTCCCGGTCGACACGGGCACCACGATAGCCCCCGCGGCACTTGCAACAGCCGCCGCGTACGGCCTTCTTGTCGCGCTGATCTTCGCCGCGCCGCCGCTGGCCCGTGCGCGCAGTTTCCCGGCCATGGCGCTGATGCGCGCGGGCGTTTCCCCCTTGCGCGCGAACCTGCGCACGTTCGCGCTTCCCGTGGGCCTTGGCCTTGCCGCCATCGTTGCGCTCGCGCTTGTCAACGCCGCGCAGCCGATGGTGACGCTCGGCTTCCTCGCAGGATCGGCGCTGCTGCTTGGCCTCCTCGCCGCGCTGGGCCTTGGCATCCGCAAGCTGGCCGCCCACCTGCCGCGTCCCGGCGATCCGATCCTGCGCGCAGGGCTCGCCAACCTCTCGCGCCCCGGCGCGCAGACCGGCGCCCTTGTCACCGCGCTCGGCTTCGGGCTTTCCGCCTTCGTCCTCATCGCCGCGATCCAGACCAGTCTTGATGGCAACATGCGCAACGCTCTCCCCGACCGCGCCCCCGACTACTTCGTGCTCGACATCCCCAAGGCCGGAGCCGAGGATTTTCGCGCCACCGTCGAACGCACGCTTCCCGGCTCCAGCGTCCGCATCGTGCCCAACCTGCGCGGCCGGGTGATCGCCTATGGCCCCAGGGACGCGATGACCCGCGTCGCCGATCTCGACGAGCGCCCCGAGGGCGCCTGGGCGCTGCGCGGCGAACGCGGCCTCACCTATGCCGAAACGGTCCCCGAGGGGAGCACCGTGACCTCGGGGCACTGGTGGGCACCCGATTACTCGGGCGAGCCGCTCGTCTCGATCGACGAGGAATTTGCAGAGGCCGTGGGCCTGAAGGTGGGCGATTATCTCACCGTCAGCCTGCTCGGTGTCGAGCGCACCGCGCGCATCGCCGCGCTGCGCCGGATCGACTGGGACACGATGGGCTTCAACTTCGTGATGGTCTTTTCGCCCAACACCCTTGCCGATGCCCCCCATAACCTCGCCGCCACCATCGATACCGGGGGCAAGGGTAGGCCGCGCGATTTCCTCCCGGTCCTGGCCCGCGAATTTCCTTCGAGTTCGGTGATCGAGACCGGGTCGCTGCTGACCCAGGCGCGCGGCATCCTCGATCAGATGACGCTGGCAATCCTGGCCGCCGCCTCGGTCGCGGTGCTGGCGGGTCTTGCCGTGCTGCTGGGCGCGATTGCCGCCGCGCGCGCCAGCCGGACCTACGACAACGTGATCCTGCGCGTGCTGGGCGCCAGCCGCCACCAGCTGCTTGTCCTCCAGATCGTGGAGTACGGCGCGCTCGCGCTGGTGCTGGGCCTTGTCGCGCTGGCCCTGGGGAGCGCGATGGCCTGGGCGGTCATCACCCAGCTCTTCGAGTTCGAATGGCTTCCCGACTGGCCGCGTATCCTCGCCGTCCTCGCCGCCGGGCTGGTCCTTGTCCTCGCCTTTGCGCTGGGCGGCTCGCTGCCGCAGCTGCGCGCCCGGCCTGCCCGCGCCCTGCGCGAGCTCTAGATACGAAAAAGGGGCAAGGGCGCCATGCCCCTGCCCCCTTTTCAGGTGCGCGGTCTTTCGCCTCAGGCGAAGACGTCGGCGCCTTCGGCAACCTCACGCGGGTCGCGGGTCTTGTAGACCAGCGTGCTCGCGATCATGTCGTGCAGACCCTGCTTGCGCAGGGTGAAGGCCACCATGATGTAGCCGATGAGCAGGATCAGGCCCGACAGGATCTTGGCGAAGTAGCGCCCGGTCGCCCGGCCGAAGCTGATGCGCTGCCCATTGAGATCAGTCACGATCAGACCGATTGCGAGCTTGCCCACCGTCGCCTGCATCTTGGAGCTTTCCAGCAGCGCGAAGTAGAGCCACTGCGCGACGAAGCTGATCAGAAGTGACGCGGCCACCATCGGACCCATGATCAGGTCCTCGTTGCCACCCATGAGCGCGGCGTTGAAGCCCACGCCCAGCCCCAGGAAGCCGGTCACGATGGACAGGGCGATCTGCAACAGGATCGCATCGATGAAATAGGCGAGAACCCGCCACCAAAAACCGCCGTACGGCACCATAAGAGCCCCTCTCTTTTCTCGGATGACCGATTTCGAACATCGGCCAGATGACCAATTCGTCCCACGTACGGCGCAAATTTTCAAAGATTTTCGAGTAACTTTCCACCAATTCGATGCCCCCAAGGCATCGGACTGACCCAGTTCACTGTGCAAGGGCCGGACCCAAGATAGCTTGCCGCCATGCAACATTTCCGTTAAGGGCGCGCGGATTTTGCAGGCAATCGTGCCCCGCAATGCGCCCCTCTTATTTTGAAGGCCTCCGCATGTCCGCCCCGCTTCCCTTGCGCAATATTGCAATCATTGCGCACGTCGACCACGGCAAGACCACCCTCGTCGACCAGCTCTTCCGCCAGTCCGGTACGTTCCGTGACAACCAGCGCGTCGAGGAGCGCGCCATGGACTCGAACGACCTCGAAAAGGAACGCGGGATCACGATTCTCGCCAAGCCGACCTCGATCGAGTGGGAAGGCCTGCGCATCAACATCGTCGACACCCCGGGCCACGCCGACTTCGGCGCCGAGGTGGAGCGCATCCTCTCGATGGTCGACGGCGTTGTCCTGCTCGTCGACAGCTCGGAAGGCGCGATGCCGCAGACCAAGTTCGTGACCGGCAAGGCGCTGGGCCTGGGCCTCAAGCCCATCGTCGTCGTCAACAAGATCGACCGTCCCGACGGCCGCGCCGAGGAAGTTCTCGACGAAGTCTTCGATCTCTTCGTCAGCCTTGATGCCAACGACGAGCAGCTCGACTTCCCCGTACTCTACGCCTCGGGCCGCAACGGCTACGCAAGCGAAGACATCGAAGCGCGCGAAGGCACGCTGGAGCCGCTGTTCAAGCTGATCCGCGACCACGTTCCCGCACCGAACCTCGACGTCGACGCGCCCTTCTCGTTCCTCGCAACGCTGCTCGACCGCGACAACTTCATGGGCCGTGTCCTCACCGGCCGCGTCCAGTCGGGCGTGGTCAAGATGAACGACCCGATCCGCGCCATGGACCGCCAGGGCAACGTCATCGAAACGGGCCGTGCGTCCAAGCTGATGACCTTCCGCGGCCTTGATCGCGTTCCCGTCGAGGAAGCCCGCGCGGGCGACATCATCGCGCTCGCCGGCCTTGAAAAGGCGACCGTCGCGCACACCATCGCCGATCCCTCGGTGAGCGAACCGATCCAGTCGCAGCCGATCGACCCGCCGACGCTCGCCATGCGCTTTGCGGTCAACGACAGCCCGCTCGCGGGCCGCGAAGGTGACAAGGTCACCAGCCGCCTGATCCGTGACCGCCTGATGCGCGAAGCGGAAACCAACGTCGCCATCCGCGTCACCGAGAGCGAGGACAAGGACAGCTTCGAGGTTGCCGGCCGCGGCGAACTGCAGCTGGGCGTCGTCATCGAAACCATGCGCCGCGAAGGCTTCGAGCTGGGCATCTCGCGTCCGCGCGTGCTCTTCAAGGAAGACGAGAACGGCGCGCGCACCGAGCCGTACGAAACCGTCGTGATCGACGTGGACGACGAGCACTCGGGCACGGTCGTCGAGAAGATGCAGCGCCGCAAGGCCGAGCTGACCGACATGCGTCCCTCGGGCATGGGCAAGACCCGCATCACCTTCTCGGCCCCCTCGCGCGGCCTCATCGGCTACCACGGCGAGTTCCTTTCGGACACGCGCGGTACCGGCATCATGAACCGCCTTTTCGAGAAGTACGGTCCCTACAAGGGCCAGATCGAAGGCCGCCTCAACGGCGTTCTGATCTCGAACGGCAGCGGCGAAGCCAACGCCTACGCGCTCAACAACCTGGAAGACCGCGGCATCCTGTTCGTGGCTCCGCAGGAAAAGCTCTACGAGGGCATGGTGATCGGCGAGAACGCCAAGCCGGACGACCTCGAAGTGAACCCGATGAAGGCCAAGCAGCTGAGCAACGTGCGTTCGTCGGGCAAGGACGACGCCATCCGCCTCACCCCGCCCAAGGTCATGACGCTCGAGCAGGCCATTGCCTACATCGACGACGATGAAATGGTCGAAGTGACCCCGCAGTCGATCCGTCTGCGCAAGGTCTACCTCGACCCCAACGAGCGCAAGCGCATGAGCCGCAAGAAAGCCGACGCGTAAAGCCAGCCCTTGCGAGCCTACCGGCGCTTCTGGCGCCGGACAGCTTTGAAAGCCCCCGCCCGCACCTGCTGCGCGGCGGGGGCTTTTCGTTGAGGTGCCCTGATTCGCCACTCCCGACCCTCCCCCCTGCCACGCGGTGAAGGAGCACACACACGCTCTGGATTCCGGCGAGCCGCCCCGCCCACATGGCGCAGCCATTTCCAAACCATTGCCAGCCTGTAAATTCCGGCAGAGTGCCCTTGCACTGCCATGGGAATGACTTGCATTAGCAGGATCATGCTCTCGCCCCACCTTCCGCCGAACCAGCTCCTGGTGCTGGCCTACCTGCTCAAGACCCGCAGCGTCAGCACGACCGCGCTCATGCTGGGGATGAGCCAGCCCAGTGTCAGCCGGGCCCTGGCCCGCCTGCGCGAGGTGCTCAAGGATCCGCTGCTGGTGCGCTCGGGCAACCAGATGGCCCGAACCTGGCGCGGCGAGGAACTTGTCGACCGCCTGACCGACTGGGTTGCCGCCACGACCAGCCTTCTCGACGAGGCCGACTTTGATCCGGCCCGGCTCGAACGGCGCTTCCGCATCGCGACCACCGACTTCGGGGTGCAATCGGCCTGCCTGCCCGCCATGGCGCACCTGCGTGCCTCGGCGCCCTCGCTCGCGCTTGACCTGCAGCCGCTCGGCCATGCCTCGCACCGCCAGCTCGCGCATGGCGAGATCGACCTTGCCATCTCAGGCCTCGATCACGATCCCGAACAGGTCCACCGCGAACTCCTGTTCACTGATCACTTCGTCTGCGTGACCCGCAAGGACCACCCTCTCGCGCGCCATGGTGAGGGGCCGGTGCCCCTGGGCGACTTCCTTGCCCACCCGCACCTCGGCCTCACCGTCAGCGATGCGGAGCTTGATCGTGTCTCGACCGCACTTGGCGAAGCGGTGCGCCACCGCAAGGTCATGCTGAGCGTGCCCTACTTTGCCCTAGCACCGGACCTCCTGCTGGCCGGAGACCTCGTCACGGTCGTCCCTTCACGCCTTGTGCATGCCTGCCCCCGCCGCGACGAACTCGCCATTCTCGGCGCCCCGGAGGGCCTTGGCCCCTTCCCCTACTGGCTCTTGTGGCATGAGCGCAGCCGCAACGATCCGGCCTCGATCTGGCTACGCGAACAGCTGCTCACCGCGAACGCGGAGGCGCCCCCCCGAGACTGAGCCACGACCAGGGACACAGAAAACGTCGACAGAAGGAAAAGCGCTTCAAGGGGTCATCACCCCTCGACCCCAAACTGGGCCACCTCACCCCTCTGAACCAAGGTGGCGCACGAGAGGTGAGGACCTCGGTATGGGCAGCCCGAGGGCGATGGCCCTCGGACCACCACTTTTGATTGTCAGCGTCTTCGGCACGGCAGGAAACCATTCTCCCACCTCGAACCTAGGTACCTTGAGGATCACCTCATCGCCCCGCACCACCGTCGCCCTCAGCCCCCTTGCGCTATCCACACCTGAATAGGACCTATTCGCATTTGATCGTTGCGAGTGCGTCGCAGTAGTGCAAGAGCGCAACACGCGAACAATTCGCAATATCAGATATGGTGATACCGAACGTGAAGAAGCCGATCAGTGCCCTGCGCCTCAGCGCTGCGATGTGTGGGATTGCAACGAGCCTTGTCGCAAGTCCGGCACTGGCCGAGGATGCGGCCGACATCAGCGATCCGGGCCAGATCGTCGTCACCGCCTCGACCCGCGCGCAGGAGGTGAAGGACGCCCCGGCCTCGATCAGTGTCATCACGCGCGACGACATCGATCGCCTTCCCTACCGCGAGGTCACCGACGCGCTGCTCGAAGTGCCCGGCGTCACGGTAACCACGGGCGAAGGCAATAGCCGCGACATCTCGATCCGCGGCATGTCGCCGCAGTACACGCTGATCCTCGTCGATGGGAAGCGCCTGAGCGCGCGCGAATCGCGCACCAACGGCGGCTCGATCTCCGAAGGTGGCCTCCTGCCCCCGCTGGAATCGATCGAGCGCATCGAAGTCGTGCGCGGGCCCATGTCCTCGCTTTATGGCTCGGACGCGATGGGCGGCGTCGTCAACGTCATTACCCGCGCCATCGCGGACACCTGGTCGGGCAGCCTGCGCGCCAACGGCACGATGCAGCTCTCCGACACGTTCGGCAACTTCGGCGATGCCAACTTCTACCTCTCGGGCCCTGTCACCAAGGGCGTTGGGCTCCAGGTCCAGGGTTCGCTCAACCGCCGCTCGGAAGACAGCGTGATTGGCGGCACCCCGGAGCGCCGCGACGAGAGTCTTGCCGGCAAGATCGGCTTCGAGGCCGGCCCCGACCACCGCTTCCTTGTCGAGGGAGGCTATTACAGCCAGCAGACCCTTTCCACGGTGGGCAAGTCGGTCGAGGCCAACCGCGGCACCGAGGACCCGGATGGCACGATCTACGCCATGACCCAGCGCCGCTACGTCGGTTCGCTCAGCCACCACGGCGACTGGGGCTTTGCCAGCGACGACACCTACGTCCAGTACGAGGACGCCAAGCACGTCGAGGGCCAGAAGCGCATCCGCAACACCGTCGCGCAGTCGATCTGGGCGATCCCGCTGCCGTCCAACAACCTGACGCTGGGCGGGTTCTACCGCAATGAGGACATGACCGACCTCACCAGCAATGGCCTCTCCGGTTCCAGCCGCACCGGCGCCTCGCGCACCAACTGGGCGCTCTTTGCCGAGAATGAGCTGGAAATCTCGGACAGCCTCCACCTCACCGGCGGCCTGCGCCTCGACGATGACCAGCAGTACGGCACCCACTGGACCCCGCGCCTCTACGCGGTGTGGAACGCCACGCCCGAGATCACCTTCAAGGGGGGCTACTCGCAGGGCTTCCGCGCGCCGAACCTGCGCCAGACCCTCGTCGACTGGGGCCAGAACAGCCGCGGCGGAACAATCTACGGCAACCCCGACCTGCAAGCCGAGACCTCGCGCACCTTCGAGGCCGTCGCCATGTTCGACAGCGGCCCGCTCGAAGCCAGTGTCACGGCCTACGACACCAAGTTCCACGACCGCATCACGCGCATCACCTGCTCACAGGCCTCCGCCTGGTGTATCGATGAGCCTCTGAGCTCGATCGGCCGTCCTCCGACGACCTACGTCAACATCGATGAGGCCCGTGTGCGCGGCATCGAGGTCACGCTGAACCTGCGCCTGACGCCGACACTGCGCCTGACCACCAGCGGCACCCTCACCGATTCCGAGCAGCTCACCGGCGACAACGCGGGCCGCGCGCTCAACGACACGCCCAAACAGCAGGCCTCCGCCTCGCTCAACTGGCGCCCGGACGAGCGCCTGAGCGCCTACGCCCGCGCCATCTACCGCGGCAAGGAAGCGGTCACCGAAGCGCAGATCAGCGGCACGAACGTCTTTGCGGCCTCCTACACCACGGTCGATATCGGCGGCACCTACCGCATTTCGCCTGAGTTCAGCCTGCACGGCGGTATCCAGAACCTCTTCGACAAGCGCCTCGACTATGACACCTCGGGTTACGTCATCGATCCGGCCCGCCTGTGGCTGGGCGTAACCGCGCGATTCTGAGCAAGGAGAGCCGGGAAAGGGCAAAGCCCGACAAAGCGTCGCCCCACCTCGGCTACCTCACTCTTTCCACCAAGGCGGCTTGCCTGAGGTAAGTCCGGCAATTCGGGCAACCCGAGGGCGATGGCTCTGGGATCCTCCGTCTGGCTTTGCACGCGCCTGCCTTCGCCCAGGCTCAACCTGGTGTGGCGGCTCCCAGGTCCCACGATTGGCGCAAGACATGTCCGTAGTGGTCCAATACGGCCTCCGCCCAGCCTTCCGGGCCGTGGCACAGGTCGCGGTAGTGGGCCCGTCCAGCTTCGGAGAACTGCCGTACAAGCGCATCGTCCGCATGCAGTTTCGCGATGCCTGCGGCGAACTGCGTAATATCCGCCGTATCGAGCGCGAGCCCGAACCCGGCCTCCGCGATCTCCGGTCCCACCAGCGCCCGCGCACTGGCGATGACGGGCAGGCCCGAGCCGATCGCCTCAAGCGCGACGAGACCGAACGGCTCGGACCACCGGCTGGGCATGACCGCCACGCGCGCCTCGGCCATGGCCTGTGCCACGCCGTCGCGATCGAGCCGCCCGAGGAAGCGGGCGCCGGGATGAAGCGCCCGCAAGGCGCCCTCATCGGCACCTTCGCCCACGAACGTGATCGGCACGCCCGCCTCCTTCGCAGCCAGAGCCGCAAGATCCGCGCCCTTCTCACGCGAAATCCGTCCGAGGAAGAGAACTCCGCAGTTGGCCTCGGCGCGCACGCGCGCCTGGCAGGGCGGGGTCACCGGATTGCGAACGGCATGAAGCCTGTCTTCGGGCCATCCCCCCTGTTGGAACAGCCGCGCCTGACCGGGATGGATCAGCAGCATACGGGCTGCGTTCGATACTCCATCCTGCCAGTGTCTGCGCAGCGCCTCACGCCCGACACGCCAGAACTTCTGCGCCTGGGAATTCTTGTCGCAGCGCCGCATGAGACACGCCCGTGACAGGGGCTTCAACTCGCAGTCTCGCTCCTCCCGGTAATCGAAGAAGCCTCCATTGGGGCACGCATTGAAATAGTCGTGCGCGTGCAGGACAAGACGCCGCGCTACCGGCTTCAGGGCTGCAAAAACGGAGGGCGAGAGGACTTTGGACCAGCCGTGCAGATGATAGATCGTGCCGGGCGTGTCGTACATCGCGATCCATTCCCGCACGCTGCGCAGCGTAACCGGATTGTGAAGCCCCAGCGCCAACGCACCGGGCCGGGAACGCGCCAGCAAGTCCTTTCCGCCTAACGGTACGAAGGCGACATCCTCACGCGTGAAGTGGGTGCCCGTATCCCCGGCGATGAAGGTGACCGGAATGCCCCGCGCCCGCAATTGCCCAATCAGCACCTGGACCAGGTGGGATGCCCCACCCAGCACTTCGCTGAAATCGTGCAGAACGACCACTCGCTCGGGCCTCACTCCCACGCCGCGTCCTCCTCCCGGAAAGAAATCCTGCGCCGACTTCAGGCAGGTGTCCAGCCTGTGCATCTCAGAAGTAGCGCGCACCGATGCGCACCGTGTCTCCCGGCATGACCGCCGCCGCGCTGGTCAGCGCGTAGGCCGTTTCCTCCCCTTCCAGCGCGTGCCGGATGTAGACCACCTTTTCGTTGGCACGGTAGGTAAAGCCGCCCGCCTTCGCGACCAGGGCATGAACGGACATGCGCTGCGCGTAGCCATATTCACCGGGCCGGGCCACCTCGCCCAGGATGAAGACCGGGCGGTATTCGGTCATCGTGAGATTGACCCTGGCATCGCGGACGTATCCCCCTGCGAGCAGGGCCTCCAGTTCGGCGCGCGCCTGTGCCACGGTCTTGCCCGTAACCGGAAAGTCCCCTGCCATGGGCAGCGTGATCGCGCCCGCATCGTTCACCACGTAGTCCCCGCTGAGGGTTTCCTCGCGGAAGACTTCAAGGTGCAGCTGATCGCCCGGGGACAGGCGGTATTCCACCACACCCACGCTCGGAAGTTCCCGGCTGACCTGCGCACCACATCCTGAAAGCGCCAGAAGGCTCAGCGCCATCCCCAAACGAAACTGCATGATCCGTCCCCTTCCTCTCATGTCATCGCCGGCGCAGACATTGGCCCGCGCGCGCGTAGCTTTTCCACCGCGGACAGGATGCCCGCATCGAACACCTCGGGTGCGAAGCGCTGTGCGTTCGCAACGGCTGCGGCCGGATCGAACTCCCCCTCCCACCGCTCGAACCGGCTGATGGCCTCGCACAGCGCCTCGACGCTCTGCTCGGGGAAGAACAGCCCGGTCTTTCCGTTCACGATCGAATCCGTGACCCCGCCTTGCCCAAAGGCGATCACCGGCCTGCCGCTGGCATTGGCTTCCACCGGAACGATCCCGAAGTCCTCTTCCGGTGTGAAGACCAGCGCGCGGCAGGTCGCGTAGGCTTCTTTCAGTTCCGAAAAGCTGAGGCGCCTGCGCACCTCCACATTGGGACCGGCGCGCCGCTCGATCTCGCGCACCATTTCCCCATCACCCACCATGAGCGCGGGCACGCCCATGCGGTTGAAGGCCTCCAGCGCGACATCGGCGCGCTTGTAGGGGGTCATCTGGCTGACCCAGAGGTAGCGGTTGCCGACCTGCGAGGATGGCGCGAATTCCGATACGCTGACCGGGGGATGCACAACCTCGGCCTCGCGCCCCCAGACCTTGCCGACGCGGCGGGCGATGAAGCGGCTGTTGGCGAGGATCGTGTCGACGCGCTGCGCGGAACTGACATCCCATTGGCGCAGGCGGTGGAACATCGCGGGCATGAGCGCCCGACTGAGCCGCCCCGCGGCCGACTTGTAGTCCTGGTAGTGATCCCAAAGGTACCGCATCGGCGAATGGCAGTAGCAAAGATGCAGCGCGTCATTGCGCGTGATGACGCCCTTGGCCGGGCCGGATTCGCTACTGATGACAAGATCGTAGGCACGCAGATCCAGTTCCTCGAGCGCCATCGGCATGAGCGGCAGGTACTTCTGGTAGTGCTTGCGCGCGCCCGGCAGCCGCCCGACGAAGCTTTCCTGCACGCGCGCCCCGCGCAAGGCCCCGGACATGCGCGCCGGATCGTAGACGTGGGTGAAGATATCGGCCTGCGGGAAGAGACGCAGGAGCCGCTCCAGCACGCGTTCGCCGCCCCGCATGCCCACCAGCCAGTAGTGGACGAGAGCCACGCGCCCCGAAAAAGCGGGCTGCGCGCCGCTCACCGGTAATACCCCGCATACTGCGTATAGAAACTGGCCGCATCGTCCCCTCCGAAGCGCACCTGCTTTTCCATATCGACCTTGTTGAGGACAACGCCCAGGTTCTTGCGCGCCCGCGCGGGCAGCAGCCGCATTGCGGCCCTGACAACCCGGTCGGTGGTCTTGCGCCACCCCACCACCAGCAAGGTCGCATCGGCACAGGCGATGATATCCCGCGTCTCGGCGATCGGCAGAACCGGCGGGCAGTCGAGCAGGACCACGTCATAGTCCTCGCGCAGCCGCGCGACCATCCGGGCAAAGCGCCCCCGCTCGGTCAATCGCTCCCCCTTTGCGAAGGCACGGGTGATCGGAACGATCCGCATTTCCGATTGCGGTTCTTCGTAGCACGGGATCGGACTGTCTTCTGCGGCCAGCGCCTCCATCAGACCCGGCTGTCCATTATCGAAAGCGAACATGCGGCTCAGCTGCATGCGGATCACGTCACAATCGACCACGACCACCTTCTCTCCCGCCGTCGCCAACGAGCGCCCCAGGCACGCCGAAAGCGTGGTCTTGCCTTCGCCCGGCACGGATGAGGCGAGAGCAATGACACGGCCCGCCCCCCCGGTCAGATAGCGCACCGAGACGATCACGTTGCGCAAGGCCTCGGAGAAAGCGCCATCCGGGAAGTCCCGCACGGTCTCCAGCGGCGAGGCGCTGTGCGGCTGGACGGTTGCAAAGGCCGGGATCGCGCCGAGGCCTGGCACGCCCAGGCGCTTCTCGACATCCTCCATGGTGGTGAAACCGCGGTAGGAAATCTCCGAGACGATCGCCAGCAGTGCACCCGCGAAGATGCCCGCCACCGCGCCCAGCGCCAGGTTGAGCGCGAGGTTGGGCGACACGGGCAGTCCAGGCACGTTGGCCGCCGAGATGAGGCGCGCGGCCGGGCGTTCGGTACCACTGCCCGCAACCACCTTGTTGAGCTGTTCCAGATAGCTGCGATAGAGCGACTGGGCCGCATCGGCCTCCTTCTCGAGACCGGCCAGGGCCACCAGCGCGGTGTTGTCCGCCCCAAGCTGCGCACGCGTGCCATTGCGGCTCGCGAGCAGCGACGAAAGGCGCTGCGCGGAAGCGCGAGCCTGCGTGGACAGGGCCTGCAGCGAGCGATTGACTTCGGCTGCGATCTGCGTGTCGAGATCCGAGATCTGGCGACGCACCGTGACCAGTTCGGGGTTTTCATCGAAGTAGCGCTGCGAAAGGTCGCGTTCACGCGTCACCAGCTGCGCACGCTGGGCGCGCAGCGACGCGACCACCGGGGAGGACGCGGCAGAGCCGACGTTGCCCGCTCCGCCGACGGCCATCTGCGAACGCGCGCTCTGCAGGGCAGCTGCGTCGCGCGCGGCTTCAGCGCGGGCGCTGGCCACCTGCTGGTTGTAGGTGGAAATTTCCTGCTCCGTCAGCCCGGTTGCCGAAGACGAGATCAGGCCATTGGCCACGCGATAGGCCTGCACCTTCGCAAAGGCGGCATTCGCCGTTTCGCTCAGTTCCGCGACCTTCTCGCGCAGGGTTTTCGCCGCTTCGGCGCTTCCGCGTGCCCGTTCCTGCAGATCATCGAGCGTGTAGAGCCGTGCATAGGTATTGACGACCTGTGCCGTGCGCGCGGCGTCCACGTCGGAAAATTCGATACGCAGGTTGAAGGAATTGCCCACCCGGACGACATGGATGCGCTTGATCAGATAGGTAACCGCCCGCTCCCGCAGGGTCCCCGCGTCGATCTCCTGGCTCCCGCCTTGCCTGTCCGACAGCCCTACGGAGCCAAGAAGATTGTCCAGCATCGAGCGCGGCTCCAGCACATCGGCTCGGAAGGTCGGGTCCTCCTCCAATCCCGTCGCCTCGAGGACCTGGCCGGCCATATCGCGCGAGCGGATCAGCTGAATTTGTGTTTCCACGTCCTCGGCCCGGGTCGGCCCTTCCCGAGCCTCCCCTTCGTCTTCGGGTGCAATCTGGGTATCGCCGGTAATCATCACGACGTCCGCGCTCGCCGAGTAGATGCGGGACTGCGCCGAGGTAAAGACAAGAGCCAGCAAGACGCACAGGGCCAGGGTGAGGACCACGACCTCCCGGCGCCGCATGAGCATGGCGAAAAGAAAGCGCACCGAGATGGCGTCCTCGCCATCCTCCTCACGGTAGGTCCCGGTATCCCGGGCGAGAAGCTGCGGCGGTCGGCCTTGCGGCTCGTAGAGGGCGGGCAGGTTCAAGCGACAGGCTCCCTGGCTGGTGTGTTCCGTGCGGTCATGGGGTGATGGTCAGGCCCAGGCCCGCCCCGAATGCGGTGAAAGCGTTGACAAGCGGCGCACCGGACACATGCTGGTCGCGCCAGTAGACCTGCCCGGCGAGCGCGACGTGCCGGTTGAGGCGATACTGAATCTGGACATCGGTGCGCAGACGCCACGCCCGCGTGGTGACGTCGCGGTAGTTGTCCCGAGCGACTTCCCCTGCGAGCGACAAGCGAAGGCGCCGCGTTGGATCGTAGAACACGGTTGCGGTGAACGTATCCGCCAGGATACCGGCCACATCCCGGTTGCCGCTGTTCCGAAACCGACGCTCCCCGCGCACTTGCAAGGTCAGCAAGGGGGTCGCGTACCACTCCCCCTCAAGGGCGAAGCCAACTCCCTGGAAATCGCGAAAATCGGGGTTGTCGTAGTCGCGCACCTGGTAGCCTGCGGAGGCCTCCACCGAAACCAGCGGCGCGATTTCGCCCTTGATCCCTGCGGTGATCGCCCCGCCACGCGAATCGCGGGCCTGGTCGGGCGCAGCGCGGAACGAATGGCGCGTATCCCCCCGCGCCTCGACAAACGCGGAGAGAAATCCCGAAAGGTCGTAAGCAATCCGCAGATCGGCCGACAATGCCCGCGTATCGCGGAAGGACTGGTCGCGGGTATTCCCGTCCCTCAGATCCAGATCGTTGTAAGACACACGGCGAACCCCTGCCCCACCGGACACCCGCAAGCGGCCAAGGTCGAACTGCAGGGCCGCTTCCCCGCCAAGGCGGTGGTAGCTCACCGGCTCACGCGCATTGATCGCGGCCCCCGAAGAACTGCGCGGTTCGATCTGCCGGGCAGCTTCGAGTGTCACGGCGAACTGCATATCGGGGCCCAGCGCAAACTGGGCGTTGCCACGTGCGCCGTACGCGTCGCTGTTTTCCGTCCCGGTCCGTGCAAAGCGGCGCAAGCGACCGGACAGCACGACATTCACGCGATGCCGGGGATCGTCGAGCGCGACATCGAGGCGAGGAGCCACGACCAACGCCGCGTCGCGGCGCGCGTCGGGTTCATTGAAGACATTGCCATCGTATCCCCCAATGGCCGAGATCCTGGGCTCAAGCTGGAACGAACCCACATGCAGGGGCGTCGCCTCGAACCCGGGCTCGATACGGTTGCCGGCAACCCCGGGCCGGTCCAGCGACGGCGTGCCATCAAGCGCCCATCCCGCCCCCAGGCTCTGCGCTTGCAGACCGGCAGGCATCGCGACGCCCCCCATCGCAAGGCTCGCGCCTCCGATCCACCAGCCCCAGCGCCCCGAGATGGCGGCGCCAACCACTGCCGATGCACCGGGGCGGCGTGTTCCCTCGATCCGTTCGCTACTGGCGGGACATGCCGTCATGGCCATCGACCTTTCGGTTTCAACCTAAGAAGAATGTCCTTGAGGTATCGCACCTACTCGCGCAGCGCCCGCCGGAGTTGATCCGAAAGCGGCCTAATAATGTAGTGCAGGATCGTACGCTCTTCGGTCTGCACAAATACTTCGACGGGCATACCCACCGAAATACGGGCCTTTTCGAGCTTATCGAACTCTGCATCCGAAATGGTGATAGTGACCGGATAGTATGTGCCCCCCGTCACTCGATCCAGGGAACTGTCGGCGGCGATATGCGTCACCTTGCCCTCCAGTTCGGGGGTCGTGCGCATATTGAGCGCCGAGAAGCGAACATGGGCCACGCCGCCCGACACGACCTGATCGATATCCATGGGCCGCACCTGCGCGCGCACAACCAGACGATCGGCTTCCGGGACGATCTCCATGAGGGGTTCGCCCGCCGGGACCACACTTCCCAGGGTTCGTACGGCGAGCTTGTCGACAAGCCCATCCTGCGGGGCGCGGATCACCGTTCGCTCGGCGCGGTCGCGGGCCTCGGCCGTTTCACGTCGGTGCTGCGCGATAGCCGCCTCGACCTGGGCCAACTCCAGCGCCGCCTCGCTGCGCGCGCGGCTGGAAAGACCTGCCATCTGCACCCGCAATTCGCCGACCCGCGCGCGGGCCTGCACCAGACCAGCGCCTGCGCCTTCACGCTCGGAACGCACGCCGACCGCCGAGCGCTCCAGCGCGTTGAGGCGGTCGAGCGTGGTCAGCCGATCCGCGTAGAGCGCGCGCATCTGGTCCAGTTCCTGCCGGATCAATTGCTCCTGCTCCCCCAGCGCGCCCAACTGGCTGCGATAGCTGTCGGCATCCGCGCGTGTCTGGACCACCCGCGCGCGCAACTGCCCCAACTGGTCCGCGCGGGCACGTCGCTCCAACTGGAAGCTGAGCTGTTCATCCTCCATCGCCCGCGCCACCCCCGGTTCGCTTGCACGTGCCCTCAGTTCCTCGGGAAAATCGATGCTCCGTGCGCCCGCCTGGATCGCCCGCAAACGCGCCGCACGCGCGACCAACTGATCGAGCTCCAATCCCGCATACGTGGCGAAAGCCCCCGTCACACTGTCATCCAGCCGAACCAGAGGCTGCCCCTTGCGCACCGCATCGCCATCCTCGACCAGGATTGCGGCGGCCACTCCCCCATAGGGATGCGAAATCTCTTTCACGTGGGTTTCCACGGTCACCGTGCCGGGCGCGATGACCGCGCCCGCCATGGGGAGCAAGGCCACGAGCCCAAGTCCGCCCACCACCAGCGCGCCGACCGTCCCCAATCCGAGGCGGGAGAGGCGCGCCAGGCGGCGCTCCCCTCTAGCCTCGGGCGCACGCGCGAGAGGTTCGTTGCCGTGCAGCGCAACCGGATCAAGCATGGAAGAATGGACGTTCACTGATCGAGTTCCTCTTCCATGCGCACCGTGCGCAGCGCCTGCGCAGCCTCGCCGTCCGGGGCATTGGCTCCTGCGGTCCTGCCGGTCGTCGCCCCTTTCGGAGCCTCCTTGCCCGGGCGCATGCGTGCCTCGAACTCCGCCCGCGTTTCAAAGCGTTCGACACGTCCGCCGTTCATCACCATGATGTGGCTCACCTGCGAAACGATGGCGGGACGGTGCGCGATGACGATCGCAATACCGCCGCGCGCGCGCAGCGCCGCGATGGCATGGGCCAGCGCGGCCTCACCTTCGTGGTCGAGATTGCTGTTGGGCTCGTCCATGACCACGAGGAACGGATCGCCGTAGAGCGCGCGGGCCAGCGCGATGCGCTGTTGCTGCCCGGCCGAGAGACCTCCTCCGCCCGGGCCGATCCGTCCGTCATAGCCCCCTTCCAGGCGCACGATCAGTTCGTGGCAGTCCGCCGCACGGGCCGCGGCCAGAATCTTATCCCGGTCCGCATCGGGACGAAACCGCGCGATATTCTGGGCAATCGTGCCCTCGAACAGCTCGATCTTCTGGGGTACGTAGCCCATGAACTGTGCGATCTGCGGCGCCGACCATTGATCCAACGTCGCCCCGTCGAGCCGCACCGCACCGCGCAGCGGGCTCCAGACCCCGCACAGCACACGCGCCAGCGTGGTCTTTCCCGAGCCGCTGCGTCCGACCACGGCCAGCGCATCCCCGGCCTTGAGAGAGAAGCGTACCTCGGCAAGTGTTACCCGCTTGAGCCCCGGAGGTCCCGCGGTCAGCCCCTGTACACGCAAAGCCTCGCGCGGGGGCTCAAGCCCCAACGGTTCGGCGTGCGCGGGGACAGCTTCCATCAGCTCGCGCATGCGCCCCAGCGCCTGGCCACAGGCCACCATCGATTTCCAATGGGCAATCACCTGCTCCACCGGAGCCAGTGCCCGCGAGGACAGGATCGAGCTGGCGATGATGATCCCCCCCGTCGCCTGCCCCTCGATCACCAGATAGGCGCCGAGTGCCAGGGTGGCGGACTGGAGGAACATGCGGAACGCCTTGGTCGCCCCCGACAGCGTGCTGGCCCGCGCGGAGAAGGCTTCGTTCGCGCGCAGGTACGCCGCCTCGGCCTCGGTCCACTCCTCCCGGCGAGATGGCGCCATTCCCAGAGCCTTCAGCGTCTCGGCGTTGCGCAAGGTGGCCTCGGCCAGCGACGCGCGCCGCGCGCCCGCCTTCATCGTCTCGAGCGCTAGCGGGCCAGTGGAGCGGTTGTTGGCCACCATCAGCGTGACCAGCACGCCCACCCCCACCAGCGCAAGCAGGCCCAGGCTCCAGTGGAATACGCTGAGGACCCCCAGATAGACGAGGATCCAAGGCAGATCGACAAGCGCGAGGGGGCCCGGCCCCGACAGGAACCCGCGCACGGTATCGGCATCGCGAACCACCTGGGTCCCGTTGGGCAGGCTGCCACGGGAAAGCTCGAAGCGGGCGAGAATGTCGAGCACGCGCCCGCTGGTCTCCTCCAGGAAGCGCGATCCGACATGAACCATGATCCGCCCGCGCACGACATCGAGCACGGCCTGGAACACGTAGGCGAGCAGCACGAGCGCCAGCAGGCTGAACAGCGAGGGAAGCGAGCGACTGGGCAGGACATCGTCGTAGACCAGCAGCATGAAGAACGAGCCCGAAAGCAGCAGGACGTTGTAGACACTGCTGATGACCAGCACGACCGGAGCCACGCGGCCAAGTCCCCTGAGGGCGTCACGCAGGTCCTGCGAAAGGCGTCCGAACGGATTCAGCATGGCCTACCTCCGCCCAAGTATTCCGCACGCACGTGGCGTTTTCCGCCCCCAACAGGGCCGCCCAAATCCAGTCGATTCATAGTTGCGTCCTGTCTGGAACTATCTCGCGCTGCATTAGAACAGCCCGCAACGTACACCGACACCGCGAACACCTCTGTTCCGGATTGAATAGGGGCTCGCTCGAATTCCCAGCCGTCCGACAAAGGGGATCTGCCTTGCTCCTTCGCTTGCCCTTGCGCCGCGTACCCGCCCTTGCGCTGCCATGCCTGCTGGCCGTCTCGCTCCCGCTGACCGCGCCCCAGAGCCGTGCCGAAACGCTCGCCGAAGCGCTTGCCTCGGCCTACGCGGGCAATCCGCAATTGCAGGGGAACCGCGATCTTGTCGCGGCCAGCGATGAACTCGTGGTGCAGGCACGCGCGGCCTATGGCCCCAGCCTCAGCCTTTCCGCGCAGCACACCTTCACGGCAGCGCGCACCCGTGGCACCGCACTGCCCGCCGAGGACCAGGGATTTGCATCCAGTGTGGAGCTATCGCTGAACCAACCGCTCTTCACATCCGGGCGCCTGGCCGCAGGAATAGACGCGGCCGAAGCGACCCGCCTGTCCGCACGTGAGGCGCTGCGCGGGCAGACCCAGCAACTCCTGCTCGACGTCGTATCCGCCTATGTCGGCGTGCGCCGTGACACCCAACTCTATGCCATTGCGGTCGAAAACTACGAACTGCTGCGTGGCCAGAACGATGTCATCGCCGCGCGCTACGCCCTGCGCGACTCCACCCGGCCCGATCTGGAGCAGACCGCCAACCGACTCGAACTTGCTGCCGGACGCGTCATCGAAGCGCGCGCAACGGTGGAAGCAAGTGCGGCGCGTTACCGCCATCTTGTCGGACACTATCCGCAGGACCTGGCGCCCCCTCCGCCGCTGCCCGCCCTCTCCACGCTGGAAACGCTTTACGTGACCGCAGAGAGGTACAACCCGAACCTGGCCGCCGCCACGCTGACAGCCGAAGCCTCGCGGGCGCAGGTGCGCGCCGCTAGGGCCCAGATGCGCCCCCAGGTCAGCGCCTTCTCCGCCCTCTCGCGCTCCCCCCTCTCCCCCTACCAGAACACCGTGCGGGAAGAGGCGGTGAGCGCGGGCGTACGACTGACGCTCCAGCTCTATTCCGGCGGACTGCAATCGTCTGCGCTGCGCCAGGCGATCACGGCGAACCTGGCCGACCAGCAATTCGTGGAGGAAGCCCGCCGAACCATGCGCGAGACACTCGCCGCCAACTGGAGCCGCCTTCAGGCCGCCGAGGCTTCGCTTCCACGCTACCGCGCGGCCGTGCAGGCGGGCGAACGCGCCGTGGACGGCGTCTCGCGCCAGGAGACCGCGGGCATCCGCACCTTGCGCGATGTGCTTCAGGTCACCAACGATCTGCTCAACGCGCGCACGGCCGCGGCCCAGACCGAAGCGGAAATCTACCTGCGCCAGGCCGCGCTATTGCGCGACACCGGGATCCTCTCGATCACCACACTGACCGACCACGCGCCTTACGATCCGGACACACGCGTCCCCGGCATCGCGCGTTACGCGGGCCATCCGGTGCGCATCGTGATGGAGCCGATTGACCGCCTCCTCCAGCCCCGGGCCGGACGCGAAGCGCCCATCGTACGCGAGGACGCCTCCTACTTCGAGTGGAGCGAGACCTTGCCCGACCCGCTCTCACCGCCTGTGCTGCACGATGACGAGGCCATCCCCTGAACCGCGCATGCGAAAACGGCCGACAAGGACAATCCTTGCCGGCCGTTTTCGTGTTCAGAACGCGGGAGCCTCAATGAAAAGGCTCACACGATCTTGTGCAAGTGGTGCGCTCAGGCGCCCTGGACCTGCGCGGTGTCGATCTTGAGGCCGGGGCCCATCGACGAGGACAGCGCGATCTTCTGGACGTACTTGCCCTTGGCGCCCGAGGGCTTCGCCTTGACGATCGCATCGACGAACGCGGCGAAGTTCTTCTGGATGTCTTCATCCGAGAACGACATCTTGCCGATGCCGGCGTGGATGATGCCCTGCTTCTCGACGCGGAACTCGATCTGGCCGCCCTTGGCGTCCTTCACGGCCTGCGTCACGTTCGGGGTGACGGTGCCCAGCTTCGGGTTCGGCATGAGGCCCTTGGGGCCCAGCAGCTTACCGAGACGGCCGACGACGCCCATCATGTCCGGGGTGGCAATGACGCGGTCGTAGTCGAGGTTGCCGGCCTGCATGTCTTCCATGAGGTCTTCCGCACCAACCTTGTCGGCGCCAGCGGCGAGAGCTTCGTCCGCCTTGTCGCCCTTGGCGAACACGGCGACCTTGACGGTCTTGCCGGTGCCGGCCGGGAGCGAAACCATGCCACGAACCATCTGGTCGGCGTGACGCGGATCGACGCCCAGGTTCATCGCGACTTCGATGGTCTCGTCGAACTTGGTGGTCTTGAGGTCACGCAGGGTCTGGAGCGCTTCGCCAACGGCGTAGAGCTTCATGTTGTCGCCCAGCTTTTCGGTCAGCGACTTCTGCTTCTTGGTAATCTTGGCCATCAGATCAGCCCTCCGTCACTTCGAGACCCATCGCGCGGGCCGAGCCTTCGATGATGCGGGTTGCCGCGTCGAGATCGTTGGCGTTGAGATCCTTCATCTTGACTTCGGCGATCTCGGTCAGCTTCGAACGCGCGATCTTTCCGGCCGAAACCTTGCCGGGCTCCTTCGAGCCGGACTTGAGGTTGGCAGCCTTCTTGATGAGGAAGGTGGCGGGCGGCGTCTTGGTGACGAACGTGAAGCTGCGGTCGGCGTACACGGTGATGATGGTCGGGATCGGCATGCCCTTTTCCATCTCCTGCGTGGCGGCATTGAACGCCTTGCAGAATTCCATGATGTTCACGCCGCGCTGACCCAGCGCCGGACCGATCGGCGGCGAGGGGTTTGCTGCGCCCGCGGGCACCTGCAGCTTGATGTAACCTTCAATTTTCTTGGCCACGATGGCCTCCTTTCACACTGTCGGGCCCCACACCGGGAGCCCTCATGTTTAGCGGTGTGACGAGGGAGGAGGCATCTGCGCCTGCAGGGACCTTCGCCCTCTCCCGCCGGGAATCGCACCGGCAAAAAGCCGGTCCGAAGGGCGCGCCGTTACACCACAACGCACCAAATGAAAAGGGGCGCCGTGCAGCGCCCCCTCCCTGCTTTCCCCACCGCGCAGTGCGGCATGGGAAATGCGCAAGTTACTTGCTGAGCTCGACGTGCTCGAAGTCGAGTTCGACCGGCGTCGCGCGGCCAAAGATCGAGACCGAGACCTTGACGCGGCTCTTGTCGAAATCGAGTTCCTCGACGATGCCGTTGAAGCTCGCGAAGGGGCCTTCCAGCACCTTGACCGAATCGCCGATCTCGTAATCGACGCTGACCTGCTTGCGCGGCTCGGCAGCGGCGGCTTCGGCCGCGCCGAAGTAGCGCGAGGCCTCGGTTTCACTGATCGCCTGCGGCTTGCCGTTGACGCCCAGGAAGCCGGACACCTTGGGGGTGTTCTTGACGAGGTGGTAGACATCGTCGTTCAGGCCCAGCTTGGCGAGCACGTAGCCCGGCATGGTCTTGCGCTCGACCTGGACCTTCTTGCCGCGCTTGACCTCGGTCACCGTCTCGGACGGGACCTGGATGTCCTCGACAAGCTGCGAGAGGCCCATGCGTTCGGCCTCGGCGATGATGGCTTCCTTCACCTTGTTCTCGAAGCCGGAATAGGCGTGGATGATGTACCAGCGGGCCATGATTCTCTCTTTTGGGTCTACAGGTTCTAAGCGATCACAGGAGCGACAGCAGCGAGCTGACGACCCAGCCGAAAAGCGCGTCCACGCCCAGGAAGAACGTCGCAAGCAGCACCGTCATGATGCCAACGAAAATCGCGGTCGTCACCGTTTCCTGGCGCGAGGGCCAGTGGATCTTGCGCGTTTCTGCCTGAACCTGGCGCATGAATTCGCCGGGATTGATCTTGGCCATGTCCGTAACGCTCTCGTGTCTCTTGCCTGGTTTGCGCGAACGCAAATGAAGATAGGTTCCGTGTCTTCCGGCTAGGGCTCATCGCCGTCCCGGCCAAGGCCGGGAGGGGCGGTAAAGGATCCTCATGTCGGAAGAGATGTTGACTTAGCTTCCGTTCGCCGGATTTGCAAGGTCCACGGCATCGGGCAGGCGCGCCAGGAACGAATTCTCGGTCTCGTAGACGATATGCGCGCCATCGGGCAGCGCGACGGGCTGCGAATTTCCGATATACCACAGGTAGTCGGCATGGTTGGCCGGACGGAACTTCCTCAGGTCGATGCGCTGGTAGGACGAATAGAGGATGCGGTGCGAAGGATCGGCGAAGTTGTAGCCCTCCTCGCGCATGGAGAGCATGTGCACGTCGGGCAGCGCGAAGTTCGAATTCTCCATCGCGCTGCGCCGCACGACGGCATAGCTGCCGAAATGCTCGAAGGGACCAAAGAACCACTGGCTGCGCGGGATAGCCACGGCCGTGGCGACCCTGGCCCCCTCGGGCACGTAGTCGAGCGCCTTGATCAGGCTGCGCGCGGTCTGCGCATCGCGGTACCAGACCACCGACGTCAGCCCGGTGCGCGCGACGAAGAGCAGCGAGCAGGCCGCCAGGAGCCAGACCGGTGCCTTCGCGCGGAAGTCGACCGCCATCAGGAGGATCATGAGCGCCGCGGTGCTCAGGCGATAATCGGCATAATCGCCGCCGAAGATCTGGCGCGGCACGGCCATGGTGAGGCCGAACATGATAAGCGCCGCCCACCCCAGGCGTCCGTCGATCCGCTTCACCACCAGGGCCGCCAAGGCCACCAGCAGGACCGCGACGAGGGTCGCTATGTCGAAGACATAATCGTAGCTGCGCAGCGCCTTGTAGAGGATGCCCCACTTGTATTCGAGCACGCCCCAGCGCCCGTAGGACACCTTGGAGTTGGCCCCCATTCCCGCCAGCATCGGCAGGAGCGGAAAGATCAGCGGCCAGGGCGCAAGGAACGGGCGCCAGTCCCGCCAGCTCGCGCGCCGGGTCCATTCGTAGCCGAAGACCATCACGCCCAGGATCCCCCAGCCCGACACGTGGCTGAGCCAGACCACGAAGCCCAGCGGGATCATCACCACCCGCCGCCAGACCGAGCCTTCCATCTTCACCCAGAGGGCGAAGGTGAACAGCGCCAGGGCCAACGAAAGCGAATAGTTGAGAAAGCCCATCAGCAGCGAGGGCGACCAGATCGTCACCATGGCCAGGATCGGACCGATGCCGACTCGGCGCCGCAGCACCCAGGACACCGCGACAATGCCCAGCCCCGTCAGCGCAGGGATGGCCGCGACAAGGATGCGCCCGGCCAGTTCCACCCCGAAGAGCGGCGCCAGCGGCACCATCAGCAATTCCACACCCAGGTTGCCGGTCCACTCCCAGTGGAACAGGAAATACCAGGTCAGGAAGGGATTGCCCCCATGCTCGAGCATGATCTTGTACCCCGCCAGGTGCGAGGGGTAGTCGGTCATCTGCGGTGCCCAGGCGACGAGAGCGGGCATCGCGGCAAAGAGAGCCAGCGCGATCCCGATCCAGAAGACGAGGTCATAGCGGGCGCGGGGCGCGCCTTCCTGCACGGATACAGGTGCATCCCCCGCGTCGGACGCGGGCATCACCGGCTCCGGCTCGGGCGAAACGTCCATCTGCGACTTGTCCGTCATATGCGAATGCTGGCCTCACTCCACGCTGCGTTGGCAGGACACTGCCCCACCCTCGCCCCGAATTTTGCGGTCGGGTTCCCATAATTCAGCGCGCGCGATTGGCAAGGGCGCGCACGCGGCGCAGCCCCGTACTGCCCCCGGGCGGGGTGACGTTTTCGACGATGTGAGGAAAATGGCAGGAGTGGCAGGATTCGAACCCGCGGCCCTCGGTTTTGGAGACCGATGCTCTACCAACTGAGCTACACTCCTGCGGGTGACGGGCCCTCTAGAGCGTGCAGAGACAGATGACAAGGACCTAATTGGCCTTGCCGCAAATTCTTCCTCCGAAAGTACCCGTAGAGGGCTGAAAAAGGTATTTGCCCCCAGCGCCGATTTGCTAGTCTGGGCGGCGTGCACGCACCCAAGTCAGATGACATCATCGAGCCCGAGATCCTGATGCTGGCCTATCGCAGCGGGATCTTTCCGATGGCCGACAGCCGCGAGGACCCCGAGGTCTTCTGGATCGAGCCTCGCATGCGCGCGATCCTGCCGCTCGAAGGCCTCCACGTCTCGCACTCGCTCGCCCGCACGTTGAAGCGGGGCCGCTTCGAAGTCACCTGCAATGCCGCCTTCTCGCAGGTCATGGACGCCTGCGCCGCGCCGCGTGCCGTACGCCCGTCCGAGCTTGAGGAGGATGGCGACGAGACCGGCGAAAGCTGGATCAGCCACCGCATCCAGCGCAGTTACGAGATGCTGCATACTCTGGGCCTCGCCCATTCGGTCGAGTGCTGGCAGCGCGACGCACAAACAGGCGAGCGCGTCTTGGTCGGCGGGCTCTACGGGGTCGGCTTCGATCGGGTCTTCTGCGGGGAGAGCATGTTCTCGCGCACGCGCGATTCGTCCAAAGTCGCCCTGTGCTGGCTCGTCGCGGCGCTGCGCCGGGGCGGAGCACAGTTGCTCGACTGCCAGTTCATCACCTCGCACCTCGCCTCGCTCGGCGCGGTGGAGATTCCGCAAGCGCGGTACCTGACCTTGTTGAATGACGCTCAGGACGAGCCGGAAACGCCGGATCAGTCCGCGGCGTTATCACTTCCGGATGCGTTTGCTGCGCTGCTGGACGATGCAGGCGAAGCGGAACCGTCCTCTTCACCCAGGAAATTCATCGCGCAGTTCTTGACCCAGACGTCATAGACCGGGTGCTCGACAACGTTGAGCGCCGGCGAGTTCTTGAAGAGCCATCCAGAGAAGACCTTGTGCCAGGCCGGCTTTTCCTCGACGCTGGCCCGCTCTTCGACGAAAACCTGGACGAAGGCGCCCTCTTCCTGCGGTCGCTCCCAGGGGAGCGACTTCTCACAGGTCGACAGCTTCACCACGAGATTGCCCAGGCGCTTGGATTCGCCCGGCTTCATCGTGATGTCCTGGGTAAGGTTGTTACGCTTGTTGAGGATGCCGAGCGTGGCCACCCGGTCCTTGTTGGGCGTGCCCAGTTCCTGCCCTTGCGCGGCCTGCGCAGGGCCGGCCTGCATGCCCGCGATAGCCTCGGGCACTTCGGTTTCGGCGGGCGCCGGTTCGGGCGCACCGCCGCAGGCGGCCAGTGCGCCGCTCAGCAATACCAGGGGCAGGAAGCCGCAGACGCGGCGATAGAGCGAAACCATAAGGCCTGAAACGCTCAGGCGTCCGGGGACCATGCCTCGTAGTCGCCGGTCGCAGCGGCGCGGCGGCCACCACGCTCAAGCGCGCCCTGCGGACGGTAGGCGGCCACGGTGCCGGTTGCGTTGGGGGTGTAGTCCGCTTCCCAGATGCGCGCGGGCGGCAGGTGGCTTTCCGGCACGTCGTCGTAGGAGTGGTGCAGCCAGCCATGCCATTCCGAGGGCACGCGGCTTGCGTCGTTCGCACCGGCGTAGATCACCCAGCGCCGCTCGTATCCCTCGGTGGTCTTGGCCTTCTTCGCACGGTAATACTTGTTACCTTGCGCGTCAGTGCCCACGTGCTCGCCATTACGCGAGGACCAGAGCGAGGTGCCGATGGTGGCGCCGTCCCACCAGGTGAAGATCTTGGACAGGATTCCCATGAGCCGCGCGTTAGACCTCTTTTGCGCGGATGCCAAGCGCCTAGCGTGCATTTGCCCCGGCTTTGACGCCCCCAATCGCGAAAGTGCCCGTGCACAAAGCGCACATATGCACACTTCACCGCATGACGGGCACATCCCGGCGCGCCTTCGCGGGCGCGGCGTTTCGTTCATCTGAGGTTGGGGATCACTTGGCTTATCAGCGAGTTCCTTTCCCGAACGGATCGCAAATTTTCACAGGAGAACGCTGATGCGTAACCTCATTCTCGCCGCCGCCATGACGGCTGTCGCCGCCCCCGCAACGCTCGTCGCCACCACGACCGAAGTGGCCGCGCGCGACCACCACCGCTACCACCGCACCGACAATGGCATCCGCTACTGGAAGGATGACCGCGGCCGCTACCGCTGCAAGAAGTCCAACGGCACGACCGGCCTGCTGATCGGTGGCGTCGCAGGTGCCCTTGCAGGCCGCGCCGTTGATACAAGGGGCGACCGCACCATGGGCACCGTGGTCGGCGCGGCCGCGGGCGCACTGCTTGGCCGCGAAGTCGACCGCAGCACCAGCAAGCCCAAGTGCCGCTGACCCTTTACGATGAGATAATCGGCAAGCCCGCAAGGGCCTGAAGAAGCCGGCGCCGTGTTGTCCCTTGCACGCGCCGGCTTTTCTTATGCTCGGCGCGGAAGGCGACGAGCTCTCTTCACTCGTCGAACGCTTCGGCGACCCATTCCTCTGCCGCGCGCTCATCGCGTGCCTCGATGATGCGGCGCGCCACCTCCAGCCCGTGCCCGGCCCGCAGCAGCGCGGCAATGTGCTTTTCGCGCGTGGGGCGGTCGATTTCGTCCTGACGCGAGAACGGCCCTAGGCGGCGCCTTCGCGCAAGAGCCAGCGCCGCCTCGCGCTGCTGCGCCTCGCCCGGCGCCATATCCTCGCGCACATCCTCGTCCACACCGGCCTGGTTGAGCGCTTCGCGCACCCGGCGTGCCCCGTAACCGCGCCGCAGCAGACTGCCCGCCTTCATGCGGGCCCAGGTCTCGTCATCGACGTAACCCGCTTGCGCATACCGCTCCACGAGCGCGTCCAGCGGCGGCGCGTCCTCACCTTCCCAGCCGCGTTCACGCACCTTGCGCACCAGATAGGCACGCAGTTTGGCTTGCGTTGTGGCGAATCGCGCGACATAGGCGAGCGCCATTTCCTCGAGTCGAGGCAGGTCGAGCGGACGGGGATTGCGACGCTTGGCAGACATCTTGCCCTATTCGTGCCACACTCGGCGCAGAATGGGGAGTGCTTATGGACCCCTGCAAGGAGAAAACCTTGGCAATATCCGGTTCACGAACGAACCACTAAGCCGGGACGGACTGCTTCAGGATAGTTAGAACAGACAACGGGTTACGATATAATGAGCGACACCATCAGCATGGTGACGAAGACCGATCCGGCGCTGGTCGCCACCCCGAACGAGGACGCGCTTGCGCGCCGGTTCGCGGACTTCGACACCTTCTGCGACGCCCTTGATTATGCGGCCCAGGGCCAGCGCGGCTTCAATTTCCACGATCCACGTGGAAAACTCAAACAGGTCTATCCCTTCCGCGAACTGCGCGCCGACGCGCACAAGGTCGCCTACGCGCTGATCGCACGCGGCGTGAAGCCGGGTGACCGTATCGCGCTGATCGCCGAGACCGGTGCGGACTTCGCGGCGCTGTTCTGCGCGACCGTCTACGCGGGCGCCTGGCCGGTGCCGCTGCCGCTGCCCACCAGCTTTGGCGGCAAGGACAACTACATCGAGCAGCTTTCGGTCCAGCTTTCGAGCGCGGACCCGCTGCTGCTCATTGGCCCGGACGAGATCGCCCACCTCACCTCGGCCGCGGCTGAGCGCCAGGGCTGTGGTCACGCGACCTGGGCCGATTTCGCCGCCAAGGACGCGCCGGCGACCGAACTGCCCAAGGCCAGCCCCGACGACATCTGCTACCTGCAGTACTCGAGCGGCTCGACCCGCTTCCCGCATGGCGTGGCGGTCACCCACCGCTCGCTCATGTCGAACCTGGCCGCGCACAGCCACGGCATGCAGCTGATCGAGAGCGACCGCTGCATCTCCTGGCTGCCCTGGTACCACGACATGGGCCTTGTCGGCTGCTTCCTCTCGCTGATCGCGAACCAGGTCTCGGGCGACTACCTCAAGACCGAGGACTTCGCGCGCCGTCCGCTCGCCTGGCTCGACATGATCACGCGCAACGAGGGCACCTCGATCTCGTACTCGCCGACCTTCGGCTACGATATCTGCGCACGCCGCATTTCCAGCCAGACCAGCGTGGATGAGCGCTTCGACCTCGCGCGCTGGCGCCTTGCCGGCAACGGCGCGGACATGATCCGCCCCGATGTCATGCAGAGCTTCGTCAACGCCTTTGCCCCGGCCGGCTTCAAGGCCAGCGCGTTCCTGCCCAGCTACGGCCTTGCCGAGGCGACCCTGGCGGTCACGATCATGCCGCCGGGCGAAGGCATCCGCGTCGAACTGGTCGAGGAAGAGCGCCTCTCGGGCACGCCCCGCGACCTCAGCCGTCCGGCCCGCTACCGCGCCATCGTCAACTGTGGCAAGCCCGTGCGCGACATGGAAGTGGTGATCCGCGGCGAGAACGGCCAGGAACTCGCCGACCACCAGATCGGCAAGGTCTGGTGCCGCGGTGACAGCGTCATGCATTCGTACTTCCGCGACCCCGAATCGACGGCGGAATGCCTCGTCGATGGCTGGCTCGATACCGGCGACATGGGCTACATGGCGCAGGGGTACCTGTTCATCGTCGGCCGCGCGAAGGACATGATCATCATCAACGGCAAGAACCACTGGCCTCAGGACATCGAGTGGGCCGTGGAGCAGCTGCCCGGCTTCAACCACGGTGACATCGCGGCCTTCTCGGTCGAGACCGACGCCGGTGAAGAAGCCCCTGCCGTGCTCGTCCATTGCCGCGTCTCGGACCCGGACAAGCGCCTCGAACTGCGCGAACTGATTCGCGACAAGGTCCGTTCGATCACCGGCATGAACTGCGTGGTCGAACTGGTTCCGCCCAAGAGCCTGCCGCGCACCAGTTCGGGCAAGCTCAGCCGCGCCAAGGCCAAGAAGCTTTACCTTTCGGGCGAGATCGCCCCCTTCCAGCTGGCCGCCTGATCGCAGCCTGACGGATAGCCAACACGAGAAAGGCCGGTACTCGCGACCGGCCTTTTTTGTTGCCCGGGCAAGCCCCGTCCCATCCGGACGAGTCCGTCAGATATTGCGATGCAGCTCGAGGAGATCGGCCGGAACCTGCAGGGCGTCTGCCGCCACCTGGGTTTCCTGAAGGAACAGGACGAGCGCAATCAGCAGCAGGACGATGGAAACAAGGAAGATCCCGGCGGCCAGGACATGCAGGTCAAGCCCGGCCAGCCCTTGCAGGAAAAGCACCGCGACCGTCGAACCGATCGCGAGCGCCGAAAGCACCATCAGGCGAATCGCGCGCGTGATGATCTTGATGCGGCGGTCGACCAGACGAATTTCGCGCACGATGCCATCATGTTCTCCGCCCTCGGTCTCGGCATAGAGCTTCTGCAGCAGCCGCGCCCGGTCGACGACCCGTCCCAGCCGGGTGGACAGGATGTTGAGAATGTTGCCGATAGCCACCAGCACGAACACAGGGGTCAGGGCGAGTTGGATGGTTTGCGTGATCATCTGCGCCCTATCCTGCCGCTATAGCCTGTGCCCTGCAAGCGGGCTGCGAAATACCTCCCGGCAAGGACGTCAGGGCACGAACCAGCGCTGCTGCCAGCGGTAGACCGCCGGGATCGGCTCGCCTGCACCGTTGGTTGCCGGGCGAAAGCGGAAGCGAGCCTGCGCCAGTTCGCAGGTAATACGGTCCGCCGCCGGATCGGGGCTGGAACGCACGATGCGGCAGCCTGTCACGCGCCCCTCGGTCCCGACGCGCAGATCGATGACGACCGAATGGCCAAGACGCAGCTTGCGGCTCTTTCGGGGATAGTCGCGCGCCGAACTGATGTCTCCCGCGATTTTCACGGTGGGCGTGCCACCACCACCTCCGCCCTGTCCCAAGCCGCGGCGCCCGGCGCCGGGCCCCAGCCCTTCGCCCGAGGCCCCGGTGCCCTCACCTGTGTCCCCCGCGCCCGCATCATCTTCGTTGCCATCGCCCGAAACCGGTGGTGCGGGGCGGGGACGCAGGGCCACGGGGGCCTCGGGCGCGGCAACCGGCTTGGCGTGCGCGCGTTCTCCCGCCTCGGCCGAGGCACCTTCCGGCTCGGGAGCAGGGTCTGGCGCAGGTGCAGGCTCTTCCACCGGATCTTCGGGCGGTTCGGGCGGCTCGGGCGTGAACGTCACGGCCAGCCGCTCGCCCGCCGCAACAACGTTCTCGGCCAGGCCGGGCGCGAACATGTTCACAACCACGAAGGCGAGCAGAACGTGCAGGCCCGCAACGACCAGAATGACCGGCAGCCTTGCCCCGACAGAGGCCCGATAACCGCGAGCCTGCGCGGATGTCTCGGAAGATGTACGGCCTGCGCCCATGCCCTCCCAGATAGGAAGCGCTTGGCCCGAATGCCATTTACCCGCGCACCTCGCGGCTCAGAAATACCAGACCAGCACCCCGTCGCAGTGTTCGCCGCCGCGAAGAGGAAACACCATCATCGACTTGAGCCCTGCCGCGACGGCGCCCTGAGCGATCGGGTCGGTCACATCGGTCGCGAGATCTTCGTCGACGAGGGGAATGCCCTTGCGGCACGCGCGCGCAAATGGCCCCTCCTCTGTCGATACATGTGCCTGCGCGTGGATCAGGGTAAGATCGCACTCGGTCTCGCAATACCCCGCGGCAAAGTGAAATGCGGCCCCGCTCTCATCGAGGCGCCAGTGTTCAACCCGTCCCGCAACCGGCGAAATCCGCGAAGAGACGAGCGTGAGCACCCAGGTTGCGCCATCGCGTGAAGGACAGGGCACCGCCATCGCCCGGTCGAAGCCGGTCGGCTCCTGCGCTTCGTTGCACTGGAACCGCCCTTCGGGCGACAGCTTGGGCAGAATGACCGGTTGCCCCTGGTCCCAGGCCTTCCCCGGAACTCCGTAGCCGCGATGGAAGCGAAAGGTATGCGCGTCGGCCTCAAAGCGTCGCGCATGACCAAAATAGCCATCTACGAGGCACAACTCCTCCTCCCCCTGACGGGCGCACCACAGTTCGAGTGCACCGAGGCGAAAGCGATCGTCCCCGCAGAAGAACAAGGTCACCGATACACATCGCGGGCCATCGAAGCCCGGCACTGCAACGGCGCAACTGAGCCCCTCGCTGAGAGCAGCCTCCTTGCGCACGAAGAACGAGTTGGCGAGATCCTTGATAAGGATCGGCCTCCCCTCCTTCCAACTGCGTCCCGGAAGTCCCTCTCCAAGGCGGAATTGCATGCCCCGGCTCTCTGAGGCGAAATAATCCATCTCGCCATAGATCCCCGACTGCAGATCGATCGTTGTCCCATCGGCAGACGGCACCCACACCTCGATCGCGCGTATGAACGGCTCGCGCTCCATCCTCTTGTGCCGCCCTCCTTCCTCCCACCGCCCGAGCGATGGCCCTCAACAGGCATGACGCCCAAGGCGAGCGATACGCGAACAAGGGTAACGGAGTTTCAAGCGCCGGCACCGGCGAAATCCTTAGCGCTGCGGCCCTTCAGCCATCCGTGAAGGTATAGGGCTGCGCCCCGCGCCGCGTGTCATCGACCATGACATCGCGTCCAATCGGCGGCACCGAACGTGCCGTGCAGTCCGACCGATGGCATAACCGGCACGTCACGCCGATCGGCGTGGCCTTCGCGATATCCGCATCCATCCCCCGGGCATAGACGAGGCGGGACGCCTCGCTTGCCGCGCAGCCCAGCGCCACGGCGCGGGTGACCTGCCCTCGCCCGTACCCATTGCCCCCGCTTGCCACCGTACGCGCGACCGAGAAGAAGCGCTCTCCCCCAGGCAGTTCGAGCCACTGGGTGTGGATCACCCGAGGCGCACGAAAGACCTGGTGCACGCTCCACAAGGGGCATCCGCCCCCATGCGCGGCAAAGGGGAAGCCCGCTCCATCCAGGCGCTTGGAGACATTGCCCGCCTCGTCCAGACGCAGGAAGAAGAACGGCACGCGCTCCTCGCCGGGCCGCTGGAGCGTGGTGAGGCGATGTGCGACCTGCTCGAAGCTCGCACCGAACAGGCCGCCCAGCGCCTCGATGTCGTAACCACGTTGCTCGGCGGCGCGCGCGAACTTGCCATAGGGCATGAGCATCGCCGCCGCGCCGTAAGCCGCCAGCGCACGCTGGAGGAGCACCCGCGTGGTCTCGCTGGCGAAGGTTTCCACCCGCAGGATCGCCTTGATATCGCTGCGCATCGCGGTGTGCGCGATATGGGTGGCCGTCTGGAAGTCGCGGCTGGGACCATCGAGCGTGTCATCAAGCAGGAGTTGCTGGTTGTGCCGATCAAAGCGGCGCAGCGCGCCCATCATGACCTCGGGCGGCAGCGCGCGCACGCGCACCCCCTTCTCCTTGAGCCATGCCTCGGCCCCGCCTGCCTGCTCGATCTCGGCCGCAAGATCCTCGGCGCGGGTGTCGAGTGGATGGAAATAGTTCCGCCGCGCCGCCAGGAATCGCTGCGCCTCGCGCACGGGCTCGTTTTCCTCGGCGCCGGGGCCGGCCGCGCGCTGTTCCGCCAGTGCCTGCTGCTCGCGCGTATAGGCGCCGTGAAGGCGCAGCAGCGCTTCACTCACCCCCGGAAAGCTCATCGCGATGTCCGAGATCTCCAGCGCGGGCAGGTCGATATCACCGAAGATCGGATCACGCAGCACGTCGGACAGACGCCGCGCATAGTCCTCGCCGTCCTCGCTCGCGAGGTCGCCGATTTCCAGACGGTAGGTGCGCGCAAGCCGCACCAGCATCTCGGCCGTGACCGGACGCTGGTTGCGCTCGAGCAGCGCGACATAGCTGGGCGAGATCTCCAGATCGTCGGCCATGGCCTGCTGGGTGAGGCCGAGCTCCCGGCGCAAGCGGCGCAGGCGCGGACCAAGGTACAAGGGGCGGGTTTCAGCCATGCGGGGGTGGCTCCTGTGAGGCCTGTACAACTTTACATCCAAATCTTGTAAAGTTTGACAACGGCACTGCGCAAGCCATTTCGCGCAAGAAAGTTTGCCCGTATCTGGTGGTCATCGGAAACAACCGCCGCTTCCAAGGCCCTTCGCAATGCAGGCCAACGGCACCATGAACGGGATGAGACCAGTGACCTACCAGAGCACGATCAGCGCCGCCGGACAGACCATCGGCAACGAACCCAACTGGAACGGCATCGAGGCCGAGTCGGTGGCGCGCATGCGCCTGCAGAACCGCTTCAACACCGGGCTCGACATCGCCCGCTACACCGCGAAGATCATGCGCCAGGACATGGCGGCCTACGATGCCGATCCGGCCAACTACACCCAGTCGCTGGGCTGCTGGCACGGCTTCATCGGGCAGCAGAAGATGATCTCCATCAAGAAGCATTTCGGCTCGACCAAGGGGCGCTACCTCTATCTCTCAGGCTGGATGGTCGCCGCGCTGCGCTCGGATTTCGGCCCCCTGCCCGACCAGTCGATGCACGAGAAGACCAGCGTCCCGGCCCTGGTGGAGGAGCTCTACACCTTCCTCAAGCAGGCCGACGCCCGCGAGCTTGGCGGCATGTTCCGCGATCTCGACAAGGCCCGCAAGGGCGGTGACGAGATGGAAGCCAAGCGCATCGAGACCGCGATCGACAACTACGAGACCCACGTGGTTCCGATCATCGCCGACATCGATGCCGGCTTCGGCAATGCCGAGGCAACCTACCTCCTCGCCAAGAAGTTCATCGAAGCGGGCGCCTGCTGCCTCCAGATCGAGAACCAGGTCTCGGACGAGAAGCAGTGCGGCCACCAGGACGGCAAGGTCACGGTTCCGCACGAGGACTTCATCGCGAAGATCCGGGCAATCCGCTATGCCTTCATGGAACTGGGGGTCGAGGACGGTCTGATCGTGGCGCGCACCGACTCGCTGGGCGCCGGACTCACCAAGCAGATCGCCTATACCCGCACGGCGGGCGACATCGGCGACCAGTACAACAGCTACCTCGACTGCGAGGAAGTGGGAGCCGGTGAGGTCGGTCACGGCGAAGTCCTGATCAGCCGTGACGGCAAGCTCATGCGCCCCAAGCGCCTGCCCAGCAATCTCTACCAGTTCCGCAAGGGAACCGGCGAGGACCGCTGTGTGCTCGACTGCATCAACGCGCTTCGCAATGGTGCCGACCTGCTGTGGATCGAAACCGAGAAGCCGCATATCGGCCAGATCGGCGGAATGGTCAGCCGCATTCGCGAGGAAATGCCCAATGCTAAGCTGGTCTACAACAATTCGCCCAGCTTCAACTGGACGCTCAATTTCCGCCAGCAGGTCTACGATGCCTGGGAAGCGGCGGGACGTGATCTTTCGGGCTATGACCGCGCGAAGTTGATGAGCGTGGACTACGACGGCACCGAGCTGGCGGCCGAGGCCGACGAGCGCATCCGCACCTTCCAGAGGGACGCGGCGCGCGAGGCGGGCATCTTCCACCACCTCATCACCCTGCCGACCTACCACACCGCGGCGCTGTCGACCGACAACCTCGCCAAGGAGTACTTCGGCGAACAGGGCATGCTCGGCTACGTCAAGGGTGTCCAGCGCCAGGAGATCCGCCAGGGCATCGCCTGCGTGAAGCACCAGAACATGGCCGGTTCGGACATCGGCGATGACCACAAGGAATACTTCGCCGGCGAAGCGGCTCTCAAGGCTGGCGGCGAACACAATACGATGAACCAGTTCGCGGCCTGACCGCCTCGCCTGGGAGAGGAGCGAGCGCATGGATATCCGCGAACACCTGAAATTGCCGAGCGGGGTAACTCTCAAACTCGCCCCGCTCGCCGATACCGAAGAACTGACAACGACCGACGCCAATCCCGGCGCGCGCAATGGAAGGAGACGTGACATGATGACTGCAACGACCACGACCGAACCGGCCCGCGCCCGCGCGGTGCTGTCCAACCAGGACTTCAAGCTGCTGCAGGACGCCTGCCTGTTCTACCTGAAGGCCCATGAGGACGATCCCATCTCGTCCAAGTACTCCGCGCTCTATCACCGCCTCGGCTCGGCAATCCGCCGTTGATGGAGCCCCCGGCACCGGCGCTCCAGAACGCCGGGTCGGGAAGCCGAATTCTTCGAGTTTTCCTGGGGAGGAAAGCGTGGCCCGTTCCGCAGTCACTGCGGGGCGGGCCCATTTGCATGCCGGAGCGCCCTGTTGAGATGGAGGAGCGGTACTCCCGGATAGTTACGCAAGGCTCGATTAGAGTATCCGTGATGATCAAGTCTGAGATTGCGCCCAGCATCTATCGGCTTTGAGCAGAGCGTTTGCGGTCACGACGAGCTTTCGCATGACGGCGGTGATGGCGATTTTGGCGGGCTTTCCTGCGGTGACGAGTTGTTGGTACTTTGCCTTGAGGTCAGGGTTGTATCGGGCGGCGACGAGGGCCGGCATATAGAGGGCCTGCCTCACGTTAGCACGTCCGCCGCGGATGAAGCTTTTGCCTTTCCATTGTCCGGATTGCCGCGCAATCGGTGCAAGGCCGGCAAGGGACGCGGCCTGCTTGTTCTCAAGGCTGCCGAGTTCGGGCATGGTGGCGATGAGCTGGTTGGCGGTCAGCGTTCCCACACCCGCGATGCTGGTCAGTATCTGGTGTCGACGAGCGAGTACGGCATCGGCGGCGATCAGGTTGGAGATCTCAGCATCGAGGGCCGCGATATGTCGATCAATCTGTTCGAGCCGCTGGCGACACTGGCGCTTGAGAAAGGCGATGGTGAGATTTTTCTCACGATTTTTGAGCGCGGTGCGATCACGAACCAGGCCATCTCGGGCATTGATGAGTTCCGCCATTTGGGTCTGCTGTGGGCTTCGAGCGGGTCTGACCACTGGCTGCAAGGTTGCGGCCATACGAGCCAGCAGGATGGCGTCAATGCGATCAGTCTTGGCCAGCGTGCCAGTCGCCTGGGCGAAGCGCCGGGCCCGTTCAGGGTTGAGCTTCACACAGGGCCAGTTGGTCAGCGCCGCCTCCAGTGCGCGATGATAGGTGCCGGTTGCCTCGTAGGCGATCCGTTCGATCGGCCATTGTCGCAGCCAGGCGATCAGCGCCTTGTGCCCCTTGGCGGTATTGGCAAACTGGCGCTCGGCGCCGACGGGGTAGGCATGGCAATCGAGGCTCGCTTTGGAGATGTCGATGCCGATCGTCTGTGGTAGATTGTCGCTCATCTTTTCCGCTGTCCCATGCTTGTCATCCGGGTCCAAAACCCCGGTATCCGTTCGGGCCTGATGGAAAAGAAAGGGGCGATCCTACTCTAACCCGGTCCCTTAACGACCGGCGGTTTCGCGATCCGTCCCCTTCCGCCCGGACCGGGGTGGCCACCCCGGTCCGGGCAATCCAGCATGGCCCAAACGGACGGCGATGTCATAAGACAAGCGGTCTCAAGCCCGATCCCACTACAGCTTACGCATGGGCACCAGCGGCACGGATACCCTCGACCTGATCGCGACGAGCGCGCTCCAGCAGTCCCGGATGGACCTGGTATTGCTGGCGGGCATCGTATGCCTGATGGCTTCGGGGACGACCGTCCTGCTGCTGCGCCAGGCGCGCAGCAGCCGACATCGCGAACGACGCCTCTGGACACTGGCGGCTGGCGGCGCCTTTGGTTTTGGCGCTTGGGCCAGCCACTTCATTGCGCTTCTGGGAGACGATTCACGCCACGATCACGCCCATTCGGCGGTCCTAACGCTGGCCAGCCAGGCCTCCGGACTGGCCGCCGGGCTCCTCGCCCTGCATCTGGCCGTGCCCGGGCAAACGGTCCGAGCAAAGGCCTTGGCGGCGACCCTGCTCGCCATCGGCTTCGGCGCCATGCACTATCTGGGAGGCCTCTCACTCCAGGTTGACACGACGTTCCGATGGCACCCCGGCCTTGTCGCCGCCTCCCTCCTTCTGCCCGCACTGTTCTTCTATCCCGCGCTCACCCACACGCTGGCGCGGCGCGGTGCAGGCACGCTGTGGCTCGCCGCCCTCCTGCTTGCGCTGGGCACGGCGCTCCTGCATCTTCTGGGATCGGCCGCACTGACACCGGGCCCCGAACATGGCGCACTGAGTGCTCCAGCCATCCCGGCAAGTTCCCTTGCCGGCTGGGTGGCCGCCGTCGCGCTGGCCGTGCTCGCGGCGGGCATGGCGACCCAACTCGTACGCAGCCAGGCCCAGGCGTCACTGCTGCGGAGCGAACGGCAATTCTCCGACCTCGTCCGCTCGATCTCGGACTATGCCATAGTCCTGCTCGGCACGGACGGCACCGTCACGCAGTGGAACGAAGGCGCGCGCAACCTGACCGGCTACAGCGCACAGGACATGCTCGGCATGCCCGTCGCGCGGCTGTTCAGCTATGGCGACCGCGGCGACGACCTGCCCGCGCGCACACTCGAGCATGCGCGCGAAACGGGCAGTGCCTCAGGCGAATGTCTCTACATGCGGCGAGACGGGTCCACGTTCTGGGGGCACGGCACCTTTCAGGCCACGCGCGGTCCCGAAGGGGGATTGGTCGGCTACTCGTTCGTCATGCGCGACGTGAGCGGGTTCAAGGCAGACAAGGACCTGATTGCCCAGACCTCGATGCGCCTCGACACCGCGCTGACCAACATGCACGAGGGCCTCGGCCTGTTCGATGCCGACGGCCACCTGGTGCTGTGCAACGCCCGCTTCCGCGAGCTATGGGGCCTCGATGACGCCGTGTGCGAAGCGGGTACACCGCTTGCCAAGATGGTCCGCGCCGGTTTCATGAACCCCGATGGGGCAGAGCACGCCACCCCCGCTCTTGCCCAGTACCGCCAGCTCCTGAAGGAGACTTTCGCCAACCCGTCCCTGCCCCCGATCACGATCGATTTCGACGGGGTCCTTGCCGTCTCGATTGCCAACCGCGCGCTGCCCGACGGTGGCTGGGTCACCACGTGCGATGATATCACCGAACAGCGCCGCTCCGAAGCGCGCATCGCGCACATGGCGCTGCACGACAGCCTCACCGGACTGCCCAACCGCACCCGCTTCAACCAGCGTCTCGACGACAAGCTGGCTTTGGCCAAGCGCACCCAAGGCAAGGTCGCCGTGATCGCGATGGACCTCGACCGTTTCAAGGACGTCAACGACACGCACGGCCATGCCGCCGGCGATGCACTGCTCCAGTCCATCGGCCGCGCGGTGACGGAGGGCACACTCGAGAGCGAAGTCGTCGCCCGGCTCGGCGGGGACGAGTTTGCCGCGGCCAAGATATTTACCGACACCCAGGACCTCAGCGAATTCGTCAGCCGACTGCACGCCTGCATCGCGGGCGCCAACGACTGCAGGGACATCGAGGTCGGCGCAAGTCTGGGCATCGCGATCTTTCCCGACGACGGCTCCGACCGGGAAACACTCCTCAACAACGCGGACCTTGCGATGTACCGCGCGAAGGGCCAGCGCGGCGAAAGCTGCTGCTGCTACGAGGAAGGCATGGACGCCGCCGCCCGGCGACGTCGCCTTCTGGCAGGAGACCTGCGCCAGGCCATCGCACGCGGTGAACTGCATTTGCTCTACCAGCCGCAGAGGTCTTTGCGCAGTGGCAAGCTCAGCGGTTACGAAGCCCTCCTGCGCTGGCAACATCCCCGCCTTGGCTTCATTCCACCCGACGAGTTTATCCCGATCGCCGAAGAAAGCGGATCGATATTCGCCATCGGCGAATGGGTGCTCGAGGAAGCCTGCCGCGAGGCCCAGCGCTGGCCGGGCGGAGAGAAAGTTGCGGTAAACCTGTCCGCCGTGCAGTTCTCCAAGCCCGATCTTGTCGCCACGATCCATGGCATCCTCGCCGAAACCGGTCTTTCCCCGCGCCGCCTCGAGCTCGAGATCACCGAAACCGCGATCATCGAAGACAAGCTGCGCGCACTCCACTGCCTGCGCCAAATGAAGGCGATGGGGATCGGGGTGGCCATCGACGACTTCGGCACGGGCTATTCCTCACTCGACACGCTCCACTCCTTTCCCTTCGACAAGATCAAGATCGACAAGTCCTTTCTCCTGCTCTCGGACACGAGCGCACAGGCCCGCGCGATCATCCGCGCCGTTCTTGCGTTGGGCAAGAGCCTCGCCATTCCGGTTCTGGCCGAAGGCGTGGAGACCGAGGCGCAGCTGCGAATTCTGGAGAACGAGGGCTGCGACGAGGCACAGGGGTACTATTTCGGCCGTCCTGGCGGGCCACCGAGCCACCCCCACTCCGATCTCACGCAAAAGACCGCCGTCAACACCTGACACACGATGTCTCAGGGTGACGCGCCTGCCAGCCTGCTGGCGCGCTTGATCGAGAACATGGACAGGCATCCCAACCTCGCGCACGGTGCAGATCTGCCCGCGGCCTTGTGAGGAGACCTTTGCCGATGAAGTCGATCGCCACCTTGACGATGAACCCGACCATCGATGTTTCCTACGACGTCGCCGAAATGCGGCACACCCACAAGATGCGCACCGACAACGAGTGGTACGCCCCTGGCGGCGGGGGGCTCAACGTCGCCCGCGTGTTCGTGCGGCTCGGCGGAAACGCGCGCTCGTTCTACCTATCGGGCGGAGCCACCGGCCCTGCGCTCGATGGCCTAGTCGATCTTCATCAACTGGTCCGTACGCGCATAGCCATTACCGGCCCCACCCGGGTCGCTTCGGCCGTGCTGGAACGCCAGAGCGGCAAGGAATACCGCTTCACCCCGCAAGGGCCGCGCATCGCGCCCGGCGAATGGAATGAATGCCTCGACCAACTGGACGAAACGGATGCCGACATCGTGGTCCTCAGCGGCTCGCTGCCTCCCGGCGTCCCCGATGACTTCTACGCGCAGGCCACGAGACGCCTGCGTCGCAAAGGGATCGAGGTGGTACTCGACAGCTCTGCCCCTGCCCTCTCCCATGGCATTGCCGAGGGCGACCTGCTGCTGGTCAAACCCAGTTCGGGCGAACTGGAAAGTTACCTAGGGACTTCCCTCAGCGGGCATTCCGCCATAGCCGACGCCGCCCGTCGCATTGTCGCAGAAGGCAAGGCCAGACTGGTTGCCGTAACTCTGGGGCATGAGGGGGCAATTCTGGCGCGGGCCGACGGTGCCTGGTTCCTCCCGGCATTGCCGATCGAAGCGGCAAGCGCGGTGGGGGCAGGCGACAGCTTTGTCGCGGCAATGGTCTATGCTCTCGCGCGGGGCGATGATGATCTCGCCGCATTCCGCATGGGGCTTGCCGCGGGAACCGCCGCCGTGCTGCGCGCAGGTACCGGGCTTGCACAAGCGGCCGACATCGCCCGCCTACTTAGACAAGTGCCTGATCCCGAACCACTATGATCTATACTGATTCGCTTTTTACGGAGGTTTTTCCGCTTGACGCAGGTGCAGCAATTATACCAAGGTGCATTGATCAGTACCCATGTGCCCATTGGCGCATTCCGATGGACATGATGCGCCAGGGCTGATCGACGAGCTTGTTCCATGCGAAGCAGCAGTGGTCGACGATGTCGTCGTAGGATTTGAAGATGCGGTTCGACAGCCAGTTGTCGCGCATGAACTGCCAGACGTTTTCGACTGGGTTGAGTTCGGGGCATCTCGGCGGCAGCGGCATCAGGGTGATGTTGGGAGGCACGACCAGTTCGGCCGATCCGTGCCATCCGGCCTGATCGAGCAGGAGGACTGCATGCGCGCCTGGCGCGACGTGGAAGGCAATTTCCTCGAGATGCATGCTCATTGCCTCGCTGTTGCAACGGGGCATGACGATGCCGGCGGCCTTGCCTTCGGCGGGACAGATCGCGCCGAACAGCCATGCCGAGGAGCGACGCTGGTCCTTCGGCGCCGATGGCCGGGTTCCGCGCTTCGCCCAGCGCCGGGTAAGCTTGGTCTGCTGGCCGATGCGGGCCTCGTCCTGCCACCATAGCTCTATCGGCGTTCCTCTCGGGAGCCGCCGCTTGATTTGCGCCAGACGGGCGCCGAAGTTTTTTTAAAATCGACGATGTCATCGCGCTTCTGGCCACGATGGCGCGGCCGGGCCGAGAGCTTGCGATAACCCATCGCACGAAGCTCGCGCCCGAGAGTGTGGCGTGTGACCGACAGCTCGAACTCGTCCCAGACCCACAGCGCCAGGTCAGCAAGCCGCCAACGCACGACGCCATGCGCCGCGGGGATCGGCCCCGCCTCGACGATCTCGGCGAGCCGGGCGCGCTGCTCGTCGTTCAGGATCGAAGCCCGCCCCGGAGCTTTGCGCGTTGCCAGACCGTCGGGACCTCCGTCGTTGAACCGCAGAACCCAGTCGCGCACGATCTGCAGCGTCACGCCGGCAATCTTCGCCGCTTCGCTGCGACTGCCGCCGTCCAGGATCAGCGCAACAGCCAACAGGCGTCGGACCTGATCGGCATCGCCACTTCGTCGTGCAAACCCTCGCAAATCCGCCGATGTGTAGTCAGATCGAACCCCAATCGCTGCCGCCATCGCAAGCCTCCATGTGCCTGCCATGATGAATCAGAAAATCACCAGCTTGGAAAGCGAGGACGTGAGTCAGCCTCAGCGCGCCTTGGTATTAGCCGGCACTTTCGCAAGTGCAGCATGATTTTGCGATAAACCGCCCACTCACTTCGCATCGGCACAATCCCTTAGGTCCAATACGGGACATTTTGGGCGCCTGACGCAAGCATATTTGCAATTATTGCTTTTCAGGCGGACATTTCTGTTGCACATTCCTCTCGAACAGTCTTTTAGACCGATACGAGTTTTGAAGAGGTTGGGAGAGAGCGCGCCGGGGGACACCTCCGGCGCGCCGATTTTTAAGGGGACCATCCTGGGGTTGAGGCACCGCCTCCCCCTCCCCCATCGCCCCCTTGTCTGTCATTCCGAAGCCAGGATTGCTCCGCAAGGCGCGTTCGGGTAGCGCGGAGCGCGCTGCAACCCACACGTCTGGAATGCCCTACTCCCCGTGCGCCACTCTGCTACCCCGCCCTCGCTGTCTGCCCAGCTCTGGTCGATCGCGTTTCCCGCGATGCTCACCAATGTGGCGACGGCCCTGTTCGGACTGGCCGACATGTGGGCGATTGGACGGCTTGGAGATCCTGCAGCGCAAGGGGCTGTCGAACTCGGCGCGAAGTTCACGATGGGCCTGCTCAACGTCTTCAACTTCCTGCGCACCGGCACGATTGCCCTGACGGCTCAAGGGTCGGGCCGCAGCGATTTCGACGCGCAAGCGACCACTCTCGTGCGCGCCCTCGCCGTGGCACTGGGCATCGGAGTGCTGCTGATCGGCGCGATGCCGCTGGCGATCCCTGCAGGTCTCGATTTCCTCGGGGCTCATGGCACCTTGCGCGAGGAAGCCCACGCCTACGTAGCTCTGCGCTATTGGGCCGCGCCGCTGTGGCTTCTCAATTGCGTCCTTATCGGCTGGCTTGTCGGCCAGCGAATGGTCCGCCATGTCCTTGCCGTCGAGATCACGACCAACATCGTGCATGTCGCCCTCGATCTGGTGCTCGTCCTGGGAGCAGGCTGGGGCGTCGAAGGCGTGGCGCTGGCAAGTCTGCTGTCCGAGGGTCTTCGCCTTGTCCTCCTGATCGGGATTGCCCTCCATCGTCCCGCATCGCGTATCGCGGCGCGCCAGGTGTTTCGCGCGGAGACCTGGCAGCGCAGCGCACTGGCCCGCCTCTTCGCGCTCAACCGCGATCTGTTCCTCCGCACGCTGCTCTTGACCGGCGCCATGATGCTCTTTGCGCGCACAGGCGCCCAGGCTGGCCCCGTCACTCTCGCGGCGAACGGTATCCTGTTCCAGCTTTTCATGCTGGCCACCCTTCTGCTCGACGGCTTCGAGAACGCGGCGCAGGTGCTGTGCGGCGAGGCCTACGGCGCGTGCGAAGCCCAGCGCTTTCGGCACACCGTGCGCCTCGCTCTGGGCTGGGGCGCGGTCATGGGGTGCGCCCTCTCGCTCATCTACCTGGCCGCCGCGCCCAGCCTCGCCGACGCGTTCACCGCATCGCCGCAGGTCCGCGCCGCCAGCCAGGAGTACATCGTCTGGATCATGGTGCTCCCCGCCGTAGGCATGGCCTCTTTCGTGCTCGACGGGGTTTTCGTCGGGGCAGGCTGGACGCGCGCAATGATGGGTACGATGGCCCTGGCCCTGGCCCTCTATGTCGCGCTGCTATGGCTGCTGTCCCCCTTGGGCAATCACGGCCTGTGGCTCGCCTTCACGGTGCTGTTCATCGCACGCGCGGCCAGCCAGTTCGCCGTCCTGCCCCGGCTTACGAAACGGGAGTTTGCCGAAATCTAGCTCACCTCGCCCCGCCGATATATGAGAAGCAGGTTGTTGGCGGGCATCTCGACACGCCGAGTGCGCGAAAACCCGCAGTGCGTGGCCAACGCGTCCACATCGGAGAGCTGCCGCAGCCCCCAGGCCGGATTGCGCGCCTTGAGCGATTGATCGAACTCGAGGTTGGACGGTGCGGTTGCGACATCGGCCTCCCGGTAGGGACCATAGAGGATCAATGGCGCGCCTGCATTCAGCCTCTCTGCCGCGCCGGTAAAGAGCCCTTGCGTCGCGCTCCAAGGACTGATGTGCACCATGTTGATGCAGACCATGGCATCCGCACGGTCCACCGGCCAGTCGGCAGGCTGCGACGCATCCAGGCTCACGGGTGCACGCAGGTTCGAGAGGCCTTGCTGCGCGCTCCAGCCCGCGATGGACGCGCAGGCATCGGGATCGGGGTCGGAAGGCTGCCACACGAACCCCGGGAGCCCTGCCGCGAAATGCACGGCATGCTCACCACTCCCGCTCGCCACTTCCAGCACGAGCCCATTCCCGGGCAATTCCTCGCGCAGGAGCTCCAGGATCGGCGCGCGGTTGCGCAGCGTGGCGGGGGCGTGGCGGCGTGGATCGGGCGAACCGGGATCGAGCGGCGTTGTGTAACTCATGCTCCGGACTTACCCGTTGCTCATCAGTCCCACAATCCCAGCGCATCCTGCGAAGGCCCGCCTTCGATCGGCACTTCGCAGCAGGTCACGCTGTCATCCATGAAGCCACAGAAACGCGAACGCAGAGCCTCAAGGCTGATACGACGCATCTCACTCTCACTGAAACCAGCCGCGAGTATGGCTGCCAGCGCACGCTGTTTCTGGGCGATCAGGTCGATCGCCTGGAGCTCGCGCAAGTGACGCGCAGCGAAGTTTTCGTCGCGGCACAGGACTTCGCCCAGGGCTTCGACCTCGGTGCCCAGTTCGAGCAGGACATCGGCCATCGCGTTGAACTTGGGTTCATCCATTGCATACGCTCCGCTCACGCCGCGAAGGCGACCTCTCCGGAAGCGCTCAGCGCGTTGAGGTCCAGCACCATGACCATCTGCTCCTCGATCGCGACAAGGCCTTCGAGGAAGGGCAGCACTTCGTCATAGCCCGCCGTGGGTGCGGGTTGCAGGTCTTCGGTGTTGAGGCCGACGATATCGCTCACCGAATCCACGATCAGACCTTGCGACTGGCCCTTGACCTGACACACGATGATCGCGTGACGCGGCGTGGCCTCGGTCGCCGGCCACCCCAGTCGGGCCGCGAGGTCAACAACGGGTAGCACCGTCCCGCGCAAGTTGACCACGCCAGAGACATAGTGCGGCACACGGGGCATCGGGGTCACCGGTGTCCACGCGCGGATTTCCCGTATAGCCATGATATCGAGGGCGAAAATCTGCCCCGCAACTTCGAATGTGATCAGTTCGCGGTACATGGGAGCACCTCCTTGGTGTTGCTTTGGGTTAGTGAGCCACCCGGCGCACGGCCGCGACCAGCTTTTCGGTGTCGAAGGGCTTCACGATCCACCCGGTTGCCCCCGCCGCGCGGGCCCGCGCCTTCTTCTCGTCGGAGCTCTCGGTGGTCAGAACCAGGATCGGACGGTCGCGATGGCGCGTGCCGCCACGCACCTGCTCGATGAGTCCGAAGCCATCGAGACGCGGCATGTTGATGTCGGTGATCACGACATCCACCTCATTCACCGCCAACCACTCGAGCGCCGAGACGCCATCGTCCGCCTGCGACACCTCGAAGCCGTTGGTGGAAAGCGCATGGTTGAGCAGCGCCCGCATGGAGGCACTGTCATCGACAGTCAGGATACGGGTATTCTTGGACATTGCGTGCCTCGCTTGGTCAAAACAGTTCGACATCGCCCCGCGGAGCCGGGCGCGCGATGGGTTGGGTACGAACTTCCACGGGAGCATCGGAGCTGGAAACCGACCGGCAACGGACCATCCCGGACTGCGGCCGGAAATCCACCCTCCGCGCATTGCTGCCTCCCAGGTCCTCGCGGACGAGCTCGATGCGCTCGCGCAGCAGGAATCCCCGGGCGAACTCGGCGTTGGCGGTCCCGATCTGCTGCATCCCCGAGCGGATGTTCGCGCCGCCATAGAGGTGCGCCCGCAGCCGGTCCTTGCGCGCGCCGTAGTTGAGCATCTCGTTGATGAGCATCTCCATGAGGTAGACCCCGTAGTGGACGTCGACCTGGCCGCGGTCGTGGCTTGCAGGCGGCTCGGGCAGGAGGAAGTGATTCATGCCGCCAAGCTCCACCGCCGGATCGTAGAGGCACGTCGCGACGCACGAGCCGAGCACGGTGCTCAGTTCCACCCGCGCGCCCGAGCTCACCTTGAACTGCCCTTGAAGCACGGTCAGCTTCACATTCCCGTTGTTCATGAAATCAAGACCCGACATCAGGCTGCCCTATTCAGCGCATGGCGCGCGATCCGGTTGATAGGGGCGACCACACGCGCGCCCCCGAGGGCGATGGCCGCGCGCGGCATTCCAAAGACCGTGCAGGTGCTTTCATCCTGTGCGATCGTATGCGCCCCGGTTTCCGCCATCGCCAGGAGGCCCTGCGCGCCGTCCCGCCCCATGCCGGTGAGCAGAATGCCCACGGCCTCGGCGCCAACGGTCTGCGCGACCGAACCGAACAGCACGTCAACGCTGGGGCAATGGCCGGAGACAGGCTCCCCCCGGCGCAGCTTGGCATGAAAGGTGCCGCTCCCCCGCACCAGCAGGTGATGATCCGGCTCGGCCGCAAGATAGACGTTACCCGCGACCAGCGGCATGTCGTTGACCGCCACCTGCACCGGCGCCGGGCAGATCTTGTCCAGTGTGCGCGCGATCGCAGGTGCAAAGCGCGGGTTGACGTGCTGGACGATCACCGTGGGCGGACAGTCGACCGGAAACTCGCGAAGGAGGACCTGCAAGGCCTCGACGCCGCCGGTCGAGGAGCCGATGGCGATCAGCTTCGCATCGCGCCGGATCACGCGGCGGCTTTCTTCGGCAACCACGGGCGAGACCCGGGCGGGCTTGGGGAAGCGCACCTGAGCCGCGTCGTGAATGAGCCGCCCCAGTTCTCCGCTGTCGTTGAGCGCGAGCTTTCCCGAGGGATCGTACTTCGAATAGCAATTGACCGCCCCCAGCGCGAGCGCACGCGCGGTTACGTCATTGCCTTCCTGCGTCGCCCCGGACACGATGATGACCGGCGTCGGGCGCAGCGTCATGATCTTCTCGAGGAAGGCAAGGCCGTTCATACCCGGCATCTCGATAGCGTCACGACGTCGGGATCGTGTTTCTTGATCAGTTCACGCGCTTCGGCCGCGTTGGACGCGGTGTCGACCACGGTAATGTCGGGCTGCTCGCTGAGGCGCGACAGGAGGATCGCGCGCATGGTGGCCGAATCGTCGACAATGAGCACACGCACCGTCATGCGACGCTCCTCTGGTAGATCGTGGGACCGACAAGGTTCAGCATGTTCATGGCAGGGCCGGTGACTCGCTCGGAATGTCCGATGTAGAGGTAGCCTCCCGGGTGCAGCGCTTCACAGAACCGCTGGACCAGTCGTTCCTTGGTCGGGTTGTCGAAATAGATCATGACATTGCGACAGAAGATGCAATCGAACCGCCCTCGGATCGGCCAGTCCCCCAGGAGATTGAGCAACCGGAAGCGCACGATGGATCGCGCGGTATCGTGAATGACCGCCTCGTCTCCGCGTTCCACCACCCAGGCACTGCGCAGCGCCTCGGGCACGGGCTTCAGGTCCTTGGCCGCATACGTCGCGGCCTTGCCGGCTTCCACCGCATGGGGGGCCAGATCGGTGGCCAGAACGCGCAGATCGGCCCGCGCCAATTGCTGGCCTTCGTGGCGGTCGCGCCCCAGGAGCGACATGGTGATCGACCAGGTTTCCTCGCCGCTCGAACAGCCAGCAGACCAGACCCGAACCTTTCCCCCGTCCTTCAGCGTGCGCACGAGGTGTGGGCGCAGTTGGGCTTGCAGGTGCTCGAAATGGTGCGCCTCGCGGTAGAAGAAGGTGTGGTTGGTGGTCAGAGCGGCCACGGCCCGGTTCAGTTCGCTCCGGTCCGAGCGCAGGCGCTGAATATATTTCCCGAACGTGACGAGACCGCTTGCCCGGACCAGTGGTGCCAGCCGCGAATAGACCAGCATCGACTTGCCCGAGGGCAGGACGATACCCGCCGCCTCGTGCACGATCTTCGCGACTTCCGCGAAGTCGGCCGGACCATAGATATCAGGGCTGATCCCCGGTATCGCATCGGACATTTCCAGCGTCGCGTTCACGCGGCCTGCCTCTCGTGTGAGGGCAGCGCGCAGGCTACCAGTCCATCGACATCGACGATGAGAGCGACCCGGCCGTCCCCCAGAATCGTGGCCCCGGCAACGCCTTCGACCGGACGGAAGTTGGTTGCCAGACTCTTGATGACGAATTGCCTCTGGTCCTGAATATCATCGACCAGCAAGGCCGCCTGGCCCGCACTCTCGGTATCGACGACGATGAGCACACCTTCCTCGGGGGTCGTCGCGTTGCAGGCCGCGCCCAGTTCGCTGCCCAGCGTGATGACCGGGATGAACTGGCCGCGCACGTTGAGCATCTGCCGTTGCGAGCCCAGCCCCTTCACATCACCCTCGCCGGGACGCAGGCTTTCCACAACGTGCGCCAGCGGTACGACCATCGTCTGGTCTCCGACATTGACGATCATGCCGTCCGAAATCGCCAGCGTGAGCGGCATGGTCAGGATGAAGGCCGTACCCTTGCCGGGCGTGCTCTCGATGGTGATGCGGCCGCCCAGATCCTTCACGTTCTGGCGCACGACATCCATGCCGACCCCTCGCCCGGAAATGTTCGAGATCTGCGCCGCCGTCGAAAAGCCCGGGGCGAAGATCAGGTTGTCGATCTCTTCAGCGGAAAGCTGCGCATCGGGTCCGACGATGCCCTTCTCGATCGCCTTGGCCAGAACGACCTTGCGATTGATACCCGCGCCATCATCGGCAATCGAGATGACAATCCGGCCCGACCGATGCTCCGCCGAAAGGGTCAGCGTACCTTCGGGGGACTTGCCTGCGGCGATGCGATCTTCCGCCTTCTCGATGCCGTGGTCGACCGCGTTGCGGATCAGGTGGGTAAGAGGCTCGCCGAGACGCTCGATGACCGTCTTGTCGAGTTCCGTCGTTTCGCCATGAACCTCGAGGCGGACATGCTTGCCGGTAGATGTGGCAAGATCGCGCAGGATGCGCGGCACGCGGCTGAAGACCGAAGCAATGGGCTGAGCACGGATCGACATCGCCGATTCCTGAATATCGCGCGTCAGGCTCTCGAGCAGCGAGAGTTCTTCGCCGGCATTGACATGAACGCCGTCCAGACGTTGCACGAGCATGGCCTGGGCAATGACCAGTTCTCCCACCAGATCAATCAAGCGGTCGAGCTTGTACAAATCGATGCGGATGGATTGCCCGGCCCCCTGAGACGCCGGCTGTGCGCCAGCAGCGGCCGCGGGCTTGCCCCCGGCTGGCGGCGTATTCGCGTCCGCAGCGGCCGGTGCGGCAGCCTCGACACTCTGGAGAGGCCGCGCCTCCTCTAGTGCCGGTGTCCCTAAATCCTGCGGCTGAGCCGGGCCATTCGGGGCTGCCACGGCCGGGGAAGGTGCCGCTGTAGACGTGGCGGCTTCGTCCAGTTCGACATCGGGGATACGCTCGTCCGCGCCGACCGCGATCGCGCAGTCGTCACCGATGAAATCGAAGATGTCGCGGACCCGGTCCTCGCTGACGGTATCGGGAATGGCGAAGGTCCAGCCCAGATAGCCCTGCGCGACGTCGAAGCTGTCCAGCTGCGGAACCTGACCGACATCACAGTGGAGGCACGTTCCGCCAAGCTCAGCAACGTCGCGCAGCATCAGGAGCGGCTCGTTGCCGTTGCGCATGGCCCCCGCCCGGGGCCGCAAGTGCAGTTGCCAGGATGCGCCTTGCTGTGTCTCTGCGACGGAGCCGGGCGCATCAAAATCCGCAGTCAGATCATCAAGGAGAGCATCGAGGTCAATTTCCAGATCTTCCTCGTCGTCGCTTTCCCCCGTCGTTTGCGCGTCGACCTGCACCGGTTCCTCAACCGGCGAAGGTGCCGGAGCCACGCTCTGTGGCGCGCCCCCTGCATTGGCGGCCATGGCGCCTTCCATCTCCACGATCAGTCCGGCGTCATCGGGCGCATCCCCGCCCTCGCGCGCAGACTCGACATGATCCGCAAGCGTGTCGAGCGCGCGCAGCAGAAGGTCGATCAGCGGCGGGGCGATCTCCACCAGGCCCTCGCGCACATCCGAAAGCAACGTCTCGAACGTGTGCGTATAGGCCTGGAGTGCGCCATACCCGAACGCGCCTGCGCCCCCCTTGATGGAATGCACCGCGCGGAACACGCCGTTGACAGTATCGCCATCCTGCGTACCTGCACGGCATGCGGCTAGGCCTGCTTCGGCCGCGGCCAGGGATTCCTCGCACTCGACGAAGAAGATCTGCTGGATTTCTTCCGGACTCATGCGTCCCCCTCTTCGAAGAGTTCCGATTGAAGGCCGGTCAGTGCGGCCGCCTGGAGCAGGGCTGGCGAGGCTTCGATACGCGCCCCACCTCCACTGCGGCGGGCCGACACCAGAAGCTGGAGAACCGCCTGTCCGACATGCTCGACGCTGCTGCCATCGATCTCGATGGGCGCATTGCCGACTGCGCCGACAAGTTCGGGCCAGAGGGCTTCGGCGGCGGCGCGGTCACACCGCACCGGCAGAGAGATGGTCCCCATCAAAACGTCCCCCTCACGCCCCGCAGCGCAGACTGGAGTGGTTCAGGCAGGTCCCGTGGCGGAATGGCATACGGTTCGAAAGCTGCGACATAAAACCCTCGCGGATGCGATCGCCGAACTGTCAGGGCCGAGGTGGCCGGGGCGTCGAACGGGGAGTTAGCCGGGCGGCTGCCAACAGCGGGTTTGCCTCAATCCCCGGCATTTTGCGTAAGGCGCTTAAGGGAAATCGTCGCAGCCATTGACTTACCTCCGTGCCGATCCGGCAGTCCGGAAGCACAAGAGAGGTTTCACTCCATGCATGACGCCCGCGTCCTGGTAGTCGACGATTCCGCGGCGATGCGCGCCCTGTTCTGCGATGTCCTGGAGCAATCCAAGAACATCCGCGTCATCGGCACCGCCGCCAATGCAGCCGAAGCGCGCGAACAGATCGCCGAGCTCCAGCCGAACGTCGTGACGCTTGATGTCGAAATGCCCGGCATGAGCGGTATCGAATTCCTCGAGGAGATCATGAACGGGGGCAACCCCTTGCCCGTGGTCATGCTCTCCAGCCTGACCCAGAGCGGGACCGAGACCTCGCTCAAGGCCTTTGAACTCGGCGCGGTGGAATGCTTTCCCAAGCCCCTCAAGGCCACCCCGGAACAGTTCGCCAAGACGGTCGGCAAACTGGGCAAGATCGTCCTCGCCGCGGCCAATTCCAACGTACGCGACAAGCCCCGCCCCAAGGCCGCGCGCGGCGAGGGCGAGGCGGGCGACGACGGCGGCTACCAGTCCAACGGCATGATCGCGGCCTTCAGCACCTCCATGGGCGGCGTCGATGCCCTCACCGAAGTGCTCGGGCAGTATCCCAAGGCCTGCCCGCCCACCGTCATCATTCTGCAGACCGAACCGATGTTGGCCGAAATGTTCATCGCCAAGGCCGACAAGGACTGCCGGTGCACCGTCGTGGCCGCCACGGATGGTGCCGAACTCAAGCCCGGCACGGTGCACATCGCCTACGACCCCGCCCGGCACGTGATCGTCGAACCGGGCACGCCAGCGAAGGTACGCATGGTGGAGCGCGATCCGGTAGGCGGCTTCCGGCCCTCCGCGACGCTACTTTTCGGCTCGCTGTCGCGCGGCAACATGCCCGCGATCGGCGCCGTACTCACCGGCATGGGCGAGGACGGCGCCAAGGGGCTCAAACTGCTCCAGGCGGCGGGCTGCCGCACTCTGGCACAGGACCGCAACACAGCCACCGTCCCGCAGGCTCCCGCCGCCGCCGTCGAGGCCGGGGCGGCAAGCGCGGAACTGGGCCTTGCCGAACTGGCCGCCGACATCCTCACGAACTGCGCAGCCGCGACCTAAAGCGCGCCATGCTGCGAGAATCTGAAGACAGCCCGCTACCTTGCGCCTAGTGCCCCGACGCTGGCTTCATGCCGCGTTTGGGCCTGGGAGCGAACCAGATCGCAAAGGCGGCGATCAGAAGCGCGATGGCCGAATACATGGCCACGTGCACCGTTGCCTGCGCCTGGGCTTGCAGGGCCACGACCCGCTCGATTGCAGAACGCGCCATTTCAAGCGGCATGCCCTGCGCCTGCAGCGCCGACATCGTACGGTCCGTGTGGTTCATGCTGGCCACCAGATCTGCGCCATCGCTGCGCTCCAGATTTGCCCATAGGGTCGTCACGACGGAGGTCCCGATGGCCCCTGCCAAGGTACGCCCGAAGTTGGAGATACCCGCAGCCGAAGCGGTCTCGTCCGGATCCACGGAGGCCAGGCCAATGGTCGTCAGCGGCACGATCATGAAGGCGACGCCTACGCCCTGGATCAACTGCGGGAAAGCCACCTGCCAGAGCGTGGAATCGGTTGACCAGTACGTGCGCAGATACGCACAGAACGCCAGCCATGACACACCCAGAAACACCAGAAGGCGGGGATCCGCGCGCTGCATGAGCTTGGGCACGATAGGCGAAGCGAAGACCGCCAGAACGCCCGCGGGCGCCATCGCGATACCCGCCCAGGTCGCGGTGTATCCCATCCCACCCTGCAGCCACTGCGGCACGATCACCACGGCCGAGAAGTAGGTGGCGAAAGCCAGCGCCAGGGCAAACGTCGAAGCGCTGAACCCGCGGTGCCGGAACACCGCAAGATCGACGATGGGATGCTCTTCGGTCAGTTCCCAGATCACGAAGATCGCGAAGAAGATGACTGCAACGACTGCGAGGATGCAGATCGTGGTGTTGTGGAACCAGTCCCGATCATGCCCGAGATCGAGCATCATCTGGAATGCCCCGACCCAGATCACGAGAAGGGCAAGCCCGACCTTGTCGATCGGCAGGTAGCGCTTGGGCGAAGCTACATCGCGCAGCAGATAGGCAAGCGAGAGGAAGACCGCGACCACAATCGGCACGTTGATCAGGAAGATCCAGCGCCAGTCCCAGTTGTCCGAGATATAGCCGCCCAGGATAGGCCCCGCGATCGGTGCGACAACGACGGTCATCGCCCACATGGCCATTGCCTTGGGGTGCGATTCGCGCGGGAAGATCTTGAGCAGCAGCGTCTGCGAGAGCGGCATCAACGGTCCGCCGCACAGCCCCTGCCCCAAGCGGAAGATCAGGAGAACCGTCAGGTTGCCCGAGACACCACAAAGCGCCGAGAACAGGCCAAAGCCAAGGATCGACATCAGGAACATCCGGACCACGCCGAAGCGCCCGGCCAGCCAGCCCGTCAAGGGGACACAGATCGCCTCGGCGACCGCGTAGGTGGTGATCACCCAGGTCCCGCTTTCGGTAGAGACCGCAAGCCCGCCTGCGATATGCGGAACCGAGACATTCGCGATCGTCATGTCCAGCACGACCACGAAGTTCGCCATCGCCAGAACGAAGGCGGTGATCGCCAGCTTGGCGCCGGAGAAGGTCCCGTCCTGCCCGGGCGGTAAAGCCGGCGCGGCGGCAGCGTCCTGTGCCATTACCGCTCGCTCGTCAGGTCGATCTCGGCTTCCATCGAAAGTCCCACGCGCAAGGGGTGGGCCTTCAATTCGTCCTGGTCGAGCTCGATGCGCACAGGAAGACGCTGCACGACCTTGATCCAGTTGCCGGTCGCGTTCTGGGCCGGGATCAACGAGAAGGCCGCGCCCGTCCCACCCGAGAAACCGACGACCTTGCCGTGATACTCGACATCGCCGCCATAGAAGTCGGAGGTCAGCGTCGCACTCTGGCCAGCCCGCACCTGCCCCAGCTTGTCTTCCTTGAAGTTGGCATCGACATAGAGCTTGTCGACCGGGACGATGACCATCGCGGGCGATCCGTTCTGGATCTTCTGGCCGACCTGGATCGAACGCTGGGCCACGACGCCCGCAATCGGCGCGCGCACGACGGTGCGTTCAAGGTCCAGCTTGGCCGCGTCATAGCGGGCCTGGGCCAGCTTGATCTCGGGCGCAGTCTCCACGTCGGTTCCCTTTGTCAGGGCAACCGCAGCCTGCTCCTGCTGGCGCGCGCTGACAGCGCTGGCCTGGGCCTGTTTCAGGGCCGCCCGCGCCTGCTCGAAGGCCGCCTGCGCCGAATCCAGCGCCTGCTTCGCCGAGGTCAGCTCCTCGGTCGACACAGCCCCCGAGCCCGCCAGGGCATTGCGCCGGGTAAAGTCCGAAGTGGCCTTGGTCAGATCGGCGCGTGCCGCCTGGAGATTGGCCCGCGCCGTATCAATCTGCGCCTGGTTGGCATCTGCCGCCGCGGCCAGCGCTTCGTTGTTGGCAAGAGATTGCCCGTACATGCGCTTGGCGCGTTCCAGGTTCGCTTCCGCCTCGGCAAGCGCGATCTTCTGGTCCTTGTCCTCGATGCGGAACAGGAGCTGCCCCTTGCGGACAGGCTGCGTATCCGTAACCAGGACCTCGGTCACGCGGCCCGACGTCAGCGGCGTGACATCGGCGTTTTCGCCAGCCACATAGGCGTTGTCGGTGGAGACCGAGCGGCTGCCGATAAAGAATTCATAGCCGCCCCACAGCACCGCCGCGACGGCCACGACCCCGCCCAGCCCCATGAGAAGCGTCTTGCGCTTGCTCTTGTGGATGACGCTGCCCTTTTCCGGTGCGCCCTCGGCTCCGGCCCCGCTCCCGGCCCCGCCGCCCGTATTCGTGTCAGTCATCGCTATTGGCTTTCTCGTCGTTTTCTTCGGCATAGCCGCCGCCAAGCGCGCGCTTGAGCGCGACATCGCTGGCCAGCGTTGCAAATTGGGCATCAAGCGCGGAGAGGCGCGCATCGAGTTCGGAAGTCTGGCTGGTCAGGACCTCGATGTAGGTGGTGAGCCCCGCCCCGTAGCGCTGCGAGGCGAGACCGAACGCGGCCTCAGCCTCTGTCTCGACGTCCAGGGCGTGCTCACGCTGACGGGATGCGGAATCCCGGCTCGCAATCGCGTCTGCGACTTCCTGCAGAGCCTCGATCACGGTCTTGTTGTAGCTTGCGACCATCGAATCGTACCCGGCCCGCGCCACGCGGTAGCGACCGGACAAGGCGCCACCCTGGAAGATCGGCAGGCTGACCGCCGCCCCCGCGCTGCCGTAATCCGAACCGTCGTTGAACAGATTGGAGATCCCGAGCGAGGTCAGACCGATCAGGCCTCCAAGGGATACGTCGGGCAGGAACGACTTGCGGGCATATTCCGTGCCGCTCTGCGAAGCCTCGACAATACGGCGCGCCGCGACGATGTCCGGTCTGCGGCCGGCAAGAGCGATACCCGCATCTGCCGGCACGCGCGTCATCGCGATACGTTCGAGGGGGACCGGGACAAGATCGTGCGTCCGATCCGGTCCAGCCCCAAGAAGGGCCGCGAGCGCGTGGCGCCGCCTGGCGATCTGCTCACGGTTGGCGACGATCAGCCCCCGCGCGCGGGCCACCTCGGCCCGCGCCTGGCGCAGTGGGACCTCGTTCTCCAGTCCTTGTTCAAACCGCTTGGCCGTCAGCTCCTCGGAGCTTTCGCGCACCTTCAGCGCTTCCTCGAGGACTTTCTCGCGCTCCAGCAGGCGTGCAAGGTCGAAATAGGACGAGGCGATTTCGCTGGTCAGGACGAGTTCCGCCTGTCGCACTTCGGCGAGGGCCGCCTCCGTGGCCGAGGTGGCGGCCGCAAGGAGCGCGCGGTTCTTGCCCCAGATATCCAGGTTCCAGTTCGCGGACAGGGCCAGGGTCCCATAGTCTTCCCAGCCCTGCGGAAGGGCGGATGCCGGGGTCCCATTGTTGTAGCTCTGCTTGGCGAATTCGCCCGAACCTTGCGCACCGAGCGAGGGCAACACGCTCGAACGTGATGCCTGGAGCGCACCGCGCGCCTGGCGCACGCGTGCAATCGCGGAAGCCAGATCCGGCGAATCCGTAAGGGCTGCCTCGATCAGCGCATCCAGTTGCGGGTCATCATAGCCCCGCCACCACTGGGACGGCGGCCATTCCTCGCCCTGTCCGGCAGCCGCGATCGACCGCTCCATCTCGAACGAGGATAGCGCCCGAATCTCGGGCTTGGGCCCCAGATCCGGCGCACATCCGGCAAGCGAAATCGTGGCAGCCAAGAGGGCACTTGCTGCGACTCGTGAGGGAAATATCGTACTCATCAGTACACTTTTTATCGTTGCATCGCTTGCAAGAGTCAACGGAAAAGTGTACTGCCAAGTTTAGTTATGGATCAGAACATTGGGAAACGGGAGCGCAACAAGGCGCGCAAGCGGGCTGAGATCGTGGAGGCGGCTCGCGAATCCTTCCTCGAGCAGGGATACGCCGCGACAAGCATGAGCGCCGTTGCCGATGCCCTGAGTTGCTCGAAAGCGACCATGTGGTCGCATTTCGCCTCGAAGGAGGAGCTGTTTGCCGCCGTCATCGACGACCTGGTAGGACAATTTTCCCAGGAAATCGATGAAGTTCTCACTCGCCAGACTTTCTCGTGCCCGGCGCTGCGCCGGGCGTGCCTGCGGTTTCTCGACTGTCTTCTCACGGAGCATTCGATCCGCCTCTTCCGGCTTGTGCTGAGCGAGGGCGAACGCTTCCCCGAAATCAACGAGATGTTCTACACCCGGGGCCCCGCAAAGGTTCGGCGCGAGGTCCATCGCTTCTTCGCCACTGCGTTTTGCGAAGACGATGCCCAGCGCCTCACCACCGTGGTCACCTGGGCTATGACAGGATTTCGCACCGACATTCTGCTGCGCCCGGTAAAGCCCGATGGCGCGGAATGCGAAGCCTTCGTCGACGATCTCATCGCCTCGATCGACTGGGACCGGCTGAGCACCCACCAGTCCAACACCTGAAGCTCACGGGACAACTGGGGCCAGGTGCTTTTTTGACAGCAGCAAGGCTGCTAGAGCTACAGGCATGAACCACTCCCCCATTCTCGTCGTCACGACCGGCGGTACGATCGACAAACACTATTTCGACGCCCTCAGCGAATACCAGATCACCGAAAGCGTGATGGGAAAGCTGCTCGAAACAGCGCGGGTCGCGCATCCGTTCCGTGTCGTGGAGCTGCTGCGCAAGGACAGCCTGGAACTCACCGAGGAAGATCGCGACCTGATCGCCCAGACGATCGGTGCAGCTCCCGAGACGCGGATCGTGCTTACCCATGGCACCGACACCATGACCGAGACCGCGCAGGCGCTCGCCGGCATTCAGGACAAGACGATTGTCCTGTGCGGTGCCCTCACCCCGGCCAGGTTCGCTGAGAGCGATGCCGCGTTCAATCTCGGCATGGCCTTCGCCACGGCGCAGACCGCCGCGCCCGGCGTCTGGATCACCATGAGCGGCACTGTCTTCAACGGCCTGCAAGTGCGCAAGGACCGCGAGGCGGGCAAGTTCGTCGACATCTGAGCCCCTCCCCGGATCTGAGGAACCCGCATAGGCAAGTTCCACAGGTTCCGGCTTCGTGACTTCCCAACCAGTTGCCCCTTAGCCTGAGCGCTCTCCCGACACCTGCAGGTATCTGGCCTCGTGCCTGACCCGCGCGGGGAGACGAGAGAGCTTTCGCAAGGGGGCAGGCGTGACAACGACGATTTCCTGCGGGCACGAACTTCCGGGCGCCCTGCTCTATGCCCCCATCGGCGCTCTGATCATTGAGCGCACGGGCCTGATTTCCGGAGCCAACGTCAGTGCCGCGAATCTTCTGGGCGAGTCCGATCCCGAGCCGCTGCGCCATTCGCTGATCTATACCTGGCTCAAGGAAAGCGACGCGGAAACCCTGCGGCACATGGTCGACGTCCACTTTCAGGCCCCGGTCGAAACACGTGCGGGCTGGACCCGACGCATGACGATTCCCAGCGGCGACGGCTCCGAACGTCCGGTGGAACTGACGCTGTCCCCCTTCCCCGAGTTCCCAGAGGCCAATGCCATTGTGTTCGTGCGCAGTCTCGAACGCATCATGACCGCCGAACGGCGCTTCGCCCAGATATTCGAGAACCTCCCTGTAGGCCTCCTCGTCGTCGACAGCCGTCAACGTATCGTCAAGGCGAACCGGACGCTCGGTGCCGATTTCGGCTATTCCCGGGAAGAGTTAATCGGCCAGTCGCTGGCCATGCTGATCCCCGAACGCTATCGCGCGGCACATCGCGACCACCTCCAAGGCTATGTACAGAGCCCCAGTTCGCGGATGATGGGTGTTGGACGAGATCTCACCGGGCTGCATCGCTCAGGGCAGGAGTTCCCGATCGAGATCGCTCTCACCCGCCACGAGAACGCCAGCCAGCCGCTGTACATGGCCATCGTCACCGACATCACGCATCGCAAGCGCTCTGAAGTCGCCATGCAGCAGACCAACGCCCAGCTGGAAGAATTCACGTATGTCGCCAGCCACGACTTGCGCTCCCCCTTGCGGGGTATCGCCGACCTCGTCAGCTGGATTCGCGAAGACCTCGAGGGCCAGGAACTTCCCCCCGACGTGACGCGCAATTTCGAACGCGTCGCAATCCGGATCGAACGTGCCGAACAGATGATCGACGACCTCTTGAACTACGCCCGTATCGGGGTACGCGACCCGCAGCTTGAAACTCTCCAGCCCCGTGACCTGATCGACGAAGTCCTTGCGACGAGCAACATTCCGGCAAGCTTCTCACTGGACATCGACGTGGAAGCGGGCCCGCTGAAGGCCGCCCGCGCCCCCCTGTCCGCCTCCCTGCGCAACCTGCTCAGCAATGCGGTCAAGCACCACGGCTCGCCAGTCGGACGCATCCGCGTTCAAGTCACCGAGGATGGACGCTTCACCGTCTTCACCGTTGAAGATGACGGACAGGGAATCCCCTCTGGGAACGAAGAACGCATTTTCAAACTCTTCCACCGAGGATCGACCCGGGTGGAAGGCGACGGCGTCGGCCTTGCCTTCACCCGGCGCATGATCAACGCGAACGGCGGCATGATCAGCGTCACACCGCACGGTGAGATGGGAGGCGCCCGCTTCGATATCTACTGGCCACGCATTCTGCTTCGGGAATTCAAGGATGGTTGAAACGCCACCGGACATTCAGACACCTTCGGACCTCGTCGAATGCACTGTCCTTATCGTAGATGACGACGATGTGGCGATTGAGGGTGTGCTCCGCTCCTTCCGGAGGCACGACGTGACCTGCCCGACCCTGACGGCCGGCGACGGCCGCGAGGCCCTCGCTATCTTGCGCGGGGAGCATCCCACCAAACACATATCGCCGCCCTACATCATCCTTCTCGACCTCAACATGCCGGACATGGACGGCTTCCAGTTCCTTCAGGCCTTGCGTAACGATCCAGCCTTGCAACGTAGCGTCGTGTTCGTCCTGAGCACGTCGGCCCGCGATCAGGACATGCGCCGTGCCTACGACGAACATGTGGCCGGCTACATGGTAAAGTCTGCCGTGGGCCCCCAGTTCGCCCGACTGGCCGATTTCATTCGCAAGTACACCGGCACCCAGAATCTCCCGCGAGACGCCTTATGACCAAGGACATGCACTGCTCCCCGCACGATCACCCCGGCTCCGGTGACGAGGACCTTCTGGAGGTTCTCATCGTCGATGACGACGATGTCGATCGCGAAAAGCTCTCCCGCATGCTGCATCGCACAGCCTGGAACGTGCACGTCGAAGAGGCCGCTTCGCGCTGCGAGGCGCTGGAACTGATCCGCAACCCGGATAGCCGTTTCGACATCGTGTTCCTGGATTTCGGCCTTTCCGACGGAGACGGCCGCGAGCTGCTCCCGGCCATTCGCGAAGAACTGGATCCGGACTGCCCCATCATCGCCGTCACCGGCCATGGCAGCGCCGAGATCGCTGCGGATTCGATCAAGCAGGGCATGACCGAATTTCTCACCAAGCGCATGCTCTCGGCCGAGAATGTCGCCGCCTCGATCAAGGAGGGCATCGCCTGGCGGCAGGATCGCAAGGCCGTGCGCCAGGCCGAGGCGGAACTGACCCACAAGAGCCTGCACGACCCTCTCACCGACCTGCCCAACCGCACGCTTTTCTTCGACCGCCTGACCCAGGCCTGCGCACGGGCCCGCCGCAGCGGCGACAGTTTCGCGGTCGTGATGGTGGATCTCGACCGGTTCAAGGAAATCAACGACAGTCTCGGCCATGCCGCGGGAGACGTGGTGCTGCAGACGGTCGCGCGCCGGCTGCGCGCCCATTTGCGCGAAGTTGATACCGTCGCCCGCCTTGGCGGTGACGAATTCGCCATCATCCTGGAGTCCATCGCCACGGTGGATGCGGCCACGGCAATGGGCGAGAAGATCAATCAGTTGATCGAACAACCCGTTCTTCACGACAACCGTGTCCTCTACGTCGGAGCCTCTCTGGGCATGGCCCTGTGCCCACAGCTCAGTTTCTCGCCCACGGCCCTTCTCTCGGCCGCGGACAGCGCCATGTACAAGGCCAAGGCTGGCGTCGAGAAAACATGCGTGGCGCGCAGCCAGGAGCTTCAGGACCCCGACGAACTCGATCACAAGGGGCTCCTTGACGAGTTGGCCGAAGCCATCGCGGCGCGCGAGATCCAATGGCACTGGCAGCCCAAGATCGACCTGCTCCACGCCCGGGTCACCGGCTTCGAGGCCTTGGTCCGCTGGGTTCCGCACGACAGTGGCGATGTCTCTCCCGAACAGCTTATCCGGGTCGTTGAACAATCCCCCCTGATCGAACCTTTCACGATCCTGTGCCTGGACACGGTGCTTGGCCAGTTTGCGACGGTCCACGAAGCCTGGCCGGACACCAGTATCTCCATCAACGTCTCCGCGCGCATGCTGGAGCGCCCCAGTTTCGTCGAGAATGTGCTGAGAAGCATTTCCATGCATCAGATCAACCCGGAGCGCGTGATCCTGGAATTGACGGAAACCGCGCTTATCGCACACCCAGCGCAAGCACGGCGTGTCGTCGAAAAACTCCACCGCGAAGGCGTGCGCCTTTCCATCGACGACTTCGGCGCCGGGTTTACATCGTTCGGTTATCTCCGGGACTTCACGATCGATGAGATCAAGATCGATCGCTCCTTCATATCGCGCTGCACCGAGAGCTCCTTCGACCAATCGCTGATCACGTCCCTCGTGGTCCTGTGCAACAGCCTTGGCATCAGTCTTGTTGCCGAAGGGATCGAAGACGAATCCGTGCGCGCACTTCTGGTTACGCTGGGGTGCCCCTTCGGCCAGGGCTACGGCATCAGCCGTCCGCTCCCCTTCGACCACCTGCAAAGCTGGGTGGTCAAATGGAACTCCAGCCCCCATGCCCTACCCACTTACGGGCCGGAAGCTCGTCTGCAATAGCAACCGCAGACCGACATCTTGAACAGTGTCCCTGCGGCAGGTGATCCAGCGTTCATCCTCGATCCGGTTCATGTGAGGTTCGCCCCGCTTCAGGCAAGGCATGGCCAAGCATATCGAATCAAGGATACTCGAGATGAAACATCCGCTTATGGGCCTCGTCCTCGCGCTTGCCGGAGCAAGCCTGCTCCCAACGGCCGCTTTCGCCGATCCCCCGCGCCATGCACCGGCCCATGGCTACCGCAACAAGCACCACCGCGACTACCGTCACGATGACCGGCGCGGCCTTTACGATGCGCGCGGACGCTACCGTTCGCCTCGGCGTATCAGCCGCAATTCCCATGTCTGGCGCGGTCGCGATGGACGCTACTACTGCCGCCGCGACAACGGGACGACCGGGCTCATCATCGGTGCGGGTGTCGGCGCCCTGGCCGGACACGAGTTGGCCGGTCGCGGCGACCGCACGCTGGGCACCATTCTGGGCGGCGTCCTTGGCGGCGCGCTCGGCCGCGAAATCGACAAGGGCGATATCCGCTGCCGCTGATCGCGTTGATTTGCCGCTGAGATTTTTACCGCGTCGCGACGGAGCTGCAAGAGTTCCGCCGCGGCGCGCATAGGGTTGGCTTTTCCGGGCCCCGGGCACCCCGGGGCCGGATCGCCCGCAACCTTTTCCTGCACCGGCCTTGCCGCTTTCCACACGCCAGCCCCCTTCCCTCGTCCGACATGTTATGCTCCTATAGGGCACGATGCGTTTCTCCTTGTGCCACATACCCTATTGGACTTCCTCGGTTAGCGTCCCGGCCAGCCCCGACAACGTGCCCTCTCGGGTCCTTCCGTGCGCGGACCTCGGCGCGTGAGCGGCAACACCCGGACTGTCCTGATTACAGGAGGCGCCAAGCGTATCGGAGCCCATCTCGCCCGCGCCTTCGGTTCGAAAGGGTGGCATGTCGCCATCCACTTCGGAAATTCACGTAAGGAAGCCGAAGCGCTCGCCGACGAGTTGCCATCTGCAGAAACCGTCTCCTGCGACCTCGATGACTGGGAGGCGGGCCCCGCCATGGTCCGCGAACTCGCCGAACGTCGCGCAGATTGGCGCCTGCTCGTGAACTGCGCGGCCGTTTTCGAGTACGACGATGCAACGGGCCTCCAGCCCGACACGTTCGAGGCCGCGATGCAGGTCAATGCCGGGACGCCTACCCGCATGGCGCAAGCCTTTTTTGCCCATGCCCGCACACCGTCTGGCCGTCGCCTGATCCAGGTCACCGATCAGAAGCTGCGCAATCCCAATCCCGATTTCTTCTCCTACACGATGAGCAAGCACGCGCTTGCGGCGACGATCCCGATGCTTTCCATGGCGCGGTCGCGGCCGCAGGACCGGGTCTACGGCCTGGCCCCTGGGGCCATCCTTGCAAGTCACGACCAGACCGAGGACGAGACCGAGATCTCGCACCGCATGAACCTGCTGCGCCGAAAGACCTCGCCCGACGACATCGTGCGTACCGCACTCTTCCTGGCAGAAGGCCCGCTTGCCAGTGGCGAGACCGTCTATGTCGATTCCGGGCAACATCTTGTCCCCCAGCCCCGAGATGTCCTCTTTCTGGCACGAACCTGAAACAATCCCGGACTAGGCGCGCTACGCGCCTGTTGCTTTGCCCCCCACAATTCTTCTTTTTCAAACTAGTGACGACTGGATACGATGGCCATTCTAGACAAGTTCCTCGAAAGTGGCGTGCGCCACGGCACCCTCGAAGTCTCGCGTCCCGATGGCTCGAAGACCCGTTTCGGTACGCCGACCGAAGGCTATCCCAACGTCCGTGTACGCTTTACCGACAAGGCCGGTGAGCGCCGCATCCTGACCGACCCGCGCATCGGCGCGGCCGAGGCCTACATGGATGGCCAGCTCGTTCTTGAAGAGGGCGACATCATGGAGCTCGTCCAGCTGCTGCGCCAGAACGCACCGTGGGATCGCGGCGGCGAGGTCAAGGAGAAGACCGCGCTCAAGCTTGCCACGGACAAGGCCGTCACCCTCATCGACGGCATCAACCGGGCCACCAGCGCCAAGAAGAACATTGCCCATCACTACGACATCGGCAATGAACTCTACAAACTCTTCCTTGATCTCGAGCACATGCAGTATTCGTGCGCCTACTGGCCCGAGGACGGCATGACGCTGGAACAGGCGCAGACGGCCAAGCTGGCCCACATCGCAGCCAAGCTGGCGATCGAGCCGGGCCAGCGCGTGCTCGACATCGGCTGCGGCTGGGGCGGCATGGCGATCTATCTTGCCAAGCACTACGACGTGAAGGTCCACGGCATCACGCTCAGCGAAGAGCAGATCGAACTCGCCAAGGTCCGCGCCGAAGAAGCCGGCGTCAGCAACAAGGTCACCTTCGAGCTCGTCGACTACCGCGCTATGCCCAAGCGCGGCGACAAGTTCGATCGCATCGTTTCGGTCGGGATGTTCGAGCACGTCGGCCAGGCCCAGTTCAAGCAGTTCTTCAAGTCCACCGCCGAACTCCTCACCGACGAGGGCGTGATGCTGCTCCACACCATCGGACGCATGGGTGGGCCGGGCACCACCGACGCCTTCACCCGCAAGTACATCTTCCCCGGCGGCTACATTCCGGCGCTGAGCGAGACGGTCGCCGCCAGCGAGAAGTTCCGCCTCATCGCCTCCGACGTCGAGAACCTGCGCCTGCACTACGCCTTCACCCTGCGTGAGTGGTACAAGCGCTGCGTTGCGAACAAGGAGGCCATCATCGCTCTGATGGATGAGCGCTTCTACCGCATGTGGATTTTCTACCTGGCCGGGGCCACCGCCGCGTTCGAGAGCGGATCGATGTGCAACTACCAGATCCAGTACACCCGCCTTCGCCGTACGCTGCCGCTGACCCGCGACTACATGAGCGCCGCCGAAAGCGCGCTGCGTCGCCGCTGAGCGGGCAAAGCCGTCCCTGCGGTGAGCTGCGCAACACCATTGCGCAGCTCACCGTTGCACACTTCGGCGGGTGCTGTTAGGCGCGCGTCCCGAAGAAGCGCATTTTCTCGCGGAGAACACGGCACCCATGTCCGACATCAAGAAGGTCGTTCTCGCCTATTCGGGCGGTCTCGACACCAGCGTCATCCTGAAGTGGCTTCAGGTCACCTACAACTGCGAAGTCGTGACCTTCACGGCCGACCTTGGCCAGGGCGAGGAGCTCGAGCCCGCACGCGCCAAGGCCAAGCTGATGGGCCTGCCCGATGAGAACATCTACATCGACGACCTGCGCGAGGAATTCGTGCGCGACTTCGTCTTCCCGATGTTCCGCGCCAACGCCCGCTACGAGGGTGACTACCTGCTGGGCACCTCGATCGCCCGCCCGCTGATTTCCAAGCGCCTCATCGAGATCGCCAAGGAAACCGGTGCCGACGCCATCGCCCACGGCGCGACCGGCAAGGGCAACGACCAGGTCCGCTTCGAGCTGTCGGCCTACGCGCTCGATCCCGCGATCAAGGTCATCGCCCCCTGGCGCGAGTGGGACCTCAACAGCCGCACCGCGCTCATCGCCTGGGCCGAGCAGCACCAGATCCCGGTTCCCAAGGACAAGCGCGGCGAGAGCCCGTTCTCGACCGACGCGAACCTCCTGCACACGTCCTCGGAAGGCAAGGTCCTCGAGGACCCCTGGGAAGAGACCCCCGACTACGTCTACTCGCGCACGGTGAACCCCGAGGATGCGCCCGACGCGCCGGAATACATCACCATCGACTTCGCCAAGGGTGACGGCGTCGCGCTCAACGGCGACGCCATGTCGCCCGCCACGCTGCTGACCGCGCTCAACGAGCTTGGCCGCAAGCACGGCATCGGCCGCCTCGACCTCGTCGAGAACCGCTTTGTCGGCATGAAGTCGCGCGGCATGTACGAGACCCCGGGTGGCACGATCTACGCCGCGGCCCATCGCGGCATCGAGCAGATCACGCTCGACCGCGGCGCCGCCCACCTCAAGGACGAGCTCATGCCCAAGTACGCCGAGCTCATCTACAACGGCTTCTGGTTCTGCCCCGAGCGCGAGATGCTCCAGGCCGCCATCGACCACAGCCAGGAAAAGGTCGACGGCACCGTCCGCCTCAAGCTCTACAAGGGCTCGGTTTCGGTCGTCGGGCGCAAGTCGGCGAACTCGCTCTACTCCGAACGCCACGTCACCTTCGAGGACGATGCGGGCGCCTACGACCAGAAGGACGCCGCCGGCTTCATCAAGCTCAACGCGCTCCGTCTGCGACTCCTGGCCCAGCGCGACCGGTAATCGTTCGTCGCAATCCAGCCAAGATTCAGGGCGGCCCGTTGCCATCGCGCGACGGGCCGCTTTTTATGGAGTCCCATCCTTGACGCTTCGCGGGTAAAAGCCCTTCCATCGTCAACGGCCCAGCGGGGTAGGTTTTGCAAGTTTCACGCTTCGGATTGCTGGCAGGTATTGCCGCCTCGGTCACGCTCCCGCTCGCCGGGCCCGTCCACGCCGATGCCGGGGCTGCCCCCATCGAAGCTGTTGCGGCCGTCGCCGCAGTTGAGCCCGCACCCGCCATGATCGCGCAGCCTGTCGTGCAGGCGCTCCCGGCCGCGCCGGAAGTCATGGAAGACGCCTTCGAAACGATCGGCTCGGGCGTTGCCAGCTACTACGGCGTGAAGTTCGCCGGTCGCCGCACCGCCAGCGGCGCCATCTTCGATCCCGAGGAACTGACCGCCGCGCACCCCAGCCTGCCCTTCGGCACGCAGGTCCAGGTCACCAATCCGAGCAACGGCGAAAGCGTCGTCGTCACCATCACGGATCGCGGGCCCTACCACGGCAACCGCATCATCGATCTGTCGAAAGCCGCCGCACGCGAAATCGGCATCATGCGCCGTGGCTCGGGAACGGTCGAACTCGCCGTCCTCGCTCAGGAAAGCTGAGCCACTCTCCCCTCCGACATCACCTCGCTGCGACCCGAGGCCTGCCCTGACACCCTGAAAAAGGGTCGGACCGGCGCAGTCTGGAGGGGGTGGGGGGGACTGACTGCGCCGGCCTTCACTAGCGATAACCGCACTCCCCGAATTGCGTTCCCGGCCCGCGCCACTTTTTTCAAAAAATTTTTGCAAGCCCGATTCCGCCCCTTGCGAGGGGCCCGAAGGTGACACGGTTGACACCCTCCAGAGGGCACCGCCACCCGCCTCCCCCGCGCCGCCCGGAGGCGCACCGACCAGCGCATCCACCCGCCCGCACGAGGCCGCGAACCAGCCGTCCCACTGCGCCCCGCACAGCGCCTGCGCCCCCGGCCAGTCAAAGCCGCAGGCGTCCTCCCCCGGCGCATCCCCGGTATCCCCCATATCCTCGGCGCGCGCCGCGTACCATTCGTCCTCGACCACCCGGCACATCGCTTCCGAACCCTGCGCCACGAAATCCTCGCGCCCCCGCGGCAGCACCGGCGAGACCGCGTCATAGTTCGCCCGGTCCTCCACCATGTCCGCCTCGGGCATGAGCCCCGAGACCAGCGCCAACACCTCGTCGAACCGCTCCGCCAGATCGGAGACAGAATCCGCCCCCAGGACCTCCCCCGCCTGCCGGTCGAGCCGCCCCAGGTGCGCCAGCAACAGGCGCGAGTCGAACCGACGCCGCACCCCCACCAGCTCGCCCCGGAACCACACGCTCTCCTCCACGCCCTCCAGCGCGCGCGAGGCCAGCACCTCCTCGGCATGCTGACGCGCCAGCACCAGAGCCCCGGCCCACCCCGCCGCAAACACCCGGTCCCGCCGCCGCAGCACATAGGCCGACTGGCGACTCATCCCCACCAGTGCACAAGCCCCGCGCACATCCCCCCGCTCGGCGAGCGCGTGCAGGAACCGGACCTTGCGGCCCGCGTCCCAGCGTCCGTTCGGCGGAGTTTCGGGAGTTGAAGAAGAAGAAGAAGAAGAAGTAGAGATGCGAGGGCCATCGCCCTCGCGCTCCCCAACCATCCGCGCAGCGGAAGACGCAGGCCGAGCACCCTCCCCCGGCAAGCCGATATCCCGGTCACACGGTATCCACCCCCGCCCAAACCGCGTGGACGACGACGCCCCCTGCCCCGCACACGACGATCCCGAAAAAGCCTGCACACTGTCGGTCATGGTCCACCCTTCCGATGCTCTCGAAAAGCCAATCCGGCGCGGAGAAACCTCAACGCGCCGGGGTGAACCAGATCATGTATCGCAGGACTGAACGGGTAGGAAAGTAGAATCACCACCCGGCATCATCTGGCTGGAGCCGTGACGCAAATCATGAAAAACTTAAGAGCTTCCACCTAGGAAGCATGAGCTCCCAATCACGAGTGATTTTTGAGGTTCAGAATGCCTGATACAAGTACGATCCCTATCGGTTTTCTCAATGTCGTAGCTTCGCCACATCCACAAGGCATCTATCACAACGCGTTACAGCAAGCATCTCTCGAGCCCGTACAATACCGTGGACGAGACTGGGCGATCATCAAGCCTCCGTCGAAGAGCCAAAGCGACACTCAAATCTATGAAGGACAAATATGTGTTTGGACAGACGTCAACCCTGAAGAACCGTCAATTGACAAGACAACCTTTCAAGAAGAAATCGTCGGAGACAACCTAAAAAAAGTCTTCGAAAAACAGGGATTTAACAACAGGACATTTAGCTACGCACTAGACGAAAACACACATAAAATTGCCATTGAGCTCAAAAATGAACTAGGAAAAACGCTCTCGATACACTTGGCCGGAAAAATATTCCAAAAAGCGCTTGAGCGCTTGAACACTGGCGAAACCACCTATGAAGTAACGGTTCAACCCACAGAAGACGCGTTGAAAAATGTATTAGATCTGCATCGAATTGATAAAATTTCAATTTTACTCAAGAGACCAAACCCCGGCGATCACCGCGGCGACGATGCTGAACAAATTCTACGAGAACTCGACGATCAGAAATTAAAATCTGCAGTCTATCAATTCAATCGACAACCTGGAACGGATGGAATTAAGCTCAACAGTCGAAATCTGACCAGAGCTTCTGTCGCAGCCGAAAATGGCAATGTTCAAAGTTCAGGTCTCAATGAGAATGAACAAAAGGTCCACCGATCGACAAAAGAATATCCACTTGTAATACAAAAAATAATCGACAAAGCAACCAGCCATTTGATTGCAATCAGAGATGAGGTGAAACGTTTCCGTGCCACATAAGAACTCTTATCAGGGATACTGGAGCGTCTATGGCGGGCTGCATGCGCTATTTAAGTCTGCCTATTTTTGGGCCGCGATTGCAACCACATCTATGTGCTCGTCGATTTGGATGAGTGTCGATGGTAAAGCCGACCAATGGCGAAATTGCGTGACTTCTGGCGTCCCTTCCCTTCTTGGCTTCTCCTTGGGCGGGATGGCAATAATGCTATCTTTTTCGAGCGGGCGTTTTCTCGATGCGATCCGACAAAATGGCAAAAAAGACTCGTACTTAATGAAGATGGTCGCAAGCTTCTTCCATCTATCCATAGTACTATCATTCAGCCTGATCGCTCAAATTTTCCTGATGTTAGAAATGCCATACTGCTTGAAGGTAGCCACACAGTGCGTCGCCTTTTTTTCTTTTGTATATGGAATATTACTCGTCCCATCTACTGTTGCCAGTATTTGGCACACTGCACGTATATTTAATGCAGCCATCGAGAACGAAGAAACATAAATCTAGCCAAGTCTAATCATCAAGCCCATTTGCGAAGTCAGGAGAATCCAACAGTCCCCCGCCAACCTCCACGGCACACCTGCCCTCGACAGTTCGGGGAGCGCGAGGGCGATGGCCCTCGCATCCTTTCCCCTTCTGACTTCGTAAAATTGCGAAGTCCGGAAGTTCGTTAACTAAGTAAAGACCTCTAGCCCATAGATACCGCGGAGATGCGCCAAGGCGCAGGTTGTGGGCGATTAAGAGGGATTACAGGTGGTTCACAGGTTGCAGGAGGCTTTCGCGACCCTTGAGGGGGAGCGGGACTACACGCAGGGGCTTGCGGCATGGATTGCGGCGGGGGATCTGGATCGGGCCGAGGAGGTCTTGGCGGCCGACCTGGCCGCGCTCGACACCGATCTGGCGCGGCTGTGTCTGGCCACGCCGCGCGCGGCGGTGGAGATTTCGGGCTGGGCCGAGCTGGTCGATGCCGTGGACATGCACGAGGGCGCTCCGATCACCGCGCTCACCATCGGCCTGGCCAACGAGCTGGACGTCGCCTTCGAAAAGGACATCCCCCACGCGCCCGTCCTGCTCCACGGGCTCTACACCGACGAGGCCTTCGCCTTTTCGTCCACCTCGCCCGCAGAGCTGCGCGCCCTGTGCGCCGCCGACGAGGCCCCCTGGGCCGAGCGCGAGGAAGACATCGAGCTCTATCTGGAGATCGACGGCCTCACCGCGATCAACACCGCGCTGCTGCGCCACAAGCGCCGCTACTTCATCCGCGAGGACGCAGAAGGCGCCCCGGCCCCGCGCGCCTATGTCGAGGCCGTGCTCGCCGCCTGGCTGCGCGCGCTGCGCTTCCACCAGGCGGTCGCCACCGAAGTCGCCGTGCAGGGCCTGCCGGGTCGCGTCGCGGTGATCTCGGGCACGGTCGACATGGGCACCGAGGCGGCCATGGTCCACCTCGCAAAGGGCGCGCTGACCGACGACACTTTCGGCTCGCTCGCCGCCGTCAGCCTCCAGCGCAAGGTGCCCCTGCCCGCCTACGACCCCAACGCCACCGGCTCGGCCATCCGCCGCAAGGTCGTCGCCGCCGAAACCGAACTGGCTCCGCCGCCGCGGAAGCTCGGCTTCTTCGCGCGGCTGTTCGGACGGCGCTGAGGAAGCAGGAAGGAGAGATTCAAGGGGCCATCGCCCCTTGACCCCAAAACGGGCGACCTCACCTTCCTGGCGCCACGTGGCGCGCGGGACGAGAGCTCGACAGTTTGGGGAGCCCGAGGGCAATGGCCCTCGGAATCATCCCTCTGTTCGACCTCAGGCCTCCAGCAGGGGCTTGAGGTAGTGCCCGGTGAAGGAGCGTTCGTTCTTCACCACGTCCTCGGGCGTGCCCACGGCGACGATCTCGCCCCCGCGCACGCCGCCTTCGGGGCCCAGGTCGATCAGCCAGTCGGCGGTCTTGATGACATCGAGGTTGTGCTCGATGACGACCACCGAGTTGCCCTGCTCGACCAGTCGATGCAGCACTTCCAGCAGCTTGCGCACGTCCTCGAAGTGGAGGCCCGTGGTCGGCTCATCGAGGATATAGAGCGTCTGCCCGGTCGAGCGGCGCGCCAGTTCCTTGGCGAGCTTGACGCGCTGCGCCTCACCGCCCGAAAGCGTCGTCGCCTGCTGGCCGACCTTGATGTAGCCAAGCCCCACCTCGCACAGCATCTGCATCTTGTCGCGGATCGGCGGCACCGCCTTGAAGAACTCGACCGCATCCTCAATCGTCATGTCGAGCACGTCGGCGATCGAGTGGCCCTTGAACTTCACCTCCAGCGTCTCGCGGTTGTAGCGCTTGCCGTCGCATTCCTCGCAGGTGACGTAGACGTCGGGCAGGAAGTGCATCTCGATCTTGATGAGGCCATCGCCGTGGCACGCCTCGCAGCGCCCGCCCTTGACATTGAAGCTGAAGCGCCCGGGCTTGTAGCCGCGCGCTTCGGATTCCGGGAGCCCGGCAAACCAGTCGCGGATCTGGGTGAAGGCGCCGGTGTAGGTCGCCGGGTTGGAGCGCGGGGTGCGCCCGATCGGGGACTGGTCGATCTCGATCACCTTGTCGCAGGCTTCGAGCCCACGGATCGCATCGTGGGGCCCTGCGATCACGCGCGCGCCGTTCAAGGTACGGCTCGCGCCCGCCTGCAGCGTGTCGATGGTGAGCGAGGACTTGCCCGAACCCGAAACGCCGGTCACGCAGCAGAAGGTGCCCAGCGGAAACTCGGCGGTGACGCCCTTCAGGTTGTTCGCACGCGCGTTTTCGACCGTCACCGACTTGCCGTTGCCCTTGCGGCGCGTGGCCGGGACCTCGATCCTGCGTTCGCCGGTGAGGTACTGCGCGGTCAGGCTGCTCTTGCTCTTGAGCACCTGCTTCAAGGTGCCCTCGGCGACGATCTCGCCGCCGTGGACGCCCGCGCCGGGGCCCAGGTCTACCACGTAGTCCGCCGCGCGGATCGCGTCCTCGTCGTGCTCGACGACGATCACCGTGTTGCCCAGGTCCCGCAGACGCTTCAGGGTTTCGAGCAGGCGATCGTTGTCGCGCTGGTGCAGGCCGATGGAGGGCTCGTCCAGCACGTAGAGCACGCCCGAAAGCCCCGAACCGATCTGGCTGGCAAGGCGGATGCGCTGGCTCTCACCGCCCGAGAGCGTACCCGAAGTCCGGTCGAGGTTGAGGTAATCGAGCCCGACGTTGTTGAGGAAGCCGAGGCGCTCGTTGATTTCCTTCAGGATGGCCTTGGCGATCTGCGCCTGCTGGTCGGTGAGCTTGCCTTCGAGGCTTCCGAACCAGGCGAAGGCGTCCGCCACCGAAAGCCGCGCGGCATCGGCAATGTCGCTTTCCGCCAGACGCACGCACAGCGCTTCGGGCTTGAGACGCTTGCCGTCGCACACCTCGCAGGGCTGCGCGGTCTGGAAGCGCTGGAGCTCCTCGCGCATCAGCGCGCTGTCGGTCTGGACAAGGCGGCGGTTGAGGTTGCCGATCACGCCCTCGAAGGGCTTGGTGACGGTGTATTCCTTGCGCCCGTCCTTGAAGGTGAGCGGCACCGGCGAGCCGGCCGTGCCATAGAGGATGACGATGCGCACCTCGCTCGGCAGGTCCTGCCAGGGCGTGGTGAGATCGAAGCCGAAGTGGTTGGCCAGGCTGGCCAGCACCTGCATGTAGTAAGGGGACGGCGGGTTCGACTTGGCCCAGGGCACGAGCGCGCCCTGCTTGAGTGTCAGCCCCTCGTTGGGGACCACGAGCTGGGGGTCGAATTCCATCTTCTCGCCCAGACCGTCACAGGCCGGGCACGCGCCCTGCGGCGCGTTGAAGGAGAACAGGCGCGGCTCGATCTCTTCGATGGTGAAGCCCGAGACCGGACAGGCGAACTTTTCCGAAAAGACGATGCGGTTGGCCGGAAGCCCTGCGCCCTTCAGGTTCTTCTTGCCCTTGGCGCCCTTCGCGGCCTCGGCCTCGTCCTCACGCCCCGGCACCACGCCATCGGCAAGATCGACATAGGCAAGCCCCTCGGCCAGCTTGAGCGCCTGCTCGAAGCTGTCGGCCAGGCGCGTCTGGATACCGTCCTTGACCGCGATGCGGTCCACCACGACCTCGATGTCGTGCTTGTACTTCTTGTCGAGCGCGGGCGCGTCCTCGATGGGGTAAAGCTCGCCGTCGATGCGCACGCGGGTGAAGCCCGACTTCTGCCACTCGGCCAGTTCCTTGCGGTACTCGCCCTTGCGCCCGCGCACGACGGGGGCGAGCAGGTAGAGCCGCGTGCCCTCGGGCAGCTCCATCACCCGGTCGACCATGTTGGAGACGGTCTGCGCCTCGATGGGAAGGCCGGTCGCGGGCGAATAGGGCACACCCACGCGCGCCCAGAGCAGGCGCATGTAGTCCCAGATCTCGGTCACGGTGGCGACGGTCGAGCGCGGGTTGCGGCTCGTCGTCTTCTGCTCGATGGAAATGGCAGGGCTGAGGCCGTCGATGTGCTCCACATCGGGCTTCTGCATCATTTCAAGGAACTGGCGCGCGTAGGCCGAGAGGCTCTCGACGTAGCGGCGCTGGCCTTCGGCGTAGATCGTGTCGAAGGCGAGGCTCGACTTGCCCGACCCCGAAAGCCCGGTGATGACGATCAGCTTGTCGCGCGGCAGCGCGATATCGAAGCCCTTGAGGTTATGCTCGCGCGCACCGCGCACGGTGATGTGGGTCAGACTCATGGGGGCCTATGTTCCAGATTTGTTCGCGTCGTTCAAGCGTCCGGCGCGCAGATTGGCCCCCTAGATATGTCCGCGGGCCCCAAGCGCAATGCCTTGAGGGCCCTGCGGTTCCCCAGCGCATGGGGCATCGGGCCTGGAACGTGCCCGAGAACCCGAATACTGAGCACGGTTACCTAGAGGGCGGCAGGACGGCAAGACGACATTGTCCAGCAGTCCAACGGCTTCCCGCGAAGAAGGAAGTCCTTTTTCAAGGGGCCATCGCCCCTTGACCCCATAACGGGCGACCTCACCTTTCTCGCGCTACGTGGCGCGCAGGACGTGAGGTTGACGGTATGGGGAGCCCGAGGGCGATGGCCCTCGGACTGAATTTCTTTCTCTCCCGCCTCAGGCCAACCCGGCCTTCTCGACATGCGTTTCCACCCGCTGGTCCTTGTCCTTGCGCTCCGAGTAGCGGTCGACAAGTTGTTCGGCGTGGGGGCGCAGGAGGACGGTGAAGCGGACCAGCTCTTCCATGACATCGACGATGCGGTCGTAGTAGCTCGACGGGGTCATCCGGCCCGCCTCGTCGAACTCCTCGTAGGCCTTGGCGACCGAGGACTGGTTGGGGATGGTGAACATCCGCATCCAGCGGCCCAGAACGCGCAAGGTGTTGATCGAGTTGAACGATTGCGAGCCTGCGCTGACCTGCATGACGGCCAGCGCGCGCCCTTGCGTGGGGCGCAGGCCCTTGAACGCCAGCGGCAGGTGATCGATCTGCGTCTTCATGATGCCGGTGATCTGGCCGTGGCGCTCCGGGCTGCACCAGACCTGCGCTTCGGACCACAGCGCATGCTCGCGCAGTTCGTGGACGGCCGGGTGATCGTCCCCCGGCACCTGGTCGGGGAGCGGCAGGTCGCGGGGGTCGAAGATGCGCGTCTCGCAGCCGAAGTACTGCAGGAGGCGCGCCGCCTCCTCGACCGCAAGGCGCGAGTAGGAGCGTTCGCGCAGCGACCCGTAGAGGAGCAGGATGCGCGGCGGCGGGTCCAGTTCGCCCAGCCCCTGCGCGGGGCGCAGGTGCGCGTATTCGGGGCGCAGCGCGGGCAGGCTGTCAGGATCGGGAAGAGCGCGCAGGTAACGGTATTCGGACATGAAGGGCAAAGGCTCCATCGCTGGGACAGGCCGCATCGCAGCGAGGCTGCGGCGGCAACCCATCGGAAATACCCGATGCGATGCATCTGCGTCAAACGGCCCGACAGTAAGCCTTTGTAGATCGCCGAAGCAGGCAAAGAGAAGATTCCGAGGGCCATCGCCCTCGGGCTCCCCATACCATCGACCTCACCTTGCGCGCCCTCACCCCATCGCGGCGGCCAGCTTGGTGTGGTAGCCCAGCCGCGCGTAGGCGCCCCCGTTGTAGGCGCGCGCGAAGGCGCGGCAGTCGTCGGGATCGGTGGAGAGCGCGGCCATTTCGTCGTTCAACTCATTGTATTCGACATAATGGGCCAGCAGTTCGTAGTGCTTGAGCTCGGAGGCGACCGTGCTGAAGGCAAAGGCGAAGGGGCTCGCAAAGCCGAACTCGTCCCACCACTGCCCCAGCACCTGGAACTTGCCCCAGGAGCAGGCCATGAACGCGGCATCGACATCGCCGGTCACGATCGCGCCCGCCAGCTTGTCCCAGCTGCTTTCGCTGTAGCCGCCGTAGCGCGGGTTGCTGAAGGCCGTGACCGACCAGCGCCCGCCGGTGTACTTGTGGAACTTGTGCCGCTCGTAGAGGATCTTGGGGCGCCCCTGCCGGTCAAACCCGCCGCCCGAGGATTCCACCTGCGCCACCGCGCGCAGCTGTTTCACGCTGACGTGGAGGCGCTCGGCCAGCTCGGCCTCTTCCGCATCGGTGATGGCGGGCGCCTGGGTATTGGTGAAGGCGGTCAGCAGCGCCGCGCGCGACTTGGGGCCCCAGATCCCGTCGGGCTTGGCGCCCACGGCCGATTGCAGCTCGACAATGTTCATGACGATGTCTCCCGACGGCTCGACAGACCCTGAAAATGCGGGCCGAAGCGAAGTCGAGTCAAAGAATTTAAGATGACAAAAGCCGTAACGGCAGGCCGGGATCTTGAGATTTCAGGACAATTTACTGTGGAGGCGCGCGCCTCGGCCACCCGTGCCGGAGCTGCGCTGGATGGCGGCTCGCTTCGTCGCAAGGCCTTTGCAATCGTGTGCCCCTCGCGCCTAGCAAGGCCCAAGGGACATACCGGGACTTGAGGGATATTCGATGAGGGGTTTCACACGCGCCGCCGCGCTCGCCGCACTGGTCATTGCCGTCACCAGCGCGCCGACGCTCGCTGACGATCCGCGCGATCCCGGGATGCGCTCGCGCGCCGCGCGCGAGGCCGATGCCGCCGAGATCCGCCGCCTCAACCGCGAACAGGCCGCCTACGTCGCGCGCCGCGATGCCCGCTATGCGCAAGACTGGGACGACTGGGCTGCGGCCGAGGCCGACCGCCGCGACTATGCGGACTACAGTGCCCGCGCCTACAATGAAGACATGCAGGCCTACGAGGACGACCGCAGCCGTTATGCCCGCGCGCGGCAGGACTACGAGGCCGAGCGCGCCGCCTGGGAACGCGACGTGCGCGCCTGCCGCCAGGGCTACTACAGCCGCTGCGGGGGCTGACCGGGCAGCGACCGCCACCTTGCAGAAAGCCTATTTCCAAGGGGCCATCGCCCCTTGACCCCAAAACGGGCGGCCTCACCTTCCTAGCGCCACGTGGCGCGCGGGACGAGAGCTCGACAGTTTGGGGAGCCCGGGGGCAATGGCCCTCGGACGTATTCTTCTGCTTCTCCGGTTTGTTCACATACGTGGCTTCAGCGGCGGCGCCCTGTTCGCCCAGCCCCCGTAAATCTACGTAAAAGCAGGGCCTTGGCCGCGTTTCGTCGCGTCCTGAGGGCAGTCTGCACCAGCGCCCAATGAAACACTTTGTTTCACAGCAAGAGGGGCGTATAATCCAAAATTACCGCAGGGAGAGGTCGCCGCAATCATAAGTTGCGATAAACTCGATGAACTTCCCGATGCCCTGGCGACCCGCCAGACATCCCGATCACCGACTCGGTGCCTGATTGACGACCAGGCACGCACCGAAACGCAACGCCTTTCGTGAGAGCTTGCTGCCCAGTGACGCAGCCCGTCCCCCACGCCTGAAATTCGAACGCGAAACGGGCCGATTGCCCGGTGCGAACACCCTTGTCCGCACATGCCTCTACCTGCGTCCCGCGCGGCTCCCCATGGGCTGCGCACCGTAGAGGAGAAGTACCATGAACAGGCTTACCATTGCCGCCTGCACGCTCGGCTGCGTGCTGCTGGGAAGCGCCGCCTCGGCGTCCAACGAAGTGGTCGTGCAAAAGCACGTCTGGGAGGACCTACCGACGGTTGCCGTGCGTTACAGCGACCTTGACCTCGACAGCGCCAGCGGGCGCGACGCGCTCGACCTGCGCCTCGTGCGCGCGGTGAAGAGCGTGTGCGGCGCGCCGGACCTGCGCGAATTGCAGGAGATGGCGCAAATGCGCGACTGCCGCGTGACGTCGCTCGCCCGCGCCCACGCCGACCGCGACGCGCTGATGGACATGCGCATGGCCGCACGCGGCAACCCCGAACGCCTCGCCGCGCTCGACAGGGCCACGCTGCGCGTGGGGCAGTAGGGAGAAGAGGATTCAAGGGGCCATCGCCCCTTGGACCCCGGAATCGGCGACCTCGCCTTTCGCACGCCATGGTGCGCGCGGGAGGTGAGCCTGACAGTTCGGGGAGCCCGAGGGCGAGGACCCTCGGAGGATACTCTTTTGCCCTCAAGTGTCAGGATCACGGGCCCTGAAACGCGTCCTTCCCTGCCCCGATCCCGCACACACGAAGGGCAGGAACCGCACATCGGCGGTCCCTGCCCTTTGGTGTCTTCAGCGGACTGGCGTGCGGATCAGGCGGCGGCCTGGTGCTGCGCGTTGGCTTCGAGGTTGAGCAGGTCCGCCATCTCGAAGGCCAGTTCGATCGACTGCGCGCCGTTGAGGCGGGGATCGCAGTGCGTGTGGTAGCGATCGCCCAGCCGCTCGTCGGTGATGGCGATGGCGCCGCCCGTGCACTCGGTCACGTCCTGGCCGGTCATCTCGACATGGATGCCGCCCGCGTGCGTGCCTTCGGCGCGGTGCACCGCGAAGAAGCCGCGCACTTCGGAGAGGATGCGGTCGTAGGGGCGGGTCTTGAGGCCCGAATCGGTCTTGATGACGTTGCCGTGCATGGGATCGCACGACCACACCACCGGGTGCCCTTCGGCCTTCACCGCGCGCACCAGCTTGGGGAGCCCTGCCTCGACCTTCTCATGGCCGAAACGGCTGATGAGGGTCATGCGGCCCGGCTCGCGGTTGGGGTTGAGCGTGTCGAGCATCTTGAGGAGCGCGTCGGGCTCCAGGCTCGGACCACACTTCATGCCGATGGGGTTTTCGACACCGCGCAGGAACTCGACGTGGGCCGAGCCTTCAAAGCGGGTGCGGTCCCCGATCCACAGCATGTGCGCGGAGCAGTCGTACCAGCCGCCGGTCAGCGAATCGCGGCGGGTCAGGGCCTGCTCGTAGGGGAGCAGCAGCGCTTCGTGGCTGGTGTAGAACTGGGTGCCCTGCAGCTGCGGGACGGTCGTGGGATCGACGCCGCAGGCCGACATGAAGTCGAGCGCCTCGCCGATGCGGTCGGCCATCTGCGCGAACTTCTCACCCCAGGGGCTGCGGTCGATGTGCTCCATCGTCCACTTGTGGACCTGGCTGAGGTTGGCATAGCCGCCGGTCGCAAAGGCGCGCAGCAGGTTCAGCGTCGCGGCCGACTGGCCATAGGCCTGGACCATGCGTTCGGGATCGTTGCGGCGCGCCTGCGCATTGCCCTCGATGCCGTTGATGATGTCGCCGAAGTAGCTGGGCATCTCGACGCCATCGACCATCTCGGTCGGCGAGGAGCGCGGCTTGGCGAACTGCCCGGCCATGCGCCCGACCTTCACCACTGGCTGCTTGCTGGCGAAGGTGAGCACGACGGCCATCTGCAGCAGGACGCGGAAGGTGTCGCGGATGTTGTCGGGGTGGAACTCGGCGAAGCTCTCCGCGCAGTCTCCGCCCTGAAGCAGGAAACCGCGGCCCTCGGCCACTTCGGCGAGGTCCTTCTTCAGTTCGCGCGCTTCGCCTGCAAAGACCAGCGGCGGAAACTTTGCCAGGGTCGCCTCGACCTCGTTCAGCTTGGTCTCATCGCCATATACCGGAAGGTGGCGCGCTTCCTGCGCCTTCCAGCCATCCGGGGTCCAATTGCTTGCCACGTCGTTCACTCCTGAAATGCGGCCCTCTCCCGGGCCGCTCCTGCCGGGTCGCCACGGGCGCCCGGATACCTTGCACGAAGCCTCGGCAAGGCGGGCCCCATAGCCTCTGCCCGCAATTTTTGCAAAGAAGCTTTGCCCAAAACCGCTAATCGGTTGCGCGGCAGGGGTTTTTGAGAAAGCCCTGCCGCGTGGACATCGCGCGTTACTTTGCCGCGACCTTGCTCCCGCTGCCCTCTTCGGGGATCACCTCAAGCCGCCAGGAATTGCCTTCGCCCAGATACTTGGCGGCAAGCGCCTGCATCTCGGCCGGGGTGGTCCGGGTAAAGTCGATCAGCACCGAGCGCACCGAGCCGAAGCGCGAAGGATCGCGGCTCGCGCCTTCCAGCTGGTTCATGAAGAACGAGGTGCTCGACGCCGCGCGCGTCACCTGCTGGCGCAGCGGTTCGGTGACGCGGGCCAGTTCGTCGGCGGTCGGCGGGTTGGCGATGAGGTCCTGCGCGATCTCCTCGGCGGTCTGGTAGAACACGTCGACCGACTTGGGATCGACCTGCGCCACCGCCGTGATCGCCCCGCCCGCCTGGAGATCGACCGGCCAGGTCGAATAGACATAGGGCGAATAGGCCACGCCCAGCTTCTCGCGCACCGCATCGATCAGGCGGTTGGTGAAGAGCTGGGTGAGGATTTCCAGCTGGCGCGATTCGCGGATTTCCAGGGTGCCCCCGCCGGTCGGCCAGGAGAGCACGGCGGCGGCCTGGTCGGGATCGCCATGGTGGTGCAGGACAACCGGCTTCGTGCTGGGCTGCGCGGCCGCGATATCGGGCGCACTCGCGGTGCTGCGCGCGTCCTCGCGCGGCTTGAGAGCGCCAAAGGTCTTCTCCAGCGCGGCAATCGCGGCCGCCTTGTCGAAGTCCCCGTAGATCTGCACTTCCACCGGCCCTTCGGCGAGCGCCTTGGACCACACGCGCTTGAAGCCCTCGGGGGTCGCCTTGTCGATCTCGGCGGGCGTGGGCGTGGCAAAGCGCGCGTCCTTGCCGTGCTGGTAGTAGTCCAGATCACGGCTGAGGATGCCCTGCGGCGAGGTGGCGAAGGTGTCGTACTGGATCTTGGCCGCAGCCTTGGCGCGGCGCAGCGGGTTCTCGTCCCAGCGCGGCAGGTCGAGCTTGGCCGCGAAGAGATAGAGCTGGTCTTCCAGATCCTGCGGGCGCGTCTCGGCCTTGAGCTGGAAGGCGGCGTCATCGACCGTGAACTCGAAGCCCATCTTGCGGCCCGTCGAGATCACGTCGAGATCGTCGAGCCCCAGCGTTGCCAGCCCCGATCCCACCAGCGCGTATTCGCCCAGCGTCAGGTAGGGCGCGTCTTCCGGCGCGATCGAGCGCGTGCCGCCCCCGAAGCGCACCTTGGCGACCACGCGGCCCGGCTCCTCGGCGACCGGCCAGAGCAGCGCCTTCACGCCATTGGCAAAGGTCAGCTCCTCGATGTCGAGAAGGCCAGTGGGCTGGTCGGCGATAGGGGCCGCCGGCGTGCCGATGGCGGGCAGCGTGTCGAACGAGACCGGCTCGGCGTTGGTGACCCGGCGCGCGGTGGCGTCGGGCTCGACCGGCGCGATCAGCGCGTCGCGCAGCGCCGTGGCGGTGACCTTGCCCTCCTCCTGCGTGGTGAAGAGCGCGCGCGTCACGGTGCCCGCGAAGAGGCCACGGGTGTGGTCGAGCACGGCCTGCGGGGTGAACAATGCGCGCGATTCGCGGAAGATGCGCAGCACGTCCTTGGGCGAGGCGACCGTCTCGCGGATGTCGAGCGCGTTGACCAGATCATCGGCCAGCTGGGAGCCGGGCAGGATACGCTCCTGCTCGACCGGGACCTGGAAGGCGACGTCAAGCTCGGCCACCTCGCGGTCGATCTCGGCCTGCGTGGGCGCGCGGGTCATGGCATCGGCAATCACGCCGCGCACGTCCTCCAGCGCCTCCTTCCAGTCATCGCCCAGCGGCGTGACCGACATGAAGGTGACGTCGGCGCTGCGCGAGATCTTGTCGGTGTTGACCGAGGCCGAAAGGAAGCTGCCCCCGGCGCGCGCGCGGGTCTCGAGGCGCCGGTTGATGATCGCCTGGGCAATCGCGTCGGTCATCAGCCCCTGGTTGTAGGGGATGTTGTCGACGACCTGGTTCCAGGGCCGCAGCGTTGCGACAAGCAGCGAGGGCGGCAGGTCGGGCTCGACCAGCACGCGGGTCTCGCCCACGGGCGCGAGTTCGCGGTTGTTGCCCGCAAAGCCCTTGGGCGCGGCGGGTTCGCCAAAGCTGGGAGGCGTGGCCTTCGCACCCTTGGCCTGCCAGTCGCCGAACCATTTGCGCACGTAGCTTTCCAGCATCGCCGGGTCGGCATCGCCCGCGACGATCACGGTCACGTTATCGGGCCGGTACCAGCGCTTGTAGAAGGCGCGCACGCTCTCCTGCGTCGCGGCGTTGAGCGTCTCGAGCGTGCCGATGGGCTGGCGTTCGGCGAGCGGCTGGCCCTGGTAGAGCGTCTCCTGCATCGCGTTCTGGACGCGCAGGGCCGCGCCGCCGCGCTCGCGCATCTCGGCCAGCACGATCGGGCGGTCCTGCTTGAGGTTGTCGGCCGAAAGCGTGGGCGCGGTGACCATGCCCGACATCAGCTTGAAGGTCTCGTCGAGCGAGGTGGGCGTCGCGTTGGGCAGGTCGAGCTTGAACACGGTCTGCGTCGCCGAGGTCACCGCGTTGGTGTCGGTCCCGAAGGTCGCGCCCAGCCGCTGGAAGGCGGCGATGGCCTGGCCCGAAGGGATGTACTTCGACTGGCGGAACAGCATGTGTTCGAGAAGGTGCGCATAGCCGCGCTCGGCGTCGGTCTCATAGAGCGAGCCGGCATCCACCCGCACGCGGATCGAGACCTGCCCCGGCGGCACGCCGTTCTTGCGCACCGCATAGCGCAGGCCGTTGTCCATCTCGCCGAAGTGCCAGGCCTTGTCGTGCGGGATGTTGCTGCCGCGGTAGAGCCAGGGGTCCTCCTCGTTCGTCTGCAGCACCGGCGCGGGAGGAGCGGCCTCGGCCGGCGCGGGGGCGTCCGTGGACGGGGGCGATGCGTCCTGCGCAGCGGCGGACGGGACCGGGACCTGCAGAAGGAAGGCAAGACAGGCGAGCGAACTGGCGGCGCGCGAAATAGTGGTCATTGCCAAGGCTATAGGATGCGGGCGGATTAAGGGCCAGTGAATAGAGCGCCGCGCACACCTGCTTCGCTCATGCACAAATATCACCTTTAACCTTTATAACCGGCAACTTGGTTGAGATCGGCCGCAATCTGCGCCGCTGTCAGCCCCGGACAAAACGTCCCGCACCCGCCCCATGACTTGATTAAAAGCCCCAAAAGCCTAAATCGCGGGCATCATGTTTATTGAAACCGAAACGACTCCCAACCCCGCCACGCTCAAGTTCCTGCCTGGTCGGGAAGTCATGGCCGACGGCACGCGCGAGTTTACCTCGCCCGAGGACGCGGCCGCCTCGCCGCTCGCCGAAGCGCTGTTTGACCTGGGCGACGTCACCGGCGTCTTCTTCGGCCACGGCTTCATTTCGGTCACCGCGGCGCCCGGCGTCGAGTGGCCCGGCCTCAAGCCGCAGGTCGTCTCGATCCTGCTCGACCACTTCGTTTCCGAGGCCCCGCTGTTCCGCCAGAGCGGCAACGGCATCGCCGTCCCGCCCGAGAGCGAGGACGCGGACCTGGGCGACGATCCGGCCGATGCGGACATCATCGCGCAGATCAAGGACCTGATCGAGACCCGCGTGCGCCCGGCGGTGGCCAACGACGGCGGCGACATCGTCTACCGGGGCTTCCGCGAAGGCGTGGTCTACCTCTCGATGCAGGGCGCCTGCTCGGGCTGCCCTTCCTCGAGCGCGACGCTCAAGCACGGCATCGAAAGCCTGCTCAAGCACTACGTGCCCGAAGTCAGCGAGGTGCGCGCGGCCTGATCGGCCGCCCCTTTTCACGACCTCTCCCCGACAACAGCAAAGTCAGCCCGCCCGCGTGTCGCCCTCGCCCTCACCGTCCCCCGCCGTCCCTCCGGCCCGAACCCTCGTCATCGACAGCGCCACGGCGGCCTGTTCGGTGGCCCTTCTGGAGGGCAATACGCTGATCGGCGGGACGTTTCGCGTGCTCGGGCGCGGCCACGCCGAGGCGCTGGTGCCGATGATCGCGCAGCTGCCCGAACGCGGCAAGGCCGACCGCATCGCGGTGGCGCTGGGCCCGGGCAGCTTTACCGGCGTGCGCGTGGGCCTTGCCGCCGCGCGCGCCCTGGCGCTCGCCTGGGGGGCCGAGATCGTGGGCTATCCCACCCTTGCGCTGGTCGCGGCGATGGCGCGCGAGGCCTTCGGTGAAGGCCAGGTGGATGTCGCCATGACCGGCGGACACGGCGAATGGTTCGTCGAGAGCTTCGATGCGGCGGGCGCCAGCACGGCGCCGCTCGCCTCGCTCAAACCGGACGCCGCCGCGCAGGCCCTCACCGCCCAGCGCGTCACTGGCAACGAGGCCGAAGCGCTCGTCGCCGCGCGCGGCCACGGCACGGCCCAGCCCCTGCTCCCCGATGCCCGCGCTTTCGCCGCGCTTCCCACGGCCCACCTCACGCCCGACATCAGCCCGCTGTATGGCCGCGCGCCCGATGCGCGCTTGCCCGGCGGCACGTTGCCCGGCTAGTCTGCGCACTCTTGAACACAAGTAGTCCCCGCCAGCAGGATCCCATGACCGAAGACCTCGACAAGTTGATGGAAGTCATGACCGCGGCCTTCGACCCTCTATACGGGGAAGCCTGGACCCGGCGCCAAGTCGAAGACGCGTTACTTTTTGGACATACGTACTACAGCCTTGTCGATGCCTGTGGGAATCCCCCCGAGGCAGAGACCCCCGCGGTCGGTTTCACGCTCTCGCGCCACGGCTTCGACGAAGAAGAACTTCTCCTCCTGGCCGTAATTCCGCAGGAACGCGGGAAAGGTCTCGGCAAGACTCTTCTCGAATTACTTAGTAATTCCGCTAAACACCGCGGTGCGCAACGGCTGTTGCTGGAAATGCGAAAGGGAAACCCTGCCGAATCCCTTTACAGCGCATTCGGATTCTACCAGATCGGCGAACGCCCCGACTACTACCGCTTATTGTCGGGAGAGCGCGTCAACGCGATTACATTTGCGCGCGATCTCTGAGTTTAAATTGGGCAGATTCAAGGTTTCCATCCATTTTGGCAGCGCGAAGTCCAAAACAACTTACGATACTACTTGAAACATTGGCTCGTTTGAGCCATTGCATCTCTCGGCAAGTCACAGATGTGTCGGCCAACGAATGAATGCCTCAAGGTCGCTATAGAGGAAAATATAATGGAAACTGTTCAGCCCGACATGAGCGAAACGCTCATCACCCTCACTTCCGACATTGTTGCCGCGCACGTCAGCAACAACAGCGTTACGGTCGATGATCTCCCCTCGCTGATCAACAATGTTTACGGCGCACTTGCCGGTCTCGGCGGCACCACGGCCGTGGAAGAAGAAAAGCCCGAGCCCGCCGTTTCGGTTCGCGCCTCGATCAAGCCCGACTACATCGTCTGCCTTGAAGACGGCAAGAAGCTCAAGATGCTCAAGCGCCACCTGATGACGCACTACAACATGACCCCGGAAGAGTACCGCGCGCGCTGGAACCTGCCCGCCGACTACCCGATGGTCGCCCCCAACTACGCCGAAAAGCGTCGCGAACTCGCGAAGAAGATCGGCCTGGGCCGCAAGCCCAACGCCCGCCGTGGCCGCAAGCCCAAGGCGGTGGCTGCCTGATAGGCGCCCGCACCGGAAAAGAGGGTACGCCTGAACCTTGCTCCCCCCACCTCGCCCGGCCCGACCTTACCGGGCGAGAACAGTGCAAACGTTCGCCGTCCCCCTTTCCCCTTTCCCGATTCTTTTGGTATCGGGACGACACCGGCCCTCTGTGGCCGGTGTTTCCTTTTGCATAAGACAGGTCAGACGTGAGCCAGCCCATCGACATTGAAGCCCTTTGCGCCGAGCGTGGCCTGCGGATTACCGAACAGCGGCGCGTGATCGCCAAGGTTCTGTCCGAGAGCACCGACCACCCCGACGTCGAGAAGCTGCACGAACGCGCCACCGCGATCGATCCGGGCATCTCGATCGCCACGGTCTACCGCACCGTGCGCCTGTTCGAGGAAGCCGGCATTCTCGACCGCCACGACTTTGGTGACGGACGCGCCCGCTACGAGGCCGCTCCCGAAGCCCACCACGATCACATGATCGACGTCGAGACCGGCGCCGTGGTCGAATTCGTCGACCCCGAACTGGAAGCTCTCCAGAAGCAGATCGCCGAGAAGCTGGGCTTCCGCCTCGTCGATCACCGCATGGAACTGTTCGGCGTCAAGCTCGACCGTGACGAGGGCTGATACCCCAGCCCTTGCCCCCTTTTCCCGCGCGTGCCGGTCACCCCGGCCAGCCGCGCGGCCCGGGCCGTTGAGCCCGTGACCTCCCCCGCACACGACACCGAGCCGGGCGCCCCCTGGCCCCGTCCGCCCTTGCTGGGCTGGCCGCTGATCGCCCTGCGTATCGGCGCGCTTCTCGTCAGCCTGATCCTTGCGGTGGCCGCCTATTATGTCTTCGCGCTGTTCACGCGGCACAATCCCGCGCCGCCCCTCTTCCTGCGCACGCTGGGCGCCATCGCGGGCCTGCGCCTGCGCGTGAAGGGCACCTTGCCGGGCCGGGGCAAGACCGCGATCTTCCTCTCCAACCATATGTCATGGCTGGATATTCCCGCTCTTGCCGGAACTACGGGCTGCGCCTTCGTCGCCCACGACGGCCTCTCCGTCTTTGCCCCCCTGCGGCGCCTGTGCGAGATGAACGACACCGTCTTCATCGCCCGCCACGACCGCCGCTCGGTCGCGCAGCAGGCCGACCAGGTGCGCACCGCCCTTGCCGAAACCGGCAGCCTCACCCTCTTCCCCGAAGGCACGACGAGCGACGGGCGCGGCCTGCTCCCGTTCAAGTCCTCACTGCTCTCCCCGCTCGAAAGCGACCTGGCCCACGTCGCGATCCACCCGGTCTGGCTCGACTACGGCCCGCAGCCCGAAAAGGTCGCCTGGGTGGGAGACGAACCGGGCCTGGGCAACGCGCTGCGCATCCTCGCGCGCACACGCCCGATCCCGGTGACCGTCCACATCCTGCCCGCCCTGACGCGCGAGGAACGCACCAGCCGCAAGACCATCGCGCAGGCGGCGCGGGCGCGCATCGCGGCGGTGAGTGGGAAATTGGCGTAAAGAAGAAGAGATTTCCGAGGGCCATCGCCCTCGGGCTCCCCAAACTGTCGAGCGCAGGCGTGCCGGGCCGCGTGGCTTGAGGGTGATAGGGGAATGCGGATTGAGGGGCTTTGCCCCTCCATTTACTCCGCCACCCTCACGCTTCATACGCTCCGATCAAGGCACGAACTGCCTTGGACGGTTCCGGGGTCAAGGGGTAATAACCCCTTGAATAACTATCTTCTTCTTCCACAAAAAAGGGCGCCGCCGACCTTCGTCGCCGCGCCCTTTTTCGAAAACCGACTGCGCTCAGCGCGTGGCGTTGTAGGCGATCTGATCGTCGTTGAGCTGGAAGCCGACGAGCACCTCGAAGGTCGCGCGGGTCACGGCCGCACGCACGGTCGGATCGGCGAGCGGGTCGAGCGCGGCGTCCTGGTCGCCCGGGCGGCGCTTGGCGGTGATCCGCTGGCGGACTTCGGCGGGCAGCGTGGCCGCGCCGCGGTCGATGAAGGCCGAACCGTTGGCGGTGGCCTCGGCGCGCGCTTCGCCGTCGGCAAAGTCCAGCGTGACCTGGCCGATTCGCTTGCTCACCACCGAGTTGCCACCCTGCAGGACGGTGACGAAGTACGGCAGCGTCACGCGGCGTGCGCCGTTCGTGTCGCTGCGCTGGGCGCGCACGACGAAGTTGACCTGGCTGGTCACCTTGTCGGTGCCCTCGCCGCACTGCGCGCGCACCTGCGTCATCGTCGCGGTGACGTCGATGTTGTCGGCGGTCTTGGCGCCTCCGGGCCCGAAAAGCGTGATGTCGCCCGTGTAATCGGGGATCCCGACGGCCGGGCAGGCGCTGCGCACGGCGGTGATCCCGACCCCCGAGTTCAGAACGATCTCACCTTCCGACTTGCAGCCGCTGAGGGCCGTCGCGGCCGCGGCGGAGAACAGGACTGTGGCGGTCAGGCGGCGTGCATTCATCATGACATCCCTTGAGTGGCGTGCGCTTGCCCTAGCGATGCAAGCGGCAAAGCGCTAGAGGGCGCAGTATGAACGCGCCCTTTCCATCCCCGGCCGAGTCCGCGCCCGCCTCTTGCGAAGCTGCGTCGACCAAGGCCCCGCTCCGTCTCTTCATTGCCGCCCCGCGCGGCTTCTGCGCCGGTGTCGACCGTGCCATCGAGATCGTCGAGCGGGCGATCGAGAAATACGGCCCGCCCGTCTACGTGCGCCACGAGATCGTCCACAACCGCTTCGTGGTCGATGGCCTGAAGGCCAAGGGCGCGATCTTCGTGGAGGAACTCGACGAGGTGCCCGACGGGGTTCCGGTGATCTTCTCCGCGCACGGCGTGCCCAAGTCGGTGCCCGCAGCGGCCACCGAGCGCGGCCTCGACTGGCTTGATGCGACCTGCCCGCTGGTCTCCAAGGTCCACCGCCAGGCCGAGCGCCAGATCGCGGACGGGCGCCACATCCTGTTCATCGGCCACGCCGGCCACCCCGAGGTGATCGGCACCTTCGGCCAGGTCCCCGAGGGCGGCATGACGCTCGTCGAGACGGTCGAGGACGTCGCCGCGCTGGACTTTCCGGCCGACGCGGAGCTGGCCTACCTCTCGCAGACCACCCTCTCGGTGGATGACACCGCCGCGATCATCGCCGCGATCCAGGCGCGCTATCCGAAGGTGGCAGCCCCCAAGGCCGAGGACATCTGCTATGCGACCTCGAACCGGCAGGCCGCGGTCAAGCGCGTGGCACCCGACTGCCAGCTGATGTTCGTGATCGGCGCACCCAACAGTTCGAACTCGCTGCGCCTGGCCGAAGTCGCCCAGCGGTCGGGCGCCTGCGCGCAGCTCATCCAGCGCGCCAGCGACATCGACCCCGCCTGGCTGGAGGGTGTCGATACGGTGGGCCTGACCGCCGGGGCCTCGGCGCCCGAATCGCTGGTCAACGAAGTGATCGCGCGCCTCAAGGAACTGCGCGATGTCAGCCAGCAGGAATTCGTCACCGCCACCGAGACGATCAGCTTCAAGCTGCCCAAGCAGCTGACCACCTGATCCGCCTGAAAAGCCAAAGAGCATAAAGACATGGCCGTTTACACACGAATCGGCGCGGAAGACATGGCCGCGATCGTCGATGCCTTCGACGTGGGCACCCTGCTTTCCGCCAAGGGCATCGCCGAGGGCGTTTCGAACAGCAACTGGCTGCTGGAGGCCCAGCGCGGCGAGGACGAGCCGCGCCGCTACATCCTTACGATGTACGAGGAGCGCACCGACGTCGAGGACCTGCCCTTCTTCCTCGACCTGCTCGACCACCTCGCCGCCAACGATTGCCCGGTGCCGCGCACGATCCATGACCGCGAGGGCGCCAGCCACCGTTTCCACGAAGGCAAGGCGCTCGCCCTGATCGAGTTCCTGCCCGGCGTCTCGGTGAGCGAACCCACCCCGGGCCAGGCCCGTTCGGTGGGCGCGGCGCTCGCCAAGGTGCACCTCGCCGCCGCCAGCTTCCCGCAGCGGCGCACCAACACCATGGGCCTTGCCCGGTGGAACCAGCTTCTGACCGACTGCGGCGAGGAAGGCCTCAACCTCATCCATCCCGAGCTGGCCCGCATCGTCAAGCGCGAGCTGACCAGCCTGACCCTGGGCTGGCCGCTCGGCCTGCCCGAGGGCGTGGTCCACGCCGACCTCTTCCCGGACAACGTGCTGATGCTGGGCGAGGAGGTGACCGGCCTCATCGACTTCTACTTCGCCTGCACCGACATCCTGGCCTACGACGTCGCCGTGACCCACGCGGCCTGGTGCTTCAGCGACGACGGCACGCGCTTCGATCCCGAGATCTCGCGCGCGCTCCTGGAAGGTTACGAAAGTGTGCGTCCGCTCTCGGACGAGGAACGCGCCGCGCTCCCGCTGCTGGCCCGCGCCGCTGCGATGCGCTTCCTGTCGACGCGCGCCTACGACTGGATGAACACCCCCGAGGACGCGCTCGTCACTCCCAAGGACCCGCTCGCCTTCGCGCGGCGGCTCGACTTCTACGCGAGCGCGGAAAACCGCGACCTCTTCGCGAAGGAAGCCTGAGGCGATGAAGAAAATCGAGATCTTCACCGACGGCGCCTGCAAGGGCAATCCCGGCCCCGGTGGCTGGGGCGCGCTCCTGCGCATGGGCGAGCACGAGAAGGAAATGTCGGGCTCGGAAGCCCAGACGACCAACAACCGCATGGAGATGACCGCGGTCATCAAGGCGCTCGAAGTGCTCAACCAGCCCTGCGAGATCGTCCTGTGCACCGACAGCAAGTACGTCATCGACGGGATCACCAAGTGGGTCCATGGCTGGCAGAAGAAGGGCTGGGTCAACGCCTCGCGCCAGCCCGTCGCCAACGCCGAACTCTGGCGCGAGATGCTCGCCGCGACCAAGCCGCACAAGATCACCTGGCAGTGGGTGCGCGGGCACAATGGACATGCGGAAAACGAACGCGTCGACCAGCTCGCCAGCGACGCGGCCAAATCGGTGGCCTGAGCGCCCCCGGGACAGGCGGCCTCCCACGTCGCCACGGCGAGCGATTGCACGCGCTGAAATTTGATTGCGCAAAACGCAACGAAGCACAGAGTCGGCCCCCGCGATCCCCGGATTCGCGGGGGCCTTGCGTATCCCGCCCCGCTTTCGGGCCCTGTTGCCCGCACGACACGAAATTTCTTTGGCCTCTCTCGAAGACGCGAGGCCCGCGCTCCGCCTCCGATATGCCGCAAGTGCGAAGGTTTTCGCTGCATTTGCGAAATTGCAAGTCACTCGTGCGCTCTATGCAACTGCACCCACCTTCTAAGGGCGCCCCGATCGGCCCATAATCAGCGGCATGGTGAAGCTGATCACATCGCATGTGCAGAACGAACTGCGCGAACTGACCCGTCCGGGCCCCCGCATGGCCGACGAGATTGCCTGCGTGCTCTCGGTCATGCTGGCCATCGTGCTCGCGCAGCTTGCCGATGCGCGCATGGTCAACTGGGCGGCGGTGTCCGCGCTGGTGCTTCTGAAGAGCGACACCCTGGAAACGCTGCTGCGCGGCGCGATGCGCATGGTCGGCACGCTGGCGGGCGGCGCGCTCGCGCTGATGCTGGCGCCGCTGGCCCTGCACTCGCTGGTGGTCGCCGTGCTGAGCGCTGGCCTCGTCGGCGGCATGGGCCTTTACGGCATGCTGACGGGTCGCCGCGCCTACGCCTGGTTCCTGTTCGGCCTGACCTTCGAGATCGTCCTGCTCGACAAGCTCGCCAATCCTGACCTTGCCACCTTCGAGCTCGCCTTCACCCGCGTCATCGAAGTGGGCGCGGGCACGCTGGCCTGCGTCGTGGTCAGCCTGGGCGCCGCGCTCATCTCGGGCAAGGACTGGCTCGCCAACCGCAAGGCGCGCCCGGAGCGCATGCGCTGGAACGCGACCGCCGCGCGCCACGCCGCGCAGACCGGCATCGCGCTCGCCGCCCTGCCCCTCCTCTACCACTTCGTGAAGGTGCCCGAACTGACCCAGGCCGCGATCACCATCATGGCGGTGATGATCGTGCCGGTCGCCGGGCTTGGCCAGAGCGGGCTCGTCCCCGTCAGCCGCCGCCTCCTGCACCGCGCCATCGGCTGCGTCGCGGCCGGGCTCCTCGCCATCGGCCTCCTGGTCCTTGCGCATGGCAATGTCGCGGTGATCATCGCGGGCACCTGCTTCGGCCTGTTCCTGGGCCGTCACCTGGAAACGGGCGGCAAGGCGACGCAGTACGTGGGCCTGCAATTCTCGATTGCACTCCTCACCGCGCTCGTCCCCGACAGCTACAGCCAGATCGAGGCCGGGGTCGCGATGGAGCGCCTGCTCGGCATTGCTGTGGGCATGGCCATGCTCGAGCCCGCGCTGCTGTCCTGGCACTTCATCGCCAAGCGCCTGCACAGCGCGGCGGCCGAAAAGGCCAAGGCCACGGCGTCCGCCGCCGCAGCCTGACCTCTCAGCTAAAACGCAAGGGGCTGTAGGGCGCCGGATCGACCGCGCCCGCAGCCTCGCCCAGCAGCAGCCGCGCGGCGAGATCCGCGCCTGCAGGGGCGGTCTGGATGCCAAAGCCGCCCTGCCCTGCGCACCAGAAGAAGCCCTCCACCTCCGTATCGAAGCCGTAGACCGGCAGACGGTCGGGCGCGAAGGAGCGCAAGCCCGCCCAGCGGTGCTCGACGCGCGCGATGCGCCAGTCCACCACCTTCTCGAAGCGGTCGATGGCCAGCGCGATGTCCAGCTCTTCGGGCGCGGCATCGCACGGGGCGCTGGGCGTCTCGTCATGCGGGCTCAGCCACAGGCGCCCGTTCTCGGGCTTGAAGTAGAAGCCGCCGGCAATGTCGAGGACAAGCGGCAGGTCCTCGGGCACGGGCGCGTCCAGCACGAGCTGGGCAATGGTGCGGCGAAGCGGGGTAATGCCGAGCGCTCGCGCCCCGGCCATCTGCGCCACGCTGTCCGCCCAGGCGCCCGCCGCGTTGACAAGGATGCCCGCCTCCAGCGTAGCGCCGTCGGCCAGATCCAGACGCCAGCCTCCCTGCTCCCGGCGCGCGGCGCGCAAGGACGCCCGGCACCGGATCGGCGTGCCCGCCTGGCGCGCGGCGGCCAGATAATGCTGGTGCAGGCGCGCCACGTCGATGTCGCAGGTCGTGGGCTCGAGCGCGCCGTGCGTCCACGCGGGCCTGAGGCCCGGGATGCGGCGCGCGATCTCGGCGCGGTCCAGCTCCTCCACCTCGACGTCCATCGCGCGGAAGGTCTGCGCGAAGGCGGCGACCTCGCCCGCCTGATCGGCGCGGCCGATGGTGAGGCCATGGCGCGCAGTGAGAACACCCAGGTCATGAAGCGCCGGGCCCGATGCGGCGGTCAGCGGCTGTACGCCCGGCCCGCCATAGCTCTCCACCCAGAACGCGGCCGAGCGGCCGGTGGCATGGTAGCCGGGCGCATCCTCGCCCTCCACGAGGCAGACACTGGCGCCCCCACGGGCGGCGAGCGCGGCGGCCAGCGAGGCGCCGGCCATCCCCGCGCCGATGACGGCAATATCAAACTTCTGGGACATAGGGCTCAGCCCCTAGCCGGTGCGACCCGGTCCAGGAAAGCCTCGATTTCGGCAAGTGCATGTGCGCGCACCGGATCGGCCTCGCGCAGGATCTCGTGCGCGCAGCCCTCGTCGTAGGCGACAAGCTCGCCCGCCGGCAGGCGCCCGGCTGCGCTGCGGATGGCGGGCCAGGAGACCAGGCCGTCGCGGCGCGTGGCGAGGATCTGCACAGGCACGCGCACCTTTTCGAGCACGCCGCGCCGCTCCAGCGCGCGGATCGAGGCGATGGCCGCGCCAATCCAGCCCCAGCTCGCCGGGCCCATGACGAGGCCGGGGCGTTGCTGGTACCACCACTGCTCGTCGGCGTAGCGCGCCGCGTCGTGGGTGAGGAGGTGCTGGCGCGCGCGCTTGACCAGTTCGGGCCGCTCGCTCCCGCTCCAGGCCCGCGCCGTTCGCCCGCGCACCGCACATATCGCCTTGGCGACAGGGGCCAGCAGGGCATTGGGCGCCCAGGTCGGATGGAGCCCCAGCATCGGCGCGGAAAGGACCACGGCGGCGGGTGCAATGCGCTTTTCCGCGACCGCGCGCAGGACCAGGTTGCCGCCCATCGAATGGCCGACGGCGACATGGGGGCCGGGCTGCGGCGCGACGAACGCGTCCCAGATCCCGGCGTAGTCGGCAAGCCAGGTCGCGAAGTCGTCGATATGGCCGGTCGTCGCATCGCCGCCCAGGCGTCCGCTGAGGCCCTGTCCGCGCCAGTCCGCCGAGACTACCGACCAGCCCGAATCGGCCCAATCATTGAGCGATTCGAGCCACTTCTCGTAGCAGTCGCCCCGTCCGGGCATGAACAGGATCGCGCCGCGACGGCGCCAGGACGCGCCGCGCGCGGGAACCTCGAGAACGCGGATTTCCCAGCCATCCGCGGCCGTCCAACGCGATTCGCGCGCATCGGCCGGGACTTCGCGCCGAACCCGTGCGGCTGCGTCCGTCGCGTCAATCGAGTGGCTAATGGGGACCTCGGGCAGGTAATTACGTTTTGGTAAGTGATGACCGCTAGACGGGACCCTCCACAGGGGGGACTTCGATGCCAGGCGGCATATTTTCGTACGCTTTGATGGCGGCCTTGGCAACTGCCCTGCTGGTCGCCGCGGTCACCGACATCAAACGCCGCGAGATAGATAACACACTTAATCTGGCCATCGCGCTGGCGGCCCCGCTGTGGTGGCTGGCGACCGGCCTCGGCTGGTGGGACGTGGGCTTTCAGCTCGCGCTCGCGCTCGTCACCTTCGTGGTGACCTGCGCCCTCTTCGTCGTGCGCCAGATGGGTGGCGGCGATGTCAAACTTTTAACCGCGCTTGCGCTCTGGTTCGCGCCCGCCCCCTTCCTGCAGCTGGTCGTGCTGATGGCCCTGCTGGGGGGAGCCGGTTCGGTTGCGATGGCGGCCTGGAACCTCGACCGGCGGCCCGGCGAATCCGTGCGAAGCGCGCTGGCGCTGGGCGCTTCGGCGCTGTGGGTGGGCGGCGCGCTGGCGGTTCTGATCGCGCTGGCCACCGGACGCCCGCTCCTTTCGAGCGCCGCGCTGCAATCGATTCGCGACGTGCTTCCCGCAGGCTGGATCATCGCGCTTGTGGTGCTGGCGCTGCTCGGCGGATTCGCGCTCGGCTTCGTGCACCTCGTACAGCGCCAGAAAGCGCGGATGCGCGTGCCTTACGGGGTCGCCATCGCGCTTGCGGGCATCTGGGTGCTCGCCCAGCAGGCCCTGGCCAGTGCGGCGGTGTCATCCACCGTAAACTAATCTCGATTGACCCGATTTTAACCAATTGTCCCGACAAGGTAACTCACCAAGATCGGATTTTCAGGGGGCTTGAACAGCCATGGATAGAAAGAAGCTGCTGCTGCTGGTCGTTGCGCTTTTCGTCGCAGCCGGCACCGCATTTGCAGCGCGCTCGATGTTTGCCGGAGCCTCGGCTCCCCAGGCAGAGGCCGTGGCGGTCAAGCCCGCAGGGCCCAAGGTCCTCGTCGCCCAGCGGGCACTTCCGGTGGGGACCATCCTCACCGCCGATGCGATGTCCTTCCAGGACTGGCCCGCCGAACTCGTGAAGGACGTCTACTTCCTCGACGGCGAGGCGGACATGGCCAAGCTCCTGGGCACCGTCGTGCGTTACCCGATCACCGCCGGGCAGCCGGTCACCCAGGGTGCGCTCGTCGCGCCGGGCGACCGCGGCTTCCTCGCCGCCGCGCTCGGCCCGGGCATGCGCGCGGTCACCATCTCGGTTTCGGCCAAGACGGGCGTGGGCGGCTTCGTGTTCCCGGGCGACCGGGTCGACATGATGCTCACCCAGCAGGTCAAGGGTGAAGGCGAACCGCTCAACACCACCGAGACGATCCTGCGCAACCTGCGCGTGCTCGCCACCGACCAGACCACCAACAACGAGGTCGAGGACGGCAAGACCGTGGTCCGCGCCTTCCGCACGGTCACGCTCGAGGTCACCCCGCGCATCGCCGAGAAGATCTCGGTGGCCGAGGAAATCGGCGCGCTCAGCCTCTCGCTGCGCTCGATCGCGGACAACCAGGGCGAATTCGAACGCATCCTTGCGAGCGGCGAAGTCGAGGTGCCCGAGGGCGCCACCAAGGAGCAGGAGGAAACCCTCATGCGCCAGGCCATGACCCGCCCGATCGAGGGCAACACCACTTACGTCACCGGCGGCGACGTCTCGCGCTTCCAGCGCACGAGCCGTCCCGCGCCGTCCGGCTCGGGCTCGGGCTCGGGCCCGATGATGTCCGCGCCGCAGATGGCCGGCGGTTCGCCCGCCGCCGCGCCCCAGGGCTATTCCGGCCCCGTGGTGCGCGTCACCCGCGGCAAGGTCACCACCGCCGAACCGGCCGGGAAGTAAGCACCATGACCGCACGCACATTCCGCAAGTCCGCGCGTCCCGCCGACGCCGGCCACCCGGCAACCGCAAAGGGCACAGCCATGAAGCGCCGCCTCTTCCCCTCCCTGCTCCGCGCCACCTGCCTGGTCGCCCCGCTGGCCACCCTCGGCGCGCTCGCACCGCTCGCCCCGGCCGCGGCCCAGTCGATCTCGACGCCCGCGCAGGACATCGCCCTCTCGATCGGCAACGGCCAGCTCGTCACCGTTCCGGGCACGATGGCCGACGTCTTCGTCGCCAACGAGGCGATCGCCGACGTCCAGGTCAAGTCGACCAACCAGCTCTACGTCTTCGGCAAGGGCGGCGGGACGACCACGGTCTACGCCAGCAACCGCGCAGGCCAGGTCATCTGGTCGGCCAACGTGCGCGTCGGCTCGAATTTCGACAGCGTCGATTCGATGCTGCGCCTGGCCATGCCCGAGGCGAAGATCACGGTCTCCTCGATGGGCACCAACACCTTCCTCCTCACCGGCACGATCAAGTCGCCCGAGGACGCCGCCGAGGCCGAACGCCTGGTCCAGGCCTACGTCGGCAAGGAGGCCAACGTCATCAGCCGCCTGCGCACGGCCACGCCCTTGCAGGTCAACCTGCAGGTGCGCATCGCCGAAGTCAGCCGCTCGCTGGTCAAGACCATCGGCTCGCGCCTGACGACGATGGATTCAACCGGCGGCTTCAAGTTCGGCATCGGCCAGAACGCGCCGATCGACAACCAGGGCGTCTTCGCGCCGGGCCGCACCCTCGGGGTCGGCAACATCCCGACCGACAGCGTGATCGACCCGATCACGGGCGAACTCACGCAGATTCCGGGCACCGCCGTCAACCAGCTGGGCACCGGCACCACGCTGGGCATGGCCGGACGCCTGTTCGGGCTCGACATTCTGGGCGCGCTCGACGCAGGTGAGACCGTGGGTCTCGTCACCAGCCTCGCGCAGCCCAACCTGACCGCGCTTTCGGGCGAGACCGCCGAGTTCCTCGCGGGCGGCGAATTCCCGATCCCGATCAGCCAGGGCCTGGGCGCCACCTCGATCGAGTACAAGAACTACGGCGTCAGCCTCAGCTACACGCCCACCGTGCTCGCCAACGGGCGCATCTCGCTGCGCGTGCGCCCCGAGGTCTCGGACCTCTCGAGCCAGGGTTCGGTCACGCTCAACGGCTTCGAGGTCCCTTCGCTGACCACGCGGCGCACCGAAACCACGGTCGAACTGGGCTCGGGCCAGAGCTTCATGATCGCGGGCCTGCTCAGCAACAACACCTCGAACACGATCACCAAGATGCCCGGCGCCGGTGATATCCCGATCCTGGGCTCGCTGTTCCGCTCGACCGGCTACAACCGCGGCGAGACCGAGCTTGTCATCGTGATCACGCCGTATCTGGTGAAGCCGGTCGATCCCTCGCAGATCGTCCTGCCGACCGATGGCTACAGCGCGCCCAACGAACTGCAGCGCCTGCTCGGCAACCAGCAGAGCGACGGTTCGGGCCCCACCCAGCGCCCGGGTCCCTCGCGCGGCGCCGCGCCCGCCCCCGCGCCTGGCGTCGACGTCGGCGCGCTGGACGCAACGCCCCAGGCACAGGCGCAGCCGCGCACGCGCACGGCCGCCGACGACACCGCCAAGCCCGGCTTCACCCTCAAGTGAGAGAGCTGACCACCATGCGCATGCCTTTTGCCACCCGCGCGCGTCCGCTTGCCGCCGGCGCCCTCGTTCTCGCTCTTGCCCCCGCACTCGCCGGGTGCATGGGCGGCATCCCCACCAACCGCACGATGTATTCCGAGCACCAGCCCGTGGTGCAGCAGGTCAACTACACGCTCGACCTCAATGCCGACGGCGGCGGCCTCGCCTATGGCGAAGCCCAGCGTCTGTCCGGCTGGCTCGATGCGATGGACCTGAAGTACGGCGACAAGCTCTACGTCGATGACCCGGCCACCAGCGCCGCCGCGCGCCAGGCGATTGCCGTGCTCGCCGAGCGCCGCGGCATCCTCATGGCCGAGGGCGCCCCGATCACCGAGGGCTACATCCAGCCCGGCACGCTGCGCGTGGTCATCGCGCGCATGCAGGCCTCGGTGCCCAGCTGCCCGTCGTGGAAGAGCAATTCCGACTTCAACCCGGGCAACGGCCTCTCCAGTAACTACGGCTGCGCCACCAATTCCAACCTTGCCGCCATGGTCGCCGATCCCGAGGATCTGCTGCATGGCGCCGAGGGCGATGGAGAGACCAACGCGATGACCTCGACCAAGGCGATCCAGGCCTACCGCGAGGCCGCCCCCACCGGCAACGGCAACACCGTGACCACAGCCAGCACCACGACGGGAGCCCAGTGATGAACGCACCCTGGAAATCGGGAGGCGGCAATGGCCGCGACCAGTTCGCCGCCTACCTGTGCGACGAGGCCTCGCTTGACGTGATCCGTCCGATTGCGATGGAAATGGGCTGGCAGCCCGAGAAGTGCAACAAGGGTGGCCTGCGTAACGCCATCCAGTCGCTCTCGATCACCGCCTCGCCCAACATCCTGATGGTCGACCTGTCGGAAAGCGGCGATCCGCTCAGCGACATCAACGCGCTCGCCGAAGTGTGCGAGCCGGGTACGATCGTGATCTCGGTCGGCCAGGTCAACGATGTGCGCCTCTACCGCGACCTCATCGCCAGCGGCATCCACGACTACCTGCTGAAGCCGCTCTCGCCCGCCCAGGTGCGCGATTCGCTGGCCCAGGCCCAGGCGGTCTACGCCGCGCCCAAGAGCCATGACGGCGCGGGCGCGGGGCAGCACGTCTCGACCGCGGTGATCGGCACGCGCGGGGGCGTAGGTGCCTCGACCATCGCCACCTCGCTGGCCTGGCTGCTGAGCGCGGACAACAAGCTGCCGACCGCACTGCTCGATCTCGACATCCACTTCGGGACCGGCGCGCTCTGCTTGGACCTCGAACCGGGCCGCGGCCTCACCGACGCGATCGAGAGCCCGAGCCGTATCGACGGCCTGTTCATCGAACGCGCCATGATCCGCGCCAACGACAATCTCGCGATCCTCTCGGCCGAGGCCCCGATCTCGAGCCCGCTGATGACCGACGGCGCGGCCTTCCTCCAGCTCGAGGAGGAATTCCGCGAGGCATTCGAGGCCACCGTCATCGACATGCCGCGCAACATGCTCATCAACTTCCCGCAGCTGGTGAACGATGTGAACGTGGTCGTGCTGGTGACCGAGTACACGCTGGCCTCGGCGCGCGATTCGATCCGCATCCTCTCCTGGCTGCGCACCAACGCCCCCCAGGCGCGCGTGATCGTGGTGGCCAACAAGGTCCAGTCCGCGGTCAGCGAGATCGGCAAGGCCGACTTCGAGGCCTCGATCGAGGCCAAGGTCGCGCTCACCATCCCCTACGACGCCAAGGCCGCCGCGCTCGCGGCGAAGCTGGGGCAGACCTTCGCTGATGCCAACCGCACCACCAAGGCGGGCTCCGCGATGCGCGATCTCTCGCAGCTCATTCTCGAAGGCCGCGACGACGTCCAGGACGCGGGCGAGGGCAAGAAGGCCTCGCTCTTCGACAAGCTCGATCTCAAGTCGTTCATGTCGGGCATGGGCACCAAGAAGGCGAGCGCGCAGGCGCAGTGATGCACCGGCTTACGGGGACGCGGCGCACGCACGCGTCCCCTGTCGCAACGACGACGCAGTGACGTAAAGGACCGCAAAGGCGATGAACCCTCTCCAGCTCATCCTGTTCGCAGGCGGCCTCATGGGCGTGATGGTGCTTGTCTACCTGGCCTTCTCGGGCCCCTCGCCGAGCAAGGAGGGCGCGCGCCGCCTGAAGGCCGTGCGTTTCCGCCACTCGCAGAGCACGAATGACCGGGTCGAGGCGCAGATGCGCAAGGCCGTCGCCGCGCGGCGCCCCAAGATGCACCGTATCGCCGGCTCGGGCTCGCAGCTCGAGGCGCTTGACCTGCGGCTGATGCGTTCGGGCCTGTCGTGGACCTTGTCGCAGTACCTCTACGGCTCGCTGGGCATTGCCGTGACGGTGACGCTGCTCCTCTACCTCAAGACCGGCGCGGCGCTGCTGGCGCTGGGCATCGGCCTGTTCGCGGGCGCGGGCATTCCGCACGTCGTCCTGAACATGATGATCAACAAGCGCACCAACAACTTCATCACCAAGTTTCCCGACGCCATCGAACTCCTGGTGCGCGGCCTGCGCTCAGGGCTTCCCGTCACCGAGACCCTCACCGTCGTGGCCAAGGAAGTCCCCGGCCCGGTCGGTCAGGAGTTCAAGCTCATCACCGAACGCATCAAGATCGGCAAGACCATGGAGGATGCCCTCCAGGAAACCGCCGACCGTCTCTCCATCCCGGAATTCAACTTCTTCTGCATCACCCTCGCGATCCAGCGCGAGACCGGCGGCAACCTCGCCGAGACGCTGGCCAACCTGGCCGACGTGCTGCGCAAGCGCGCGCAGATGAAGCTCAAGATTCGCGCCATGAGCTCGGAATCGAAGGCCTCGGCCTACATCGTGGGCGCCCTGCCCTTCCTCGTCTTCGGCATGATCTGGATGGTCAACCCGAGCTACGTCGGCGAATTCTTCATCGACGAGCGGCTGATGGTCGCGGGCATGGGCGGCGCGGTCTGGATGGGGATCGGCGCCTTCATCATGGCCAAGATGGTCAGCTTCGAGATCTGAGCGAGGAACACGACCCATGCTCGAGCAACCCACCGGCCCTACCATCCTGGGCTTTGACGTCATCCTCGTCGGCACCTTCCTCGCGATGATCGCGGCGATGGCGACGATGTACGCGATCTACACCGCGCTCACCGTGCGCGATCCCATGGCCAAGCGCGTGCGGGCCCTCAACGCCCGCCGCGAACAGCTCAAGGCCGGCATCAGCACCGGCGCGCGCAAGCGCCAGAGCCTCGTCAAGCGCAACGAGGCGACCGACAAGATGGGCCGGATCCTGGCCAGCCTGAAGGTCCTGCAGGGCAGCCAGCTCAAGGAGATCCAGCAGAAGCTCGCCCATGCGGGCATCCGCGACAAGCAGTGGGCCGTCGCCGTCGTGTTCGGACGCCTGGTCCTGCCGATCCTGCTCGGCGGCACCGCCGCGATCGTCATCTACGGCATCGACTACTTCCCCGACTGGAGCAGCTTCAAGCGCTTTGGCGGCTTTGCCGCGATGCTGCTGGCGGGCTACAAGGGCCCGGACCTGTTCATCCAGAACATTGCCACCAAGCGCACCGACGCGATCCGCAAGGGCCTTCCCGACGCGCTCGACCTGCTCGTCATCTGCGCCGAAGCCGGCCTCACCGTCGACGCCGCCTTCGACCGCGTCGCGCGCGAACTGGGGCGCGCCTACCCGGAACTGGGCGATGAATTCTCGCTCACCTCGATCGAGCTCTCGTTCCTGACCGAACGCCGCCAGGCCTTCGAGAACCTCGCCTGGCGCGTCAATCTCGACGCGGTGAAGGGCGTGGTGACGACGATGATCCAGACCGAACGCTACGGCACCCCGCTCGCCTCGGCGCTGCGCGTGCTCTCGGCCGAATTCCGCAACGAGCGCATGATGCGCGCCGAGGAAAAGGCCGCGCGCCTGCCCGCGATCATGACCGTGCCGCTGATCCTGTTCATCCTGCCCACGCTCTTCGTGGTCATCCTGGGCCCCGCGGCCTGCTCGATCGCCGACGCCTTCGGCGGCGACTAGAGCGCCCCGCCCGACCGCACGAAAAAGCCCCCTCCCCGCATTGTGCGTGGAGGGGGCTTTTTCGTAGGGATTGCGGCGCGCGGGCGGGCCATCAGAACAGGAAGTAGATGTCCCCATAGCCGTAATGGGTGTCGCCCCGCTCCTGCACGTTGGGCGCACGCTTCAGGAACGCGCCCTTGTCGAGCCAGGCCGCGCCGAGATCGACCTTGATGCGCTTGGGGATGAGCCAGTAGCGCACGCGGGCCTGCACCTGGCTCCCGCCATCGCGCCCACTGGCACCGCTCGCATCGCGAATGCCGGTAAAGGCAAAGGCATCGTCCCGCGAATCCAGCCACAAGCGGCGCCAGTCGACGAAGGCATCGAAACGCCTGGACGGCGCGATCTGTGCCCGCACGCCCAGACTGCGGACATTGCTGTAGCCCAGCGGACCATAAAGCGACGTCGGCCCCCAATCGCTCCGGCGCGGGCCATAGAGCGAATCGAAGCGTTCGTGGCGCGCTGTTCCCGCCTTGTCCCCGCTCGCCATGTCGGCCTGGAGCGAGAGCCGTGCGTCGAGCGATCCGGGCAGCGTATAGCCCGCCTCGGCATGGGCCATGTACGCGCGCACCGGAACGCTGGGCGCACCATCGTCGCGCGACGTGCGGATCCGCCCCAGCTGGAGCGCGGCTTCCAGTTCGAGATCCCAGCGCCCCGCCTCGGGCACCTGGAGACGTCCTCCAAAGGTGCGCAAGTGCCGGTTGCGGGTGGCATGCGTGGCATCGTCGCGCTCGTCGAGCAGGAAGGCATAGGCTTCCAGCGCCACAGGTCCCCGCTGCGCCGCGGCAAAGGCGCCCCAGAAACGCAGGTCGAAGCCCTCGGTATCCACCGACCAGGCGTTCGCAATGACCTCTCCCTTAGTGTCGGGATGGCGCTTGTCGGGCAGGGTGTAGAAGACGCTCAGGCGCTCCTTCCCCTCAGGGCCCTGCCAGTCGAGGCGCGCGCCGGTAAAGGCGTTGGCCGCGTTGCGCCAGCCCGGATCGCCGACAAGCCGCTTGCTCCCGAAATTGAGCACCATGCGCCCGGCCGTCACCGAGACCTGCTCCGAAACGTCCAGTCCCACATAGAGTTGGGGGACCTGCAACGGGTCGATGTGCGCGGAACTGATTGGCGTATCGAGGTCGATGGCATAGCCGCGCGAATCGCGGATTTCGGCACCGACGCGAAACCGCCCCCGCGTGTACTTGGCCACGATGCTTGTCCGGATGGTCAGCGCATCGTCCGAGCGCGCGCCCGAACTGCGATAGCCATTGTCGTAGGCCTCGTAACGGACCCGCACACTGCCCGACAGGTCGAGGTCCCCCGCCCCCGCAGCCTCCTGCGCCCCGGCCGACGGACTGAAGCCCAGCGCCATTCCGGCGAGGAGCCCGCAGCGCAGGGCCGCGCGTGTCCGCGCCGTGGAGGGGACATTCATGGCAGACACCTTTCCGCCAATCCCGCGCACGCCTTCAGAACTCATCCCACTGCCCATCGCTGGCCATGGGCTGCAGCGCCGCCGATCCGACCGTGGCATAAGGCTGGGCCGCCTGCGCCACGGGTGCGCGCGCGAACTTTGGGCGGGCAAGAGAGGGCCCATGCAGCTGGACGACTTCGCCCGCGCCCAGCTTGAACTTGCCGACCAGTTCGGACAGCCGGTCCGCCTCGCTCGACAAGCTGCGCGCGGCGGCGGTACTTTCCTCGATCATGGCCGCGTTCTGCTGCGTGATGCGGTCCATGGCGCTGATGGTCTCGGTCGTCTGGCGCAGCTTGCCCGACTGCACCTGCGAGGAATCCGCGATCGAGGTCACGAGCTGCGTTGCCGAGGCAATGCTCTCGATGATGCGATCGAGCGCGGCGCCGGTATCGTTCACCATGACAACCCCGGAGGCGACCTGGACCGAACTCGTCTCGATCAGTTCGCGCACTTCGCGCGCGGCATCGGCCGAACGCTGGGCAAGCGCGCGCACCTCGGTGGCGACCACCGCGAAGCCCTTGCCCATCTCGCCCGCACGGGCGGCCTCCACCCCCGCGTTCAGGGCCAGCAGGTTGGTCTGGAAGGCGATCCCGTCGATGACCGAGATGATCTTCTTGATCTCGGCGGTCGAGTGATCGATCGATTGCATGGCGGCCACCGCATCGGACACGATCTTCCCGCCCGACTGGGCCTCCTCGACGGCCGCCACAACGCTGCGGTGCGCCGTGGTGGCTTCCGAGGCGGTGGAACTGATGTCGCCGCTCAGGTCGCGGATGCGCTCGGCCGCTTCGCCCAGGTCGCTCGCGTGCTGTTCGGTGCGGGTGGCGAAATCGCTCGAGGCATCGTTGATCTCGCGCGCGCCCGTGTGGATCGCATGGATCGCGTGCGAGACCGCCAGCAGGGCTTCGCGCAGGCGTCCGGCCATGGTGTTGAAATCGGCGCGCAGGCGGCCGTACGTGCTGCCAATGTCCGGCAGTTCGGCGGTGAGATCGCCTTCGGCAAGCGCACTCAGCTGGGCTCCGACCATCTCGATCATCGCGTGCGTGCGCGCATCGCTGTCGGCCTTGGCGCGGGTCATCACCTGCAGGCGCTCGGCAACGCGGGCGAGGTCGCCGATTTCATCGCTTCGGTGCAGATGCGGAACGGTGAATTCGGCCCCGCCATCTTCCACCCGGGCAATGGCCGAGCGGATATCGCCCAGTTCGCCCACGATGCTGCGCCGCACGC
>NZ_CP054857.1 GCF_018417475.1 Novosphingobium decolorationis
ACCCACGCCGCACTCGACCAGACCCACATAGCTTTCGGCATGGGCCTGCACGGCATCACTGTTGAGCAGGATCTCGCAACCGCCGCCCAATGCCATGCCGGCCGGAGCGCTCACGACCGGGAACAGCGCATATTTGAGCGCCTTGTAGGCCTGCTGCCCGCCCGCGACGAGCTTTTCGATCTCGCCCCATGCCGCGATGTTCAGTGCGAACAGAGCAAGACCGAGATTGGCGCCGGCGGAGAAATTGCTGCCCTCATTATAGACGACGAGCGCCTTGAACTTGTCCTGCACGACCGGGATCGCCTGACCGATCAGCTTCATCACATCGCCGTCGAGCGCGTTCATCTTGCCGGTGAACTCAAGGCAGGCAACGCCGTCGCCGACATCCCAGAGTGCCGCCGAACCATTTTTGAGGATCGGCTGGCTATGGAGCTTGATGTCTTCCAGCAGCAGCACGCCCTCGGGCCGCACGACATCATGATAGTCGCCGGCGGCATCGAGATATTGCCGACGGCCGTCCTGCACCCGGTAGAAAGGCCGATCTCCGGCTACCTTGAGGATCGCGGGAACATCCCGCCCCTCGGCGGCCAGCCGTTCGGCGAGCTTGCCCGGCCCGAGGCGATCGATCAGTTCGAACGGCCCGAACTTCCAGTTGTAGCCGAGCTTCATCGCGTCATCGATGCCGACGATGTTGTCCGCAGCTTCACCGACCAGACTCGCGGCATAGGAAAGAACCTTGCCGAGAATTTCCCAGGCATAGGCCCCGACCTTGCCGGGCGCAGCAACCAATGCTGCCAGGTCCTTCTCGGCCCGGCCCGGCAAGGAAGCCGGCTTCACCGATACGCGATATTCGCCGGTCGCGAGATCGAGCGCTTTCTTGGTCTTCGTCGCCTTGTCGAACGCGTAGAAACCGCCCTTGCCCTTCCGCCCGGTAAAGCCTTCCGCGATCATCCTGTCGACGAGCGGCATCGGCCTCACCGTGTCGAAATAGGCGTCACCTGCCGGCAGCGTCGAGGACAGGCTCTTCGTGAGCAGCGGCATGAGGTCGACGCCAACGAGATCGACAAGGCCGAAAATGCCGGTCTTGGGCACGCCCATCGGCTTTCCGCCGATCTGGTCGGCTTCCTCCACCGTCAGCCCCTGGTCCATCGCGGCATTGATCGCGACGGCCAGCCAGTAGGTACCGATGCGATTGGCGATGAAGCCCGGCGTGTCCCGCGCCGGCACGATGCGCTTGCCGAGCTTTCGATCGACGAAATCCGAGACGCGCCTCGCCACAGCCGTATCAGTGTCGGGGCCGGTCACGATTTCGATGAGCCGCATGTAGCGCGGCGGATTGAAGAAATGGGTGATCAGGAAGTCCTGTTTGAACTGATCGTCCCGCCCCTCGACCAGATGGCCAAGCGGAATCGTCGAGGTATTGGACGATACCGCCGTGCCCGGACGCTTGAGCTGCTCGAGCTTGGCGTAGAGCGCCTGCTTGATGTCGAGCCGTTCGACGATCGCCTCGACGATCCAGTCGCATTCGGCCACCCGCTCGAGATGGTCGTCGATATTGCCCGTTTCAACGAGCTTCGCCGCAGCCTTCGACATGAAGGGCGCCGGATCGGTCTTCAGCATCTTCGCGACCGCACCCTTCGCCACGGCGTCACGATCGCCGCCCTCCTTGGGCACGATATCGAGCAGCAGCACCGGCACGCCGGCATTGGCGACCTGCGCTGCGATGCCGGCGCCCATGACGCCTGCGCCGATCACGCAGACCTTTTTGATGGTTTCCGGCGGGGCGCCGACTGGCTTGATGGCCTGCTCGCTCATTCCGCCGCCTCCAGCACGGTGGCGATGCCCTGACCGCCGCCGATGCACTGGGTGGCAAGCGCATAGCTGCCGCCTTCGCGCTTCAGCAGAGCCGCGGCCTTGCCCACGATCCGCGCACCGGTCGCCCCCAGAGGGTGGCCTATCGCGATGGCGCCGCCGTCCAGATTGACCTTCGACTGGTCAAGCCCCAGGTCGCTGATGCAGGCCAGTGACTGGCTCGCAAAGGCTTCGTTGAGCTCGACAACGTCAAGCTGGTCCACACTGAGCCCCGCCCGCTGCAGCGCCTTGCGCGAGGCCTCGACCGGTCCGATGCCCATGATCTCCGGCTGGCAGCCAGAGACAGCAACCGACTTGATGCGGGCAAGGATCGGCAGTCCATGCGCGCGCGCATAATCCTCGCTCGTGACCAGGATTGCGCTTGCGCCATCGGTCAGCGGCGAGGACGTTCCCGCCGTTACCGTGCCGTCCTGGCTGAAGGCCGGCTTCAGCCCGGCGAGGGTTTCCGTCGTCGTGCCGGCACGCGGCGTGCCATCCTTGTCGACCACGCCCGCCTTGGTCGTGATCGGCACGATCTCGGCCTCGAGCTTGCCGGCCGCGATAGCCGCGGCCGCCTTGTCCTGACTGGCGACCGCAAAGGCTTCCTGCTGGGCACGGGTGATCTGATATTTGGTCGCGACATTCTCCGCCGTGTCGCCCATGCCCATATAGGCGGCGCTCTTCTTCGCGAGCTCGGGGTTCGGCAGCGGATTGAACCCCATCATCGGCACGCGGCTCATCGACTCCACGCCCGCGCAGATGAAGGCCTCGCCGGCGCCAAGCTGAATCTGGCCCGCAGCGATGTGGACCGAGCTCATCGACGATCCGCAGAAGCGATTAACGGTCATGCCGCCGACAGAGAGCGGCAGGTCGGCGAGAAGACCGATAAGGCGCGCGATGTTGAAGCCCTGCTCGCCTTCAGGAAAAGCGCAGCCCAGCACGATATCCTCGATATCTTCGGCCTTCACGCCGGTCTGCTGAATCAGTCCGCGAATGACCTGAGCGGCCAGATCGTCAGGGCGGACGCGCGCCAGCGCGCCCTTGCCTGCCAGGTGAAAGGGGGACCGGGCATAGCCCGCAACAACCACATTACGCATCGATGATAGCCTCTCCAGGGAATCGGACATCTGATTACCTAATGGTGCGTGAAATGACGTTTACGTCAACTAAAATCTTTGGCACTCTTCTCACGCCGTCGAGGGAATCGGCTCTGTTGCAAACTCTGGCGCAGTGGCCAAGATTGGGCTGCTGGATTGGCAGGATCGGTTGCGATGAACGATTTCAAGGGGCGGCACTTCACCGGAGAGGTCATCCTATGGGCGGTGCGCTGGTATTGTCGATACGGCATCAGCTATCGTGATCTCGCGGAAATGCTGGCTGAGCGTGGGATCGATGTCGATCATACGACTATCTATCGTTGGGTGCAGCGCTACGCGCCGGAGATGGAGAAACGACTCCGCTGGTTCTGGCGGCGTGGTTTTGATCTGAGCTGGCGCCTCGATGAGACTTACGTCAAGGTGCGGGGCAAATGGACCTACCTGTATCGGGCGGTCGACAAGCGGGGCGACACGATTGATTTCTACCTGTCACCGACTCGCAGCGCCAAGTCTGCGAAGCGCTTTCTGGCAAAAGCCCTTCGCGGTCTAAAGGACTGGGAAAAGCCGACGAAACTCAACACCGACAAGGCTCCAAGCTACGGCGCCGCAATCGCTGAGTTGAAACGAGAAGGAAAGCTCGCGGCGGCGACTGAACACCGGCAGGTGAAATACCTGAACAATGTGATCGAGGCTGATCATGGCAAGCTCAAGATATTGATCAAGCCCGTCCGTGGTTTCAAATCGATGCCCACAGCCTACGCCACGATCAAAGGCTTCGAGGTCATGCGCGCCCTACGCAAAGGACAGGCCCGACCATGGTGCCTGCAACCAGGGATCATGGGCGAGGTGCGTCTTGTCGAGCGAGCTTTCGGCATTGGCCCATCAGCCCTGACCGAGGCCATGGAATTACTAAACCAACACCTGGCCACGGCCGCTTGATTGCCATGAAGCGGCGGATCTCACTCGCTCGCGGACGATCTTTGCAACAGAGCCTTTCCGGCCGCGAGGCGGTAGGGGCAATGCGCCGGCTCTTGGTCGGGCGACCAATAAGTGTCGCAATTGAAACAAACGGTGGACGCGCGGCGCGTCGTCCTTGAGGGCCGCACGGAAAGCGCGTGTGTTGTTCACCGGAATAAGGCTGCCGGCCCAGCTTGGCTGGGCAATATTCTACCACCGCGAGGAAAACGCGGTGAGGCCGTCCGGCGAAATAGTGATCTCGATGAAGCGGAGATCGTTGGCCCTGCTCGCGAAGCTGTGTCGCCGAACATCGGCAGCGAGGTCCGCCAGTTCGGTATCGGCGAAGATCTTTTCCATTGACGGTGGCAGCCAGTGAATGGTCGCTCGCGATTCCTTTCGCGGGGAAACACGCTGTTGCTGTCGCTATCCAACTGCCGCTCGATAACGGGCAGCCCTCTCGCAAGATCGACCGGTTCCACAACGGCTTGCTCCACTGGTCGTCATCATTGCCGTCCCTGCAATAGCGCGGCACCTGAAGGCACGCACAGATCAATAGCTTGACGGCGTCACACACGAACACGCCCGAACCCTGACGACGGGGCCAGCAGCGCCTGACCCCTCCAATTCGCACACAACCTAATAGGCATTTTGATGACGCATTGAGCTATTGACTTACCTATACGTCATCGAGATGGTTATGGGACGCTGATTCGCCGCATATTGGCTCCAGACGTGAAACAGACGGTCGCCTGAAGGCGCGCGGAGAGGAACAATGTCGATCATTCTGACACTACTGGCTTCGAGCACTGCATTGCCCGCCGACACCGTTGTCGGTCGCTGGCAAACCGAGAGCCGTCATGGCGTCGTGGAAATCACCCGCTGCGGGCAATCGATCTGCGGTGCCTTGATCAGTTCCGACGGGATCAAAGCCAACCCCGAACTACGTGACGAAAAGAACAAGACCGCTGCGTTGCGCGGTCGTCCGCTTCGTGGATTGCAGATTCTGCAGGGTTTTACGTGGAAGTCGGGCAGTTGGTCGGGTGGTTCCATCTACAACGCTGAGGATGGCGGTACATACAGCGCGACGGTCACGTTAGCCGATCGGGATCATTTGCGCCTCAAGGGCTGCATCGTCTGGCCCCTGTGCAAGACGCAGACATGGACGCGCCTCCGATAAGCACGAGGAATTTGACAATCACGAAAGGGGAGATGGGCGTGGCAGGCAAAAATTGGAAAGTTGGGATCGCAACATCGGCCGTGGCGGCTGGATTGCTCGCGCCGCAAGCCGCGAGCGCGCAGGCCTTTTACCTTCAGGAACAATCGTCCAGAGGTGCCGGACGAGCCTTTTCGGGCGAGGTCGCCGACCAGGGCGTACAGTCCCTCTGGTGGAATCCGGCTGCGATCGCAGGCATGGAAGGAGTCGATGCCCACCAGGCCGTAAGCGTAATCCTTCCCAAAGGGTCGGTTGACAATGTCAACACGCTCATTGTCCGTCCCGGGCAGTCGGCTGCGGCTGTAGGCGGGAGCCAACGCTCTCGTGATCCGATCAATAATGGCGTACTACCCTCCGGCGCGATAGCCGTCGGCCTGACATCACGGCTCGCTTTGGGGCTGACCGTCGCCTCCCCTTATAGCTTCACAACCAATTATGATGCCGACAGCTGGGCACGGTATAGCGCCGACAAGACCAAGCTGCGAACATACGACATCCAGCCATCGATCGCCTACCTCGTTACGCCAAATCTCAGCATCGGCGCCGCGCTTAATATCGAATATGCCGACGCATCATTGTCCAACTATCTGCCGAACCTATCGCCTCTTCTCGCCGACGGCCACCAGGAGCTGAAAGGCAATGGTTGGGATCTTGGCTGGTCGGCCGGGCTGCAATATCGCGCCGGCCCCATGCAACTGGGCGCCAGCTACAAGTCGAGCGTGAAGCATAATCTCGACGGTTCGGTGACGACGACCGGTCTTCTTGGTCCGCTCGCCGGGCAAAACAGCGTAGTGAATGCAAACGCCACGTTCGAGACCCCCTGGCAGGCGATCTTCGGAGCGCGCGTGGCGGTGTCGCCCAAGGTCACCCTCAACGGTCAGGTGACCCGCATGGGTTGGTCGAAATTCGACGCTATCCGGCTCGGCGCGCCGCTCAACGTTTCAATCCCGCAAAATTACCGGGACACTTGGAGCTTCGCAGGCGGCATCGATTACGCGGTCACACCAGCCTGGACCGTTCGTGCCGGCGTTCAACACGCCCAGACCCCGACGCGCAACGGCAATCGGGACGCTCGAGTGCCTGACAGCAACCGTTGGAATTTCGCTGCCGGCACAAGCTATGCCGTGTCTTCCCGGTTCACGCTCGATGCGGGCGCAGCGTATATTACGTTCAAGGATACGACTATTGATCGCACGACAGCGGCCTATGCCGGCACGGCCGTGCAGACGCCGATCCTGATGGACGGCAAGCTCGAGGACGCGCACGCCGTCGTGCTGTCGCTCGGCGGACGTTTCCACTTCTGATGCTGGAGATCGCCATGCCCCAGCCCGCCATCAGCGCCTTCCCGTCGATACCGGAACCGGCAATTCCGCCACGGCTCCTGACCGACCTCCTCGACAATGCGTTGAACCTTTATCCCGAACGCGTCGCCATCGACTTTCTCGGGCGAACCTGGACTTATGCGCAGGTGGGGCAACTCGTTCGCCGTGCAGCACGTGGATTGCAGGATCAGGGGCTGCGCAAGGGCGATCGGTTCGGCCTGTGCCTGCCGAACTGCCCCTATTTCGCGATATTGTACTTCGCGGCGCTGCGCGTGGGTGCGATCGTGGTCAACTTCAACCCGCTCTACACGGAGCGCGAACTGGAGCATCAGATCCGGGACTCGGGAACGCGCATGATGGCGGTACCGGACGTCCGGATAATCCACGAGAAAGTGCAAGCCGTCGCGCCACGTGCCGGGCTGGACAAGATCGTGTTGTGCGGCATGAGGGATATGCTGCCCTGGCTGCAAGGCCTGGGCTTTGCGCTATTCAAGCGAAAAGACCACGCGCGGATACTCGACGAAGGCCTTCATGTCCGGCTCAAGGCGCTTCTCGCCCATGATGCCGAACCTGACGCGGTAGAACGTCACCCTGATGATGTCGCGGTCCTTCAATATACCGGAGGCACAACCGGCGTGCCCAAGGGCGCAATGCTGACCCACGCCAACCTCACGGCGAACAGCGCCCAGATGGTGGTGCATGTGGGAGGACTTCGCCCGCAGCAGGAGAGAACTCTCGGCGTCCTGCCCATGTTTCACGTCTTCGCACTCACGACGGTGCTCAACTTCTCAGTCGAAATCGGCGCCGAAATCGTCCTGCTGCCACGGTTTGAGATGAAGCAGGTTCTCAACACGATGAAGCGCAAGCCGCCGACACAGTTCTTCGGCGTGCCTACGATCTATGTTGCCCTGAACGCGCTTCCGGACGACGAGATACCCGATCTCTCGGCCGTGCGCGCCTGTATATCCGGCGGCGCACCGCTCCCGCTCGAGGTACGCGAGGAGTTCGAGGCACGCACGCGTGCCAGGGTCGTGGAAGGATATGGGCTCTCCGAAACCGCCCCGATCATCGCCTGCAACCCGTTGTTTGGGACGGTGAAGGACAATAGCTGCGGCCCAAGTTTCCCCGGCACCATCATCGAGATCCGAGATCCGGAGAATCCCTCGCGGGTTCTTCCCCAGGGAGAACGCGGAGAAGTGTGCGCCCGCGGCCCTCAGGTGATGAAGGGCTATTGGCAGCGCCCTGCAGAAACCAGTGCTGTCTTCGTCGATGGCGCGCTACGAACCGGCGATATCGGCTATTTTGATGAGGATGGCTATCTCTTCCTCGTCGACCGCATCAAGGACATCATCTTCTGTGGCGGATATAATGTATATCCCCGGATCATCGAGGATGCGGCCTACCAGCACCCGGCGGTAAAGGAGGCGATCGCAATCGCGATTCCTGACGCCTACAGAGGTCAATCTCCCAAGTTGTTCATCGCGCTGCACGAGGGATCGAACCTGACCGTCGATGAACTCAAGGTCTTTTTGCAGGATCGCCTCAGCAAGATCGAGATGCCCAAGGCCTTCGCATTCCGGGACAGCCTGCCCAAGACGTTGATCGGCAAACTTTCGAAGAAGGATTTGATCGAGGAGGAGAACAAAAAGCTCGCCTGAGCCTCTATCCCCTGTCAAGCTACGAGGCTTATGCGCTTGAGTGGTAGGGTAGCCGTGATTGGAGGACAGGGAGTGGATGGCATGGGGAACTCGCTCCACCTCGCCGAGGACGATGAAACGCTTAAGGACGCGGATCGCGACAACCCCACGCACAAGGGGAGAACCCGCGCAAAGGATGCGGATTTACAAGTGTACGGCATCCAGGATGTCGCTCAGGAACTCGGACTGACACTTCGCACGCTACGCTTCTACGAAAAGGAGGGGCTTATCGCCCCTCAACGGGTAGGCAGTACCCGGGCATATTCCAGGCGTGAGATCGGACGCATACAGCTGATTTTGCGCGGCAAACGCCTTGGCTTCTCCATCAAGGAAATCAAGGAGTTTCTCGATCTCTACGATGCCGATCCCGAGCATAAGGAGCAAATGGAGCGATTGATTGCCCGCATCCGGGAAAGGTTGGTCGACTTGAAGAAGCAGCGCTCTGCGCTCGACCTGACAATCGACGAGCTTACAACCATCGAAGTGGAAGCGATGGCAAAGTTGCAGCGATAATTTGGTCATCCCATTCTCTAACCGAGCGGTAACGCTTGATCGCGGCGCCCCCGATCCAATCAAGCCGTCAAGCGACGAGCGCCGCGCCGATCGCTAAGGCCGCCCCAGAACCGCGCCATGATCATCCAGGCGATGCCCGACGCGGTCATCGCCCCGCCGACCTGCCATGGCTCGAGGCCAAGCACGCGCGCGATGGGGCCCGCGAGCGCCACGAACGACATCATCGCCATCGAGCAGACGAAGGTCTCGAACATCAGTGGCTTCATGCTGAAAGCGCCTGATGCTTCCTCCCCCACTTGTTCGTCGCCTGTCGCTGTCGCAGCTTCGGTCATGCTGCTTCGTCCCGTGATGCGACCGGCGAACGGCCACCATTCCAGAGCAGCGCCGTCGAGACGACATAGACAACGAGCCAGCCGAGGTTGAACGCGGCGCCGTCAAGCCAGGTGTGCGCCGGCTCGGGCAGGATGCGCGCGATGGCTCTGTTGCAAACTCTGGCGCAGTGGCCAAGATTGGGCTGCTGGATTGGCAGGATCGGTTGCGATGAACGATTTCAAGGGGCGGCACTTCACCGGAGAGGTCATCCTATGGGCGGTGCGCTGGTATTGTCGATACGGCATCAGCTATCGTGATCTCGCGGAAATGCTGGCTGAGCGTGGGATCGATGTCGATCATACGACTATCTATCGTTGGGTGCAGCGCTACGCGCCGGAGATGGAGAAACGACTCCGCTGGTTCTGGCGGCGTGGTTTTGATCTGAGCTGGCGCCTCGATGAGACTTACGTCAAGGTGCGGGGCAAATGGACCTACCTGTATCGGGCGGTCGACAAGCGGGGCGACACGATTGATTTCTACCTGTCACCGACTCGCAGCGTTAGTCTGCGAAGCGCTTTCTGGCAAAAGCCCTTCGCGGTCTAAAGGACTGGGAAAAGCCGACGAAACTCAACACCGACAAGGCACCAAGCTACGGCGCCGCAATCGCTGAGTTGAAACGAGAAGGAAGGCTCGCGGCGGCGACTGAACACCGGCAGGTGAAATACCTGAACAATGTGATCGAGGCTGATCATGGCAAGCTCAAGATATTGATCAAGCCCGTCCGTGGTTTCAAATCGATGCCCACAGCCTACGCCACGATCAAAGGCTTCGAGGTCATGCGCGGGCTCTGTTGCAAACTCTGGCGCAGTGGCCAAGATTGGGCTGCTGGATTGGCAGGATCGGTTGCGATGAACGATTTCAAGGGGCGGCACTTCACCGGAGAGGTCATCCTATGGGCGGTGCGCTGGTATTGTCGATACGGCATCAGCTATCGTGATCTCGCGGAAATGCTGGCTGAGCGTGGGATCGATGTCGATCATACGACTATCTATCGTTGGGTGCAGCGCTACGCGCCGGAGATGGAGAAACGACTCCGCTGGTTCTGGCGGCGTGGTTTTGATCTGAGCTGGCGCCTCGATGAGACTTACGTCAAGGTGCGGGGCAAATGGACCTACCTGTATCGGGCGGTCGACAAGCGGGGCGACACGATTGATTTCTACCTGTCACCGACTCGCAGCGCCAAGTCTGCGAAGCGCTTTCTGGCAAAAGCCCTTCGCGGTCTAAAGGACTGGGAAAAGCCGACGAAACTCAACACCGACAAGGCACCAAGCTACGGCGCCGCAATCGCTGAGTTGAAACGAGAAGGAAGGCTCGCGGCGGCGACTGAACACCGGCAGGTGAAATACCTGAACAATGTGATCGAGGCTGATCATGGCAAGCTCAAGATATTGATCAAGCCCGTCCGTGGTTTCAAATCGATGCCCACAGCCTACGCCACGATCAAAGGCTTCGAGGTCATGCGCGCCCTACGCAAAGGACAGGCCCGACCATGGTGCCTGCAACCAGGGATCATGGGCGAGGTGCGTCTTGTCGAGCGAGCTTTCGGCATTGGCCCATCAGCCCTGACCGAGGCCATGGAATTACTAAACCAACACCTGGCCACGGCCGCTTGATTGCCATGAAGCGGCGGATCTCACTCGCTCGCGGACGATCTTTGCAACAGAGCCGTTATGCAAGCCACGCAAGTGGCGGTCTCGAGCGATACCGCCACCGATAAATCCAGGAAACTTGGAGCCTGATGCCCGTAAACATCTGGGTGTAAAGAACGTCATGTGGCAAGCGGCCAAATCCCCTTCCCGCCTTCTCCATAAATCGGGGCGAGTTCCACCGTGTTGCGACCTGCGGCCTTGGCCCGATAGAGTGCCTCATCCGCGGCCTTGATCAGGAATTTCTGATCGGGATGGCCGGAATGCAGGGCAATGCCGATCGACGCGGTGACACTGAGGCCGCCCGAGCTTCCCGTTTCGAAAATATGGCCCTCCATATCTGCCCGAATGCGCTCCGCTATGTTGGCCGCAGCCTCGATGCCTGTCTCGACTAGGACGATCAGGAACTCCTCGCCCCCGTACCGGAAAACGAAGTCCGTCGCCCGGACATTCCCGACGATCACTTGTGCCACCTGCCGGAGGACTTCATCACCGACCTGATGGCCGTGCCGATCATTGATCGCCTTGAAGTGGTCGATATCGACCAGCATGACGCTGAGCGCTGTCCCGTTCTCCTTCGCGAATGTGACCTCGCGGCCAAGTATGGCAGGCAGGAAACGGCGGTTAAGGGCACGGGTCAGCGGATCGCGTCCTCCTTCCATGGTGCTTAATGTCTGGAAGAGATCAGCGACCAGGAAGGAAATTTCGTCAACTGCGGCGCGCAAATCCGCCAAGGCGGATGAGCCATCCTGACGCTTACGGGGAGCATCCAGCTCTGGCAGGAGCATCTCATCGATGCGCTCGACAAGTCGGACCACAGTGCTGAACTGCGCCGATTGCTCAAACATGAACTGTGCCCGATGCCGAAGCCAAAGTCCGAAGGCGGAATCGCCCAAGCGGAGCAACCCGCCACCAGGGCCAGCTTGCAGAAGCGCGAACAGTGTGTTCTGGCTCCACTCCATCAGGCTGGCGCGCTGCGTCTCTTTGTCGACTGCAGCGTCCTGATCCAGAGAGAAGAGCCGATAGGCTTCATCTAGTCTCGCTCTTGCCGTGGTGTCCTTTACATAGGACTGGCTGATGAGCATGACGGCCGTGTCCATTCGCGCATCAGCAAGTTGAAGCGCGCGAATGCCTACCAACGGATCGACTGCCTGACCCTGCAGCAATTCAGCGAGCCGTGTCTTGATCACCAGCGCGCCTGTCATTACGAGATGGACCGGAATCTTGATGCGAGCGTGGACTTCGCCAATGATCTTCTGGCGGGCCTGCTTTTCGGGGGAGTCGCGAATGTCCTGTCCGGAAAACAACTGCGTGAGCCACTCAATGAGGGAAGAGCTGAGCCTCTCCTGCACCACAGCGTGGTTCAGGAACTGGGCAGCCTCCTGGTCACGAAGCAGCGTATCGTAGAACAAAGCGACGAGTTCACGGCCATGTTCGGCAGCCATCTCCGCGAGAAGTTTGAGCGGCGCATGGGAGTGCCGGCTATGGGCGGGCAGCTTCGCCGACCCTTTGATCCGCTCTTCGTCCGTAAACATCAATGTGATCCTTTCCGCGCCCCTTTAGGGGGCGTCACATAAAACGGGCACAGATATACGCTAAGGCCTGAGGGCGTCGGAAAACACCTGGGGCTGTTGAAAAATGCGCCGCTCGCGGCCGGGTACGGTTGAGGGCGGAATGACACCCTAAGGTTTTGCGATCCCGTCTCGCATGGGATCGACAAACGGGACGCCCTAACCCTTCCCCAAAACCCGTCGCCGGGTGAGCGGTGAGACACCTGATCCACGAATGGGTAAGCAAGACTAGCGACACGCCATATATCCGCTATGCTAGAATTATGGAAACTGGTTCGGCCATCGCTGCACTGGGTGCTCTTGCGCAGGGCACGCGCCTCGATGTGTTCCGCCTGCTGGTCCGCCACGAACCTGCTGGAATGGCGGCCGGCGAAATCGCCCGTCAGCTCGACGTGCCACAGAACACCATGTCGGCACACCTCGGCATTCTCGCCCGCGCTGGCTTGGTCCGGTCTGAGCGCCATAGCCGATCGATCATCTACCGGGCCGATCTGGACGGCCTGCGCGCGCTGACGCTGTTCCTCGTCAAGGACTGCTGCGCCGGCTCGCCTAAACTGTGTGCGCCACTCCTCGCCGAACTCGCCCCCTGCTGCTGAAAGGACGCCCCGTGGCCGTCGATATCGTCATCTATCACAACCCCGCGTGCGGCACGTCACGCAACACCCTCGCCATGATCCGCAATGCCGGCATCGAGCCGCATGTGGTCGAGTATCTGAAAACCCCGCCCGCCCGCGCGCTGCTGGTCGCACTGATCGACCGCGCCGGCATGACGCCCCGCGAGCTGCTGCGCGAGAAGGGCACACCCTATGCAAAGCTGGGCTTGGGCGACACGTCGCTGTCTGACGACGCGTTGGTGGACGCGATGATGGCGCATCCCATCCTCATCAACCGGCCGCTGGTCGTCTCGCCGATCGGCGTGAAGCTGTGCCGACCGTCCGAAGCCGTCCTCGACCTGCTGCCAAGCGGCCAGCTAGCCGCATTCGCCAAGGAAGACGGCGAACAGGTGGTCGATGCGTCAGGCCAGCGCGTCGCCTGATGCTCCTTGCCGTCCTGATCTTCGTCGCGACGATCGCGCTCGTCATCTGGCAGCCCAAGCGCCTCGGCATCGGGTGGAGCGCGATGGGCGGGGCGGTCGTGGCGCTGCTTGCAGGCGTCGTCACCCTGTCCGACGTGCCGGTGGTATGGGGCATCGTCTGGAACGCAACCGCCGCGTTCGTCGCGATCATCGTCATCAGCCTGTTGCTGGATGAAGCCGGGTTCTTCGAATGGGCGGCACTGCATGTCGCGCGCTGGGGCGGGGGGCATGGTCGCCGGCTGTTCGTCCTGATCGTGCTGCTCGGCGCAGGTGTATCCGCGCTGTTCGCCAATGACGGTGCGGCGCTGATCCTGACGCCGATCGTCATCGCTATGCTGCGGGCGCTCGGCTTCAAGGACAGAGCCACGCTGGCGTTCGTCATGGCGGCGGGGTTCATCGCTGACACCGCCAGCTTGCCGCTGGTCGTCTCGAACCTCGTCAACATCGTGTCGGCCGACTTCTTCGGGATCGGGTTCGGGGAATATGCGTCCGTGATGGTGCCGGTTGATCTGGTGTCGATCGCCGCTACGCTGGGCGCGCTGCTGATCTTCTTCCGGCGCGATATACCGCAGGATTACGATGTCGCGGCGTTGCGCGCTCCTCATGCCGCGATCCGGGATGCCGCGACCTTCCGCGCCGGATGGATCGTCCTCGCGCTCCTGCTCGCCGGCTTCTTCCTGCTTGAACCGCTGGGCGTGCCAGTCAGCGCCGTTGCCGCTGCCGGCGCGATCCTGCTGCTGGTGATCGCCGGGCGAGGCCATGTGATCCAGACCGGCAAGGTGCTGCGCGGAGCGCCGTGGCAGGTCGTGATCTTCTCGCTCGGCATGTACCTGGTCGTCTATGGCCTGCGGAACGCAGGGTTGACCGACCATCTGGCAGCGCTGCTCGATCGCACCGCGCAAGGCGGCGTGTGGGGTGCGGCGCTGGGAACCGGCCTGATCGCGGCCGTCCTGTCGTCGGTGATGAATAACATGCCGACCGTGCTGGTGGGCGCGCTGTCGATCGACGCCGCGCACGCAACCGGGGCGGTCCGGGAAGCGATGATCTACGCCAACGTGATCGGCTGCGACCTCGGCCCCAAGCTGACGCCGATCGGCTCGCTCGCAACGCTGCTGTGGCTGCACGTCCTGGGACAGAAGGGCATTCGGATCGGGTGGGGCTATTATTTCCGGGTCGGGGTGACGCTCACCGTGCCTGTCCTGCTCATCACACTGGCGGCGCTCGCGCTGCGAATTGGGATTGCCTGATGCCTCTGCGTGACCTTGCCGACCCCGATCATCTGCCAGCGCTTGATAGGCGCTATGCGATCGATCGTCCCGCCCTTGGGCTGGGCGCTGGTGATCCGCCGCCCCGCATCCTGCTGCTCTACGGATCGTTGCGCGAACGATCCTATTCGCGCCTGTGCATCGAGGAGGCGGCTCGCCTGCTCCGCTTCTTCGGCTGCGAGACGCGCATCTTCGACCCGGCGACGCTGCCACTGCCCGACCAGCACGCAGGCGACGATCACCCTGCCGTCCACGAGCTGCGCGAGCTGTCGATGTGGTCGGAGGGACAGGTGTGGTGCAGCCCCGAACGCCACGGCCAGATAACCGGCATCATGAAGCTGCAAATCGATCACCTACCGCTCAGCATGGGCGGGATGCGTCCCACCCAAGGCCGCACGCTGGCTGTCATGCAGGTGTCGGCGGGATCGCAGTCGTTCAACAGCGTCAACACGCTGCGCGTTCTCGGTCGTTGGATGCGGATGGTGACGATCCCCAACCAGTCGTCGGTCGCCAAGGCGTTCGACGAGTTCGATGATGCAGGCCGCATGAAGCCGTCGAGCTATTACGACCGGATCGTGGACGTGATGGAAGAGCTGGTGCGCTTCACCGTACTGCTGCGCCCACATACCACCCAACTGGTCGACCGCTACTCCGAGCGAAAGGAAGCCGGTGTACCGATCGATCCGGCAACGGACCTGTCGGCCATCGCCGTTGCTCCGGGGCGCTGATCGCCATTCACGCAAACGACCCAATCGAAGCCTAGGTTACAGCCATGCAGAACATCGCACCCATCGATCGTCGTTCCTTTATGGGCCTGACCTCACTCGCGTTTTCGGGCCTGGCGCTGAGCGGTTGCGCGACATCGAGCCTTTCTCGTTCATCGATCGCGGCAGGCTATGGCCCGCTGGAGGCTGACCCGCGCCAGCTCCTCGATCTGCCGCGTGGCTTCTCATACCGCGTCATTTCCGCCCTGGGTGTCAACGGCGGAGCAAAAGTCGGCCATGGGGCGGCGTAAAACCAGGCCATCGTGTTACACGCCGGGGGGAGTGGCGTGAGGGCGTAGCCCGAGGGCCACTCCCCCCGGCATTGGCTTGCTTTTCAGGGTCTGATTTTGGCCTTGCGGGCCCGGCTGTGAGCGAGGCGATAGCTTTCGCCGTTCATCTCGAGGATGCTGACGTGATGGGTCAGGCGATCGAGGAGCGCGCCTGTGAGACGCTCGGATCCGAAGGTTTCGGTCCATTCGTCGAAGGGCAGGTTGCTGGTGATCAAGGTGGAGCCGCGTTCGTAACGCTGGGAGATCAGCTCGAACAGCAGTTCGGCGCCGGTCTTGGAGAGCGGTACGAAGCCCAGTTCGTCGATGATGAGCAGTTTGTATCCGACCATCTGCTTCTGGAAGCGCAGGAGACGCCGCTCGTCGCGCGCCTCCATCATTTCGCTGACCAGCGCCGCCGCAGTGGTGAAGCCCACCGACAGCCCTTTCTGGCATGCTGCCAGTCCGAGCCCCAACGCTACGTGCGTCTTTCCGGTGCCCGATGGCCCCAGAGCGATGGCGTTCTCACGCCGCTCGATCCACTCGCAGCGCGCCATCTCGAGCACCTGCATCTTGTTGAGCCTCGGGATGACGGTGAAGTCGAAGCTGTCGAGGCTTTTGACGGCGGGGAAGCGCGCGGCCTTGATGCGCCGCTCGACCATACGACGCTCCCTGTCGATCATCTCCATCTCGACAAGGCGGGCGAGGAAGCGGATATGATCGACGCCTTCAGCGGCACATTGCCGGGCGAGCTTGTGGTGCTCTCGCAGGCACGTAGGCAGCTTGAGTGCCTTGAGATTGTGAGCGAGAAGAAGCTCCGGGGTCTGATCGCTCATGCGGCCTCCTGCTGGTCGGAGAGCAGGCTCAGATAGGCTCTGGCAAAGGTCTTCTCGACCGTTGTGCGTGGCAGGAAGGGATAGACGTCCGTGTCCAGCCCGGCGGTACGCGTTCGACCCGGCACAGGGCGAGGTGCTTGACGGCATCGAAGCCGATGGCGCCAAGATCAATGGCCTGTTCCACCGCCGCCTGGAGATCGGCGAGGGTGAACGTTTCCAACAGGCGCAGCACCTGTACATATTCACGCCTGCCATGCTTGTGCATGCGGCCTTCCATCAACCGCTGCAGTGTCGTGAACGCTTCGGGCAAATCCCAGCCCTGCAAAGGCGCGGCTCGGTCGAATGCGTTGATCTTCTGCTCGATCAGCGGGAGATAGTGGAGCGGGTCGAAGATAACCTCCTCGCGGGCATAACAACGAGGATGACGGGCGATGACTTCGCTGCGGCAGCCGACCACCACCTCATCGACATAGGCCCTGATCCAGACCTCCTGATGGCCCCGTGCCACCGGAACCGAATAATCGTTGGTCCTGTAGCGCACCAGGGATTGCGAGGAGACCCGCCCGCTCGTCTGATCGCAGGCCTCGAAGGGTGTAGCGGGCAGAGGCTGCATGGCTGCCAGATCGCGTTGCAAGCGCTCACCGATCGTCTCGCTCTGTCCGCGCACCTTGTCCTGCTGGCGCTTGCGGCATTGCTCCTCCAGCCATAGGTTGAAGGCCTCCCAGGTCGGGAACTTCGGGATCGGCACCATGAAATTGCGGCGGCAGTAACCAACCAGCCCTTCCACATTGCCTTTCTCGTTCCCTTGCCCGGGCGGGCATAGCGGTCGCGGATCACGTAATGCGACAGGAAAGCGCTGAACAGCGTGGCACGCTTACGCGTGCCGTCTGGCAGGATCTTCGCCACAAGGCAGCGATCGTTGTCATAGACGATCGAGCGCGGCACCGCGCCGAAGAACGCGAAGGCATGAACGTGTCCGTCCACCCGGCCTCCGCCACCGCCGCCGGATAGGCCCGCACATAGCAGGCATCACTGTGCGGCAGATCGAGTGCGAAGAAGTAGGCCTTCTGCTGCACCCCGCCGATCTCCACCAGCGCTTCCCGAAATCGGCCTGCGCATCCCCCGCCGGGTGGGCCAGCGGCACGAACATCTCCCGGCTGCGTTGCTCACGCTCGCGGATGTAATCCTTGATGATCGTATAGCCGCCGGTGAAACCATGCTCGGCGCGCAAGCGGTCGAATACCCGCTTCGCCGTATGGCGCTGTTTGCGCGGGACGCAGCGGTCCCCTTCAAGCCATCCATCAATGATCGCCACAAACCCGTCCAGCTTCGGACGCTGCGGGACAGATTGACGCCGGTAACCCGGTGGCGATGAAAACGACAGCATCTTGCGCACCGTGTCGCGCGACACATTGAAACGCTTCGCCGCCGCCCGCTGGCTCATGCCATCCGCGCAAGCCAAACGGACCTGAAGATAAAGTTCCACGCTGTAGATCCCCACACCTCCCTGACTTGGCAGAAAGGCTTCAAGGTGGACGACTTTTACGCCGCCCGCAGCAGGACTATCCCGCCGCTAGCGTGGTCGAATATTGCTCCGCCGTTCTCAACCGGGGAAAGTGAGCGACAACGGATCAGGTGCGCCATCCCGAACTACGGGATCGGCAAACCGAGGCAGGGATTGCTAGGCGTTCTCGAGATCGAGAACCACGCGTCCCTCGATCTCGCCCTTGTGCATGCGGGCGAAGACGTCGTTGATGTTCTCGAGGCTATCGGTAGTGACCGTCGCCTTGACCTTGCCCTGCGCCGCAAAGTCGAGCGATTCCTGCAAGTCGAGGCGTGTGCCGACGATCGAGCCGCGCACGGTGATGCCGTTGAGGACAGTGTCGAAAATCGAGATGGGAAAATCACCGGGCGGCAAGCCATTGAGCGATATGGTCCCGCCGCGCCGCGCCATGCCCATCGCCTGCTGGAAGGCTGTCGGGGAGACAGCAGTGACCAGAACGCCCTGCGCGCCGCCAATCTCTTTGGTGATGAAGGCCACCGGATCCACATCCCGCGCGTTGACGGTCAGCGACGCGCCAAGATCCTGTGCAAGCTTCAGTTTTGCGTCGTCGATATCGACCGCGACCACATTAAACCCCATCGCCTTGGCATATTGTACCGCCATATGCCCGAGACCCCCGATACCTGATATCGCCACCCAATCGCCCGGCTTCGTATCGGTGACCTTGAGGCCCTTGTAGACGGTAACCCCGGCGCACAGGATCGGCGAGATGTCGATGAAGCTAACATTGTCCGGAAGGCGGCCTACGTAATTGGCATCGGCCAGCACATACTCTGCGAAGCTGCCGTTTACCGAGTAGCCGGTGTTCTGCTGCTCGTGGCACAGGGTTTCCCAGCCCCCCAGGCAGTGCGTGCAGTGCCCGCAAGCGGAATAGAGCCATGGCACACCGACCCGGTCGCCCTCCTTCACATGGGTTACGCCCTGCCCGACAGCTACGACATGCCCTGCCCCCTCGTGTCCCGGGATGAAGGGCGGGTTCGGCTTGACCGGCCAGTCGCCTTCAGCCGCGTGAAGGTCGGTATGGCACACGCCAGTTGCGGCGATCTTGACGAGGATCTGGCCCGGCCCTGGCCGGGGCACCTGCACCTCCTCGATCACGAGGGGCTTGCCGAATTCACGTACGACGGCGGCTTTCATGGTGCTCTGCATTGGGGCCTCGCTTCATAAACAATAAAACGCTGTCGGCTTCGCCGATATGCGCAGTCCGTAAGTCAGGTATCCTCAGAATGGCGCGTCGATATCGACGATGTCGATCAGCTTGTGATTAACGAATTCCTTGATGCCAAGACCGAGCAGTTCGCGTCCATAGCCCGACCTGCGCACGCCGCCGAACGGCAGATCGGCTTTGACCATGGTCGGATGGTTGACGAAGACCATGCCGGTCGAGATGCGCCGCGCCACCTTGGCACCGTGGGCCGTATCCGACGTGAAGACCGAGCCGCCAAGGCCAAAGGGGGAATCGTTGGCGATGCGCACGGCATCATCTTCGTTCTTCGCTCGAAACAGCATCGAGACCGGGCCGAAGAACTCCCAGTGTCGCGCGGGATTATCATCGCCGATATCGGTCAGGATGGTGGGCTGCACGAAAGCGCCCTGATTGGGAATTTCGGGACCCACAGCAGTGGCCGTGGCGCCATGTTCGACCGCCTTGGCGATCATTTCTCTGAGACCATCCGCAGCCCGTTGGGAAGAGAGCGGCGCCAGAGTGGTCTCAGGGTCGAATGGGTCACCCATGCGCAACGCGCCCACACCTTTGGTATAGCTTTCGAGGAATTCGTCGTAGACCTCGTCGGCAATGATCATGCGTTTGGACGAGACGCAGACCTGCCCACCGTTCCAGTGCCTGCCGAACACTGCCCATTTGACGGTCTTTTCGAGGTCGGCGTCCTTTAGCACGATGAAGGCATCGGCGCCGCCGAGTTCCATGGTGGACTTTTTGAGCGCCCTGCCCGCTGCCGATGCCACGGCAGCGCCGGCAGCTTCCGAACCCGTCAGTGCGACACCCTGCACGCGCGGATCGTCGAGGATCATCTGTACATGGTCGTGATCGACGTAAAGGTTGATGAAAGCATGCTTAGGAAGACCGGCCTCCAGCATCAATTCTTCGAACGCCGCAGCGCACTGCGGCACGTTCGCCGCATGCTTGAGCAGGATCGTATTACCCGCAGAAAGCTGCGGCGCGATGATCCGCGCGATCTGGTAGTAAGGAAAATTCCACGGCTCGATCGCGAGCAGCACGCCAAGCGGATCATGGACGAGAACCGCATCGCCTTCGGCAGGGTCTGCGACGGGGAGCTTTTCGGGCGCCAGAAGCCGTTCAGCGTTATCCGCGTAATAGTCGAAGATCGCGGCGGACAGTTCGACTTCGGCGTGCGCCTCGGCGATCAGCTTGCCCATTTCCACCGTCAGGAGCGGCGCGTACTTGTCGGTGTCACGACGCAGGATTTGCGCCGCCGCGCGCATGACCTCAACGCGTTTGGCGAACGAGGTCATGCGCCACTGCTGGAAAGCCGCATCGGCATCCCCGATAGCTTGGGTAATTTCCCCGGCAGTCGCCGTCTCAAACGTCTTCAGGGTCTCGCCGGTGTAGGGATTGGTTGTCTCAAACATGCCAATTTTCTCTTCTGCTCGGTTGGCATCGGGAAATCTCGCCGCTGGTCAGCGGTTCGAGCATCGATGCAAACGCAATGTTAATGCCCTGCTTGGCTGCCCATGTGAGAGATTGGAACGCGAAGGACAATTATCACGACAAGCACATAACCTGTGCGTATGACGCACCTATGGCTGATCTCTTTGACGCGTGTCAACACCGGGATAAAAACGGGCCAGGCACCGGTTTAAAATGGGGCCAGTTGGGTTGAATAAAAAGGCTCTGTTGCAAACTCTGGCGCAGTGGCCAAGATTGGGCTGCTGGATTGGCAGGATCGGTTGCGATGAACGATTTCAAGGGGCGGCACTTCACCGGAGAGGTCATCCTATGGGCGGTGCGCTGGTATTGTCGATACGGCATCAGCTATCGTGATCTCGCGGAAATGCTGGCTGAGCGTGGGATCGATGTCGATCATACGACTATCTATCGTTGGGTGCAGCGCTACGCGCCGGAGATGGAGAAACGACTCCGCTGGTTCTGGCGGCGTGGTTTTGATCTGAGCTGGCGCCTCGATGAGACTTACGTCAAGGTGCGGGGCAAATGGACCTACCTGTATCGGGCGGTCGACAAGCGGGGCGACACGATTGATTTCTACCTGTCACCGACTCGCAGCGCCAAGTCTGCGAAGCGCTTTCTGGCAAAAGCCCTTCGCGGTCTAAGAGTCGGTTTCGAAACTCACGCTGACCGAGCCAAACGGCGTAGCATGAGCATGGCGGCGGCGGCGTAGAGGAAGGCTGCGGCGGATTTGAGGGTGGCTTCCACGTCCTTGGCCAGACGGCGGTTTCGATTGACCCAAGCGAAGAACCGCTCGACCACCCAGCGCCGAGGGAGGACGACGAAGCCGGACTGCCCGGCGATCTTGCTGACTATCTCGACGGTGATGCGGGTCGCCTCGGTGACACGGTGATGGTTATAGGCGTCACCTCAAGGTTTGTTCGCCAGACAACGATTTCTCGGACATAAGCGGAACATGGGCTACGCTACACGCTTCAACCGCGCCATTGGCTCGTTGAGTGGGTGGAATTCACCTGCTGGAAGTCGCCTGGCCTGCTCCCAGAGGTAATCGCCGGTCAGACTGATGTGCGCCCAGCCCATCGGAGAAAGGTGCGCAAGCAGTGCCGCATCGAACGCCGTGCCGACAGCGTTGAGGTGCTGGGCGGCCCGGTCGAGATAGACCGTGTTCCAGTAGGAAATCGCCGCAATCAGCAGGTTCAGCCCAGATGCGCGAAATTCCTGATTTTCCAGCGAGCGATCGGTGAACCGACCCTGCCGGTTGGTATAGATGGCGGCGGCAAGCGTGTGCCTCGCCTCGCCTTTGTTGAGACCGGCCTGACAGGCACGTCGCAGTTCCGGTTGTTCAAGCCAATCGAGCGTGAACAAAGTGCGCTCGATACGGCCCAGTTCAGCCAATGCAAAATCCAGCCTGTTCTGGCGTTTGTAGGCGGCAAGTTTTCGCAAGATTACTGACGGCGCCACCGTGCCATCCTTGATTGAGGCGACAATCCTGACGATGTCATCCCAATCGGCCTCGATCGCTGCCGTTTTGATGGTGCGGCCCATCAGATTTTCGATGCCCTTGTATGTCGATGGCGCAGCGATCGAACCCAGCTTGCGGTCGCCAATATCGCGCAGCCGGGGCGCGAAGCGGAACCCGAGTAGGTGGCAGAGTGCGAAAACATGATCGGTGGCGCCGCCGGTATCGGTATAGTGCTCATGCAACGGAAGGTTGCCGGCGCCCAGGACAAGCCCGTCGAGCACGTAAGGCGCTTCACCTGCCGTCGCGGACATGATCCGTGATCCGAATGATGCGAAGTGATCGGAAAGGTGAGAATAGATTTTCACGCCAGGTTCGGCGCCATATTTGGCATTGACGTCCGCCGCCCCTGAACGGCTCCGCCCCGACCGGAAGAACTGGCCATCGGACGACGAACTGGTGCCAGCGCCCCAATGCCGCGCGAAGGGTAATTCGTGATGGGCTGAGATGATCATGGCCAGCGCGGCCTGATAGTTCTCGGGTGAAAGATACCAGTTGTGGGTCCATGCGAGTTGGGCATAGCTGACGCCTTCGCTGGCATTGGCCATCCGCTCCAGCCCGAGGTTGGTGCCATCAGCCAGAATTGCGGCGAGTACCGTGCTGGGGTTGTCGTGCTCCTTGCCTGAGCGCAGGTCACGGAATGCGTTCAAAAAACCAGTGCGTTCGGCGACTTCAAGCAGCAGCTCGGTGATGCGCACGCGGGGAAGCAGGGTATCGAGCTTGCGATCGAGGGCTTCAGCTTCCGGTGGGGTGACAGGCGGCATTTGCTGAAGCTTGAGCCGGTCTCGTTCGAGCGACACTCCCTCAAGCTTGTTTGTTTTCAACTGCTTGGCAAATCGGCGCAGCCGCCAGTCAAGATTTCGTGCCCGGTCAGCGAGGTAGGATGCAGCATTTGAATCGAACGGAAGCACATCCGCCACTTTGGCGGCGTCGCGCCGACCCAGCAAATAGGCATCGAAGCGCTGATAGTTGCGGGTTCCCTCGATCCATACATCACCGGCGCGCAAACGATCACGCAAGGTTGCCATGATCGCAATTTCATAACGTCGGCGGTCGATACGGCCGCTTTCGGTGATGAGACGCTTCCACTGCCGATTGGGGAATGGCAGTGGAACGCCATCGGGAAGGTCGCGCGACTTTCGTGTGTTCGCATCGCGAATGACATCGATGGCTTTGATCAGTGCCGTCCCTGTTCCAGACGCCTTGAAGGTGAAGGCGTCCAGAAATGCCGGGCTGAAACGCCGTAGCGTGGCGTAACGCTCGGTTGCCGTTACCAGTGCGTCCTCGCCGGCAAGATCAGCAAGGGCATCTACTTGGGCCTTTGCCGCAACAAGCCGGTGCCAGCCCACCGCTTCGTCAATCAATTCGAGCGGATCGCCGCCATTCTGGACAGCCTCATCAAGTGCTGTAATCGTGGCGCCAAACAGCCGCATGAGTTGCCCCACCGACTGAATACTATCTTGGTAGCGACGCTCGCGCCCACGCCGCGCGCGCGTGAACATGCCGCCGATAAGTCGGTCAAACATTTGGATCGCGGCATCGGCAAGTCTGGCCTCAAGGTCGATCACTGCGGCCGTCAACGTCGCCCGCCTGCGATTGACGCTGTAATCCGAAAGCAGGAATGCCGGTGCCACGCCGCCCTCGCGGACAAATTGGGCAAAGCGGAATTCCGGAATGGCGCCCCCAACTACCGGGTGGATACCTATGCCGCGAACATAGCGCAGGCGCTCAAGCAAGCCATTGATATTGGCCGCAGTCGGGGCTTCTTCGAAATTACGCAACCACGCCAGCGGTGTCATGCCGAAATCCGGGTTGTTGATTACGAGTTCGTCTAGCCGTGTCAGTTCAGCAGAGCTGAGGCCTTCGACGATTGCGGCTGCGGCAGCTTTGCGTGCGCGTGCCCGGCCAGCAAGACCGGCGCGTTCCAGTGTGTCGCCTGACGGAAGAATGAACCGCTCACCCTTCAGGCCAACCATGAGGGCGCGAACAATCGGTTCACCTCTGTCTGTATACTCGGCGGCTTGCGCGGCAAGATTCAGGGCAAGTGCCAGGTCGCCGCGTCGAAACGGGCGTATGCCAAGATAACGCGCCACGAGATCGGCATGATCGGTACGGGTTTGCGCGCGCTGACCATATGCAGAGAAGGAGGAAGGATCGACGAATAACTGTGCCGCGAGGTACTGAAGAATGACGTCGGGAAGCCCGATCTCGGGTTGCAGACCAAAGCCGGGATGTCGCATCAAAGCGATTTGTGCAGCCAGACCGAGGCGATTTGCTGGACCATAGCGGCGCCCAACCAATTCAACATCTTCCGCAGAAAGGGTATAATGCCCAATGATCGCGGTTTCTTGGACAGGAGGATCGAACAGGCGCCGGCGCTCGTCTCCGGTCAGAAGTCGGCGTCGTGCCATTTTGCTCTCCCGCTGAGGCGAATAACAAAATTGACACCAAAGCGGCTTGCACTGGAGGGAGGCCATTCGTTGCCGGTTGATCCCCGAGCAATCACCCGGCGCAGCAAGACAGTTTGGCGACATCCTTATCAAACGTTTGGGCCGCCAGTTTGAGGCCTTCCACAGTGGTCAGGTAAGGAAATATCGTTGCACCCAATTCCAGGGTGGTCATGCCGTGTTTGATCGCCAGCACCAGTGTCTGGATCGAATCCGCGCCTTCGGGTGCCATGATCTGGCCGCCCAGCAAACGGTCGTTCGCCTTGTCGGCAATCAGTTTGATGAGACCCCGCGTATCGCGTGCTGCCAGTGCCCTTGGCACAGCATCGAGCGGGAGCAGCGAAACCTTGATGTCCAGGCCTTGCGCCCGTGCTGTCGTTTCAGTGAGGCCGGCGCTGGCGACTTGCGGGTCGGTGAAGACGACGGATGGCATGGAGGAATTGTCGTAGCGGTATTGGTTGCCCGTCACCGCGTTGCGCGCGGCCAGTTTTGCGCCATAGGCGGCCATGTAGACGAACTGGTCCCGTCCCGTTACATCGCCCGCCGCGTAAATGCCTGGAACCGACGTTTCGAGGTGGTCATCGACGACGATTCCACCATTACGGGCAAGCACTATGCCGCGCTCCTCCAGCCCAAGCCCGTCGCTATTGGGTCGGCGTCCGGTGGCGATGAGCACCTGTTCCGCCGCGACGGTGTCACAATGCCCCTCGCAGGTCAATTCGACCCCGCTCTGTGTTTGGGCGATACGCTGATAGCCGACACCTGCGCAAACCCGCACGCCCTCGGCTTCCAAATAGTTTTTCAGCGCGGCACTCACTTCCGGGTCCATTTCGGGGAGCAGGCGGCTTCGGCAGCAGATGGTGACATCAACGCCCAGACGCGAAAACATCTGTCCCAGTTCTACCCCGATCACCCCGCCACCGATCACCAGCAGCGATTTGGGCAAGCGATCCAGCGCCAGCGCCGATGTGCTGGTTAGGTAGGGCACGCTGTCCATCCCCGGAATCGGCGGCACGGCGGCGTGCGCACCCATCGCCAATATGACCTTGCCGACCTTCATGGGCGCATCGCCGACAATCAGCGCACCATCGGCAAAGCGTGCCTTGCCCTCGATATAGCTCACACCGTCATAGGCGGGCAGCAGATCGACATATTTTTTTTGGCGCAGCGTCGTGACAAGATCGTCCTTCGACGCCGCCAATACGGACCAGTCATCCATCTGGACAGCGCCCCCAAGGCCGGGAAAGCGCGCGGCGGCAAGCCCACCATGCACCGCTTCGGCGGCGCGGATCAGCGTCTTGGAAGGAACGCAGCCAACATTGACACAGGTGCCGCCAATCGTGCCGTGACCGACGAGCGCCACTTTCGCGCCCAGATCGGCAGCGGCGATCGCAGCGGAGAACCCGGCAGAACCCGCGCCGATGACGGCCACGTCAAATCCTTCCTGCCCGGGGCGGTTGCAACAGTCGTTCATTGCTTATCGCTTTCTTGAGGCGCTGGCGGCGCCCCGCTCAGTTTTGAATAGCGCGCGCCGGATAACCCGCGTTGGTTGATGCAGCGGCAATCGCAGCAGCATTGGTGCGGCGCGGGTTATAGGTTGCGCGCGCGGTCTTGGCTGCGAAATCGACCGTGACCGCCGTTACCCCGGCGACGCCTTCCATCGCCTTCTTCACGGTGATCGGGCAGGTGGCGCAGGTCATGTTCTCTATGGCAAAGGTGGTTTGCTTCTGAGCGGTTGCGGTAGCCGCGGGGCGATCTTGCGCCGTGCCACTAACTGCATAGGCGACCCCGCCGCCAGCCATAGCCAGCACGGCCATAGCGATACATACTGTATTTTTCATGGGTATTTCCTTTCAATAGAACCAGGGTGCCCACCAGTCGATGGTGAGCGCCAGGATGGCGACGGCAAGGCCCAGCCACAGCACCGCCTTGGTGGTCCAAGCCGATTGTGGACGAGCGCAGTAGGAACCGTCTTCACAGGGCGGTTTCGGCTTGAAATAGACATGCCAGAAGCCGTAGCCGAGCAGCGCGAGCGTTACGCCTGCGACATAGGGCTTGTAAGGTTCGAGCGCCGTCAGGTTGGCGATCCACGCGCCGGAAATTCCGAGCATAACCAACAGTAGCGGGACGACGCAGCAAGCCGAGGCGAGCCCCGCGCCGATCAATGCGCCCGCCGCAACCCAGTTTGCCTGCTTCGGCTCGTGGTTTTCGGTGAGGGCTGGCTGTCCCGCTTCCGGCGTTGAGACCATGGCTTGAATCCCTTGTTCCAACTGAGTGATTCGCAGTGTAGGCTCTGTAGCCACTACAGACTCAAGAGGTATTTTCATGGAGCAACAGGTCGGCATCTTGCGTGCCCAGCTTGCCCGGAAAACAGGCTGCAATCTCGAAACCATCCGCTATTACGAGAAGGTGGGATTGCTGCCGGGGCCGCCTCGCAGTTCCAACGGCTACCGCGTCTATTCGCCGGAACTGGTGCAAAGGTTGCAGTTCATCCTGCGCGCGCGCGACCTTGGCTATGCAATGGATGAGATACGGTCATTGTTGTCGCTCACCGATACCGGTGCACAAACCTGCGCGGAGGTTATGGCGAGAACCGAACTCCACCTTGAAGATGTCCGCCGCCGCATTGCAGATTTGCAGAAGATAGAGGTGACGCTGGCGACCACGTTAGCCAGATGCACTGGAGATGACGTTGCCGAATGTCCCATCCTGGAAGCACTCCAGTTTTTACCCCATCAAGGCAATTGACGCCATCTTTGAGGGATTTGATTTTGTGATGTCAGCTTGGAGTATAGCCTAACCGGACGTCAGGGCGCTACCGCGGTTTCTGTCAGATTAGGGTACTAAACGGAATTTGTTGACGAATGTCGTTGCGTATCATAGATTTCAACCTGACATTTTGATGGAGAGAGTGCGCAGTGAAGGGGCAACGGATCGGCTATGTCCGGGTCAGCACGTTCGATCAGAATGTGGATCGCCAATTGGAAGGTCAGTCGCTCGATCGGACCTTCACCGACAAGGCATCGGGCAAGGACGTCAACCGCCCCAGCTTGAGGCTCTGCTCACTTTCGCCCGCGAAGGCGATACCGTCGTCGTCCACAGCATGGATCGGTTGGCCCGCAATCTGGATGACCTGCGCAAGCTGGTCCAGGGCCTCACCAAGCGAGGTATCCGGATCGAGTTTGAGAAGGAAAGCCTGTCCTTCTCGGGGAGGATTCCCCGATGGCCAATCTGATGCTCTCGGTCATGGGTGCGTTTGCTGAGTTCGAGCGCGCCCTGATCCGCGAACGGCAACGCGAAGGCATTGCGATCGCTCGGCAGCGCGGCGCCTATCGGGGGCGGAAACGGTCGCTCTCGGATGAGATGATTGCCGATCTGCACCGCCGCGTTGCCGCCGGTGAACGCAAGGCGACCATCGCGCGCGACATGGGCATCAGCCGCGAAACCCTCTACCAGTACCTTCGCGCCGCTGCCTGACACCAATGTTCACATTATGTCCGGAAAATCGTTGTTCAGCGTACAAAGCTTGAGGTGACGCCTTATAGCCGCCATCGGCCCAGACCTTCTCGATGAACGGGAAGAGGCCGCGCGAGATTTGCAGCAACGCGCCGCCGCCATCACGATCCTGGACATCGGCGGTGTGCGGCTCGACAAGCAGCGGCCTGCCGTCAGTATCGACCAGAGCATGGCGCTTGCGACCTTTGATCTTCTTGCCAGCATCGTAGCCGCGCGGTCCGCCGCTCTCGGTGGTCTTGACGCTCTGACTGTCGATGATGGCTCCGCTTGGCGAGGCGTCCCTTCCGGCTCGCTCGCGATCGAGCGCGACCAGCGCATGGTTGATCCGCTCGAACAGGCATTCGTCACGAAACCGGGCAAACCAGCGGTAGACCGTCTGCCACGGCGGGAAGTCCTTGGGCAGCAACCGCCATGCAATCCCGCCGCGCAGAACGTAGAAGATGGCGTTCACGATTTCGCGCATTGGCCATTGCCGTCGCCGCCCCGTCGTGCGCGCCTCGGGAACAAATGTCGCGATCAGCGCCCACTCGGCATCGCTCAAATCCGTCTGGTAACGCTTCGAAACACGCGTATGCTGCACACGGGTGGCTGGGGTCCACATCAAGATCTCCGGGTTGTCTGCAAAACCCCCGGAATCACACGAACCTCAGCCGCTCAACCCCTTTCGAAACGGCCTCTAAGATGTGACGGCTGAGAGTGGCCTGTTTGATGTTCAAGATGCGCGCCGCCCTGCTGAAGCTGCCGGAGTGTGCTGCCGCGATCAGGTAACGGAGCTGACGCAATTCGATCATTCCTGCGCAACAGAGAGAAAGCATTGGGACTTACCGCGCCTGCCAAATGCCGTCTGTCGGCCCAAGTTTCCAATGAGATAGAATATGATCATCGATTTTCTCGAAACCTACCCCCGCCATCGGCCAATTAATGGTGGTGGGGAGTGTCGCTTTCTTCGTGCGCTTGGTGATCGTGCATCTCCTCGGCATGATCACTGCTGTAACCAGCATATTGTTCTGCCGGCATTTCGGGCAACGCTTTCACGAAGGCGACGATGTTCCAGATGGTCTTGTCATCATGCGTGGGGCCAAAGGCGGGCATCCCACTCATCTTCACGCCGTGCTTGACCAGCCAGAAAACGTCCTTGGGATCCCATTCCCTGGCGGCTTCGGCCAGCGGCGGCGGTTTAGGGAGCATGACTTCTGCCCATTCGGCTCGACTTTGCCCTATGCCTCCATGGCAATGCGAACACATCGCCTTGTACTCGCCAGCCCCGGCGGCAACCATCGCCGACGTAAATTCGGCAGGAGGTTCGATGCCAGCCGCCTGCCGCCGGACAGAATTGTTCATCGTGGTTGTAAGCGCCCAACTGACGATCGGGTTGTGCCGATCGGTTGCGGCCACGTTATAGCCACCAGTCAAGATAACGATCAGAGCAACGACGATCAGCAAGATAAACAGAGTCGCCGCGCCTAATAATGCGCCTTTCAAGGTCGCGTTCATGCCTTCCCTCCTATGAAGCATTAGTTTGGTTCCGGTAGGCCGTTGCCTTTTCAGCCATGATTACGTCATGGCGAAGTATCGGTATCGTCGGCTTTCTTGCTGCGTTCCAGAAACACGTACTCGGCCGCGAAGACTACGGCGATGCCGGCAACCGCGTAGAGAACGATCGAGGGGTCGCTTTGCAGTTTCACCGCCGTGAACGCCGCAAGCACGGCGGCGTCGGCAGCCAGCGCAACAAGAAGGATCGAGGCCTTCGCGCCGACTTCGCGTCTGAGGTGTCGAAACACACCCCAATGCACGAGCATGTCCATGACCAGATAGAAGAAGGCGCCGAGCGACGCGATGCGCGACAGATCGAACAAGACGGCCAGCGCGCCGGCAACGACCACCGTGTAAAGCAGCATATGGCTGCGAATGCTGCCGCTCATGCCGAAATGGCGGTGCGGGATCATCTTCATGTTCGTGAGCATGGTCAGCATACGCGAAACCGCGAACACGCTGGCGATCACGCCCGAGGCCGTTGCGGCGAGCGCGATCACGACTGTGAAATAAAATCCTGCCTGACCTAGAGCTGGACCAGCCGCCGCAGCGAGCGAATAGTCGCGTGCGTCCACGATCTCATCGATCGTCAGGCTCGATCCCACTGCGAAGGCGACCAGCAGATAGGTCGCGACACAGATGCCGATGGCGATCATGATCGTGCGGCCGACATTGCGATGGGGATCCTCAATCTCACCCCCGCTATTGGTGATCGTGGTGAACCCCTTGAAGGCCAGGATGGAAAAGGCGACCGAAGCGACAAAGGCTTCGGCGCCGTGCATTCCCACGGGCTCCGCGAACGCTCCACCGGAGAACCCGCTCGCCCAGATCGCAGCAATGGCGAACAGGGCGATGCCGCCAATCTTCACGGTCGACATGATGAGCGAGAGTCCGCTCACCGACCGGTTGCCTGCCGCATTGACGAGATAGGCGAAAACGATCAGCGCAACCGCGCCGATCGAAAGCAGCAGCGCGCTTCCTTCCAGGCCGAATGGCCGCAGCGCATAGGTCGCGAAGGTTCGGGCCACCAGGCTTTCGTTGATCACCATCGACAGCGCCATCAGGAGCGAGGCCGAAGCCGCGATCGTGCCGCGGCCATAGACCTTTTGCAGGATCATCGCGATTCCGCCCGACGAAGGCCACGCATTGGACATCTTGATGTAGCTGTAAGCGGCGAGCGCCGTGACTAACGCTCCTGCGATGAAGGAGAGCGGAAAGAGCGGCCCCGCGAGTTCGGCGATCTGGCCGGTGAGCGCGAAGATTCCGGCGCCGATCATCACGCCCGTGCCCATGGCAACGGCGCCGGTCAGCGTTATCGAGTTACGGCTCAAATCACTGTCGCTGCCTGCGGCATGGTTCTGGTCGTGGTCGTGCTCCAAATCCTATGTCCCCGCGTCCGATAGAGTGGCGGGCTTCCATCTCGGAATGAAGGAAGGCACCTGAGCGGCGTAGCTTGCGAAACGCTCAGGGAAACGGGCGCCTGTTTCCGCTTCCTCCGCTCGCGCCAGTTTCACGTACATAACGACGAGGATGGGGAACATCGCCAGGGTCAGCAGCGTCGGCCATTGGAACAGAAATCCCAGCATGACGAGAATGAAGCCGAGATACTGGGGATGTCGCACGCGAGCGTAGGGACCGCTAACCGCCATTTCGCCAGCGCGCTGCGCCTTCCAGAGCACATGCCATGAAACGGAGATCAGCCAGAAACCGCCCCCGATCAGCAGGAAGCTCAGCATGTGGAACGGGCCGAAATGCGGGTTGGTCTTCCAACCGAACATCATTTCAAGCAGATGCCCTGCATCGTGGGAGAACCAGTCGACCCCGGGATAGGCCGATTGCAGCCATCCCGAGAGGAAATAGATGGTGAGCGGAAAGCCGTACATCTCCGCGAACAGTGCAACCAGGAAGGCGCTGAACGCCGAGAAGCTGCGCCAGTCGCGCTTTGTCCGGGGTTTGAAGAAACTGAAGGCGAAGAAAATGAAGATCGCGGAATTCGCGACGACCAGAAACCAAAGGCCATAGGCAGGGGCGTCGTGGTTCATTTATCGTGCCCTCCATGCCCGTGATGCATGAACAGATGCATGGCCGGACAAAGAAGGACGATCAGGAGCAACAGGCCTGTGCCCGTGAAAATATGCGCCCGATGCTCATAGGCGAGCAGGAAGGCGATGATGGCCAGGAAGGCGAGGAACACGGTGCCCGTCCGCGATCTCCAGAAACTCGGACGATGCCTTTCCTGTGCGGTGTGATCGCCACCGTGCGATTCCTCCATGACCATCATCACGTCCTTTCGATTGGGTTTGCTTCTTTGCGCCTCACACCTTCGCGGCTCTGAGACGCAGCGAATTGAGCACGACCGAGATCGACGAGGCGCTCATCGCGAAGGCGGCGAACATCGGGCTGATGAGAATGCCGAAGAAAGGGAACAGGACGCCCGCGGCGACCGGTACACCCGCGCTGTTGTAGATCAGCGCGAAGAACAGGTTTTGCCGGATGTTGCTCATCGTTGCGTGGGCAAGGCGCCGGGCGCGGACGATACCGTCGAGATTGCCCTTCACCAGCGTGATGCCCGCACTTTCGATAGCGACGTCGGCGCCGGTGCCCATCGCGATGCCGACATCGGCCTGGGCGAGCGCGGGCGCGTCGTTCACCCCGTCACCCGCCATGGCGACCTTCTTGCCGCCTTGCTGCAACTCGCGGATGATCCGCGCCTTGTCTTCGGGCAGAACATCGGCGCGGATCTCGTCGATGCCGAGACGCGCGGCGACCGCCTTGGCGGTGCGCTCGTTGTCGCCTGTCGCCATGATGATGCGGAAGCCGAGATCGTGCAGCGCCTTGATGGCGTCCGGTGTGGTTTCCTTCACCGGATCGGTCACGCTCACAAGGCCCGCGATGGCGCCATCGAGGATGATGAACATCACCGTTTCGCCTTCGTCGCGCCGGGCATTGGCCTTCTCGGCAAGTCCCGAGCCTTCGAGCCCGAGATCGCGGACCAACGCGATATTGCCGAGCGCCACCGCCTTGCCATCCACGGTGCCCTTCACGCCCTTGCCAGTGATTGCTTCGAAGTCGCTGGCCTCGCCCATCGCCACATTGCGCTCTTCCGCGCCGCGCACGATCGCTTCGGCGAGCGGATGTTCGGATCCGCGCTCCAGCGTCGCGGCAAGACGCAGCACTTCACCTTCGTCATGGCCCGGTTCGGGCAGAACGGCGACGAGCCTCGGCTTGCCTTCGGTGAGTGTTCCGGTCTTGTCGATCATCAGCGTGTCGATCTTCTCGAACCGTTCGAGCGCCTCGGCATTCTTGATGAGAACACCCGCCTGGGCGCCGCGTCCGGTAGCGGTCATGATCGACATCGGCGTGGCGAGGCCCAGTGCGCAGGGGCAGGCGATGATGAGCACCGCGACCGCCGCGATCAGCGCATAGGAGAGCGCAGGCGCCGGACCCCAGATGGCCCAGGCAATGAAGGCCAGCACCGCAATGCCGATCACGACAGGCACGAAGAGGCCCGCGACCTTATCGGCATATTTCTGGATCGGGGCACGCGAACGCTGGGCATTCGAGACCATCTCGACGATCTGCGAGAGCATCGTCTCGGAGCCGACGCGCGTCGCCTCCATGACGAGGCTGCCGGTGCCGTTGATCGTGGCGCCGGTGACGGGATCGCCGGCGACCTTCTCGACCGGAACCGGCTCGCCCGAGATCATGCTTTCATCGACCGAGGAACGACCATCGACCACCACGCCGTCGACCGGCACCTTGTCGCCGGGCCGCACGCGCAGCCGGTCGCCGACCTGAACATCCTCAAGCGCGACCTCTTCCTCGCTGCCGTCCGCGCTGATCCTGCGCGCGGTCTTGGCGGCGAGATCGAGCAGCGCCCTGATCGCCTTGCCCGTGCCTTCGCGGGCGCGCAGTTCCATGACCTGCCCGAGCAGCACCAGTGTGACGATCACGGCGGCCGCTTCGAAATAGACGCCGACATGGCCTTCAGGATCCCGGAAGCCGTCCGGGAAAATCCCTGGCGCAAGGACCGCGACAACGCTGAACAGCCAGGCGGCCATCACCCCCATGGCGATGAGCGAGAACATGTTGAGGTTCATCGTGCGGAACGAGTTCCAGCCACGCACGAGGAACGGCCATCCGCTATAGAGCACCACCGGCGTGCCGAGGATGAGTTCAATCCAGAGCGTCGTGCGCTCCCCGAATATCTCCCGCACACTGCCAAGCCCGACATAGGGGCCCATCGTGAAAACCAGCAGCGGCACGGTAAGCACCGCGCCGATCCAGAAGCGGCGCATGAAATCGACCAGCTCAGGGTTCGGTCCTTCGTCCGCCATCGCGGCCGATTCCAGTTCCAGACCCATGCCGCAGATCGGACACGAGCCGGGCTTGGTCTGCCGGACTTCCGGATGCATTGGGCAGGTATAGACAGCACCGCCATAGCCGGAGGGAACTGTGTCGTACTTGCCGGTCGCAGCGCCGGCGGACTGATGCTTGTCATGGCTGCAACAATGCGAATGGTCGTGCGACGGAGCATTGTCCGCAGGCACGAGGTGCATGCCGCATTTGGGGCAGTCGCCCGGGCTGTCTTGCCGGATTTCCGGGTGCATGGGGCAGGTATAAGTCGTCATCCCTGAATCCTCCGGCCGCGGCAGGCCCTTCTAGGCGCGCTCTCGATCATTGCGGCGTGTGTCCCTGATGCTGGCTGTGGTCGCCACCGCCCTGTTGCTGGGCTTGGCCATCGTGACGCGTTATGGGCTTGTCCGAGTTCCCACCCATCATGCCGCAATGCGCCATGCCGGAATGGTCGCCAGAGGCGCCTTCAGTCATCCCTGCGCCACCCATCCGGCTGTGATCCATCTGACCGTTGCCCATTTGCGAATGATCCATCATCGGGCATTGCATTTTGCCATCCTTGTCCTTCTGGCAGCAGGCCATCTGGTCATGCGCTGGTGGCGCTGGCGGCTCCGGCGCCTTCTGAGCCAGCAGCGCCGTGGGGACGGAAAGCGCGAGCGCGGTGAAACCGAAAATGAGCTTCTTCATTGCAGGGATTCCTTGAAAGTCCTTCGGACGTGTCCGAAGGTCAGTTGTAGCTGTTGAAGACGGAGCGGCCCGCATCTCCGAACGCGACGACCTGATAGGGCTGCGCCTGGTCTCCCATCTCCATCCCCGGCGAACCGAGCGGCATGCCGGCGACCGCAAGCCCCCGGACACCGGCGGGCCGCTCCTTGAGCAACCGCTGGATATCCGCAGCGGGCACATGTCCTTCGATCACATAGCCACTCACCTCCATGGTGTGGCAGGACCGCAGATCCGCCGGCACGGCGTTATCGTCCTTGACGGTCGCCATGTCGGCGCTGTCTTTCACGATGACCTGCGCATTCATGCCGTGACGGACATGCTCGGCCCATTGCTCGCAGCAGCCACAGGAGGGATCGCGATACATGGTGTATTCGGTGGCCTGCGCCGCATTGGAGCAAGCGCCGAGGGCCAACAGAAGAGCCGACGCCATTGCGGGCTTAAAGCGGTTCACGCGCGGCATTCGCACATCATTTCTCCGATAGAGCGGGCCAAAATCATGGCCCTGTTACCTTCGCTACGCACGAGCCGACCCTGCCCCTCACTTTTTTGAGGGGCGCAAGGCGTTAAGGCGTATGGGTGCTATGACGCGCAGATGCGTATGGGATTACAGTCGAATGCGAGAAACGAACGAGATGGATCAGGAAACCCGATTGAACGATGCCCTGCACTCGCTGGGCGAGATGCAGACGGACGTCGTCCCGGAGGGCTTTATGGACAGCGTCTGGTCGCGCGCTGGGGAAATGGCTGAAGCCGCGAACGCGCGCTACCGCCTTGCCCTTTTCGCAGTCATCTTCGCTGCTGGAATGGGCGGTGGGATCGGCACGATCCAGACGCCGGTTAGGGCCGAGACAACGTCGTACCAGCTTTTTGCCGGCGCTGACCTGTCGCCCGCCGTTTTGCTGCACGTCGAGCCATGAAGCTGTCGGGCCTTCACATCGTTCTTGCCGTCCTGCTCGCTGTAGCGGCAGGATGCCTGGGCGCGATGCTCGCGGTACAATGGGGAGGCGCGGCCCAGCCTGGCAGCCTCCATGAGTTCGTGCATGATAAGCTCGACCTCACCCCGCAGCAGACCAGCGGGCTGGACCAGTTGGAAGCCCGTTTCGCGACGGAAAGGGCAGGACATGAAGCAAGGCTGCGCGCGGCCAATGCCGACCTCGCCGCAGCCATGGAGCAGGAGCATGGCTACGGTCCCAAGGTGAGTACAGCGATCGACCGGGTGCATGTGGAGATGGGCGAACTCCAGAAGGCGACCGTGCGCCATGTTTTCGCAATGCGCGCACTGCTTAACGAGGAGCAGCGGCAGAAATTCGACCATCAAATCTCTATATCCCTGACCGGCTCTGGCCGCGAATGATCGCTCGTGGTGGAGACAGGGGACAGCAGCGAATCTGACCTGATTGCTCAGGTAAAATCAGGCGGACGGCGGGCGTTCGATCGGCTTGTCGAGCCTCACGCGCCGCGCCTCCTCGCTCTCGCCCGGCGGATGCTGGCATCGCCATCGGAAGCCGAGGAAGCCGTGCAGAACGCGCTGGCCTCGGTCTGGATAAATCGCCAGCGCCTGGACGAAGGTCGGCCGGTCGGCGGCTATCTCACTACGACCACGCTGAACAAGTGCCGCGACCGCTTGCGGCGGCGCAAGGCGGCGAGCTTTCTTGGATTCGGTCGGGGGCTGGGAGAAATCATCGCATCTGACGACTCGCCCGGCCCCGAAGAAACCGCGCTGGATCGTCGAGAACTCGCCCGTGTACAGTCCGAAATCGAGCGCTTGCCGGTTCGGCTGCGCGAAGCGCTGGTGCTTGTTGCCATCGATGGGCGCAGCCAGCGTGAGGCGGCCGAGTTGCTCGGCGTGTCGGAAAAGACCGTTGAAACCCGCATATACCGGGCACGCAACAGGCTGCGCGAAAGTCTGCAATATTCCTGAGGGGTAGCACTGCCCGGCGCGTAACGAAGGGCAGAACCTCACGAACGGACAATCGCGATGACATCGATAAATCGCCGCAGATTCCTGCATTACAGCGCATGCGGAGCAGGTCTTGTTGGTCTTGCCGGCGCTATGCCTTCCTGGGCGCGGGGCGCGCATGGCGGGACACTGGCGCGCAAGGGAAGCGATGTTCTTTCGGGCGAACATCTGACCATGACGGTCGAGGACGCGCTGTTCACTACCGGCTCGCGCAGAGGGGCGGCCGTGACCGTCAACGGAACGCTGCCTGGGCCACTGCTGCGCCTGCGGGAAGGGCAAGATCTCACCGTCGACCTGATCAACAACGCCTCGGAGGGAACCTCGATCCATTGGCACGGGATGCTGGTCCCGTTCCTGATGGACGGAGTTCCGGGCATCACCATGGCCGCGGTCGAACGCGGAGAAACCTTCCGTTATCGCTTCCCGATCCGTCAGGCGGGCACTTACTGGTGGCATGCGCACACGCTGCAAGAGCCGATGGGGCATTACGGACCCATCGTCATCGACCCCGCCGAGCCCGATCCGTTCGAATATGAGCGCGAATATGTGCTGATGCTGACGGACTGGTCGCCGATGAACCCGCACGAGATCATCCGCAAACTCAAGGTCGGCGAGGGCTATTTCAATTACCAGCAGACGAGCTGGACCGACGACTATCCGCTGACCGGCGAACAGCGGCGCATGTGGGCGCGCATGCGGATGATGCCGACCGACATCGCCGACGTGACGGGCTCGACCTACACTTTCCTCATCAACGGTCACGGCCCTGAGGACGGCTTGGAGCTTGCCTATAATCCCGGCGAGCGCATTCGCCTGAGGATTATCAACGGTTCCGCCATGACGTTCTTCAACGTGCGCATCCCCGGCCTGCCGATGACCGTGGTGGCCGCAGACGGCCAGAATATCCGCCCGGTCGAGACCGACGAATTCCAGATGGGCAATGCCGAAACCTATGATGTGATCATCCAGCCCAGGGGCGCGGAGGCCTTCACCTTCGTTGCCGAAGCGATGGATCGTTCAGGCATGGGTGTTGCGACCCTGACGAGCAGGCCGGGTGCAAGCGCCGCCGTCCCCGCGCTGCGCAAGCCGCCGCTGCTCACCATGGCCGACATGGGCATGAGCGCTAGCGATCACGGCGCAGGCGGCATGACCGGGATGTCCGAGCGAGGCATGCACGATATGGAAGGCATGCCAGGCATGGCAGAAAAATCTGGCGACATGGCCGGAATGGACATGTCGGGCGGCATGAACATGCGCGACACCTCACGGCTGCCGGACAATGTGAAGGTCGGCCCCGGGCTCGACATGGTGGCGATGAACCCGATCGACCGGATGGGCGATCCCGGAATCGGTCTGGATGACGTCGGGCACCGGGTGCTCGACTACAAACAGCTCGCCGCAGTGAAGCCGAACCCCAACGACCGCCGCCCGACCCGGATGAAGGAAATCCATCTCACCGGAAGCATGGAGCGCTATATGTGGTCGTTCGACGGCAAGAAATTCTCCGCCGTCACCGATGATCCAATCCGCTTTGCCTACAACGAGCGCGTGCGAGTGAAACTCGTCAACGACACGATGATGGCGCACCCGATCCACTTGCACGGCCACTTCTTCGAACTGGTCAACGGCGCTCCTCCCGGCCACCAGCCGATGAAACACACGATCGTCGTGCAGCCTGGCGGCTCCGCCCAGTTCGATCTCACTGCCAATGAACCCGGCGACTGGGCGTTTCACTGCCACCTGATCTACCACATGCACACCGGCATGTTTCAGGTGGTCACTGTCCGCCCGCTCGGCGGAGGAGACGAGTGATGCGCCACGCGAGTCTTCTCCTGCCGCTGCTTGCGATCGCGACGCCAGCTCTGGCCCAGGAGCATCAGGGCCAACCCGGCGAGCAGCAAAAGCCGATGGACCACTCCACCATGGACCACGGCGGGATGGACCATTCCGCCATGCAAGATGGGCAGGTGGATCATTCCGGGATGGACCATTCGTCGATGGCCTCCCAGGCCGATGAGGCGATTCCCCAGGGACCGCCGCCGCCCGAGGCATTCTCAGGGCCGTCCTTTGCCGCCGATGCCGTTGTCGGTGCGGACCGCATGGCAGCCTCCCGCACCAAAGTGGTGAAGCAGGTCAGCGGTGAGATGCCGGTTTACTGGTTCCAGGCCGACCGCGCCGAATATCGCGCTCGGGTCGGTAAGGACGGCTATCTCTGGGACGTACAGGGCTATTACGGCGGTGACTACGACAAGCTGTGGCTCAAGTCCGAAGGCGAAGGCAGCTTCGGTGAAAAGCTTGAAAGCGCCGAAGTTCAGGCGCTGTGGAGCCATGCTATCGGCCCGTGGTGGGACCTTCAGACCGGCGTCCGGCAGGACCTTACCGGCCCGGCGCGCACGCACGCAGTTATCGGTTTACAGGGGCTGGTCCCCTATCAGTTCGAAGTCGATGCCGCAGCCTTCCTGTCTAACAAGGGTGATCTGACCGCACGCATAGAAGCAGAACTGGACCAGCGCATTACGCAGCGTTTGATCCTGCAACCGAGGATCGAAGTGAACGCGTCCGCGCAGGACATTCCCGAACTTGGCATCGGCGCTGGTCTAGATAAGGCGGAACTGGGCGTCCGCCTGCGCTATGAATTCGTACGCGAATTCGCGCCGTACATCGGCATCGAACAGGAATGGAAGATCGGCGATAGCGCGGACTATGCTCGCGCGGCAGGCGAAGACCCGAGTGTCACTAACTACGTCGTGGGCGTCCGCTTATGGTTTTGAGGGTGCGCTTCCGCCTCAGGCTTCAACTGTAATGAATCGCGGCGGTCGGCGTCAATTGATGTGAACGGACGATCATGACGAAGAACGAACGCACATCACACAAGGTCCCTGACGAGCCTGAGCTGGAGGCAGCAAAGCCTGCGGATGCGGCTGTCCGCCGTGCTTTGATCGAGGCGCGGGAGGAGTTTCTGCTCTTCCTCTATCAAAGGGTCGGCAACAAGAGGGCTCTGTTGCAAAGATCGTCCGCGAGCGAGTGAGATCCGCCGCTTCATGGCAATCAAGCGGCCGTGGCCAGGTGTTGGTTTAGTAATTCCATGGCCTCGGTCAGGGCTGATGGTCCAATGCCGAAAGCTCGCTCGACAAGACGCACCTCGCCCATGATCCCTGGTTGCAGGCACCATGGTCGGGCCTGTCCTTTGCGTAGGGCGCGCATGACCTCGAAGCCTTTGATCGTGGCGTAGGCTGTGGGCATCGATTTGAAACCACGGACGGGCTTGATCAATATCTTGAGCTTGCCATGATCAGCCTCGATCACATTGTTCAGGTATTTCACCTGCCGGTGTTCAGTCGCCGCCGCGAGCTTTCCTTCTCGTTTCAACTCAGCGATTGCGGCGCCGTAGCTTGGTGCCTTGTCGGTGTTGAGTTTCGTCGGCTTTTCCCAGTCCTTTAGACCGCGAAGGGCTTTTGCCAGAAAGCGCTTCGCAGACTTGGCGCTGCGAGTCGGTGACAGGTAGAAATCAATCGTGTCGCCCCGCTTGTCGACCGCCCGATACAGGTAGGTCCATTTGCCCCGCACCTTGACGTAAGTCTCATCGAGGCGCCAGCTCAGATCAAAACCACGCCGCCAGAACCAGCGGAGTCGTTTCTCCATCTCCGGCGCGTAGCGCTGCACCCAACGATAGATAGTCGTATGATCGACATCGATCCCACGCTCAGCCAGCATTTCCGCGAGATCACGATAGCTGATGCCGTATCGACAATACCAGCGCACCGCCCATAGGATGACCTCTCCGGTGAAGTGCCGCCCCTTGAAATCGTTCATCGCAACCGATCCTGCCAATCCAGCAGCCCAATCTTGGCCACTGCGCCAGAGTTTGCAACAGAGCCATCAAGGTGAGCTGCTGCGGCACTATACCCTCAGCGATGAGGATCTCGGGCATATCCGCCAGCGCCGGCGCGCCCACAATCGTTTTGGCTTCGCGCTGCAACTGTGCGTCCTGCGCTACCCGGGCCGGGTGCTCGCTCCTGGCGAGTTGATCCCGGCGCAGGTATCGGATTTCGTCGCGGCCCAGCTCGGTCTGACCAGCGACGATCTACTCCTCTATGCCGCGCGCGAGGAGACCCGGCACGAGCATCTGGCGGACCTTCGCCGAATCTACGGCTATCGCTCCTTTTCGGGGCGGGGCGCACGGGATTTGCGCGAATGGATCGCTCGGGAAGCCGAGGCGGCGACATCGAATGAGGATCTTGCCCGTCGCTTCGTTGCGGAGTGTCGCCGCACCCGCACGATCCTTCCCGGCTCCTCGACGATCGAGCGCCTTTGCGCCGATGCGCTGGTTGAGGCCGAGCGCCGGATCGAGGATCTTATCGCCCATCGCATCACGCCAACCCTGAGCGAGAATTTGGCTCACCTGTTGGAGGATACGGTGGATGGTCGCGTCACGCGCTTCGTATGGCTGCGACAGTTCGAGGTTGGCGCAAATTCAGCAGCCGCTAACCGGCTGATGGATCGACTGGAATATCTTCAAAGGTTCGATCTTCCGGCGGATTTGCTGGACGGCGTGCCGGCGCATCGTGTGACCCGGCTTCGCCGGCAGGGCGAGCGCTATTACGCCGACGGCATGCGTGATCTGCCCGAAGACAGGCGGCTTGCGATCCTCGCTGTCTGCACCCTGGAATGGCGGTCATCGCTGGCCGATGTCATCGTGGAGACCCACGATCGCATCGTAGGCCGTCTCTATCGGGCCTCCGAACGCCTTTGCAACACCAGGATCGCCGACGAAAAGGCGGCCGTTCGGGACACGCTGAAGTCCTTTGCCGAAATCGGTGGTGCTTTGCTTGGAGCGCAGGACGATGGCACGGCCCTGGACGGGATAATCGCCACCGGGCCTGGCTGGGAACGGTTCAGAACCCTTGTCGCCACGGCCTCCGCGCTGACCAACGTGCTCGCGGCCGACCCGCTCAGCCGTGTGCTGGACGGCTATCACCGTTTCCGCCTCTACGCGCCCAGGATGCTGCGCCTGCTCGACATGCAGGCGGCGCCGATCGCCACGCCTCTTCTGGCGGCCGTTGCGATGCTGCGTAACGGGATCAAGGTCGATCCGCCGGTGGATTTTCTACGTCCCAACTCGAAATGGCATCGTCATCTTTGCGCTGAGCCCAGCGGCGACCACCGGCTTTGGGAAATCGCGGTGCTGTTCCACATCCGCGACGCCTTCCGGTCCGGTGACATATGGTTGGCGGGATCGCGCCGCTATGGCGACCTCAAGCAGCTTCTGGTCCCGCCACAGGCGATAGAGCAGACCGCGCGGCTCGCCGTGCCGCTGCGACCCGGCGAATGGCTGGCCGAGCGCAGGGCTCGACTGGATACACGGCTGAAGGAGTTTGGCCGCGCGGCGCGAACCGGCACGATCCCAGGCGGCATCATCGAGAACGGCAAGCTGCACATCGACAAGCTGAGGGCCGACACGCCCGAAGGGGCCGAGGATCTCGTGCTCGATCTCTATCAACAGCTCCCGCCCGCGAGGATCACCGATCTGTTGCTGGAAGTCGATGAGCGAACCGGATTTTCCGAGGCGTTCACGCATCTGCGCACCGGCGCGCCCTGCAGCGACCGGATCGGCCTGATGAACGTGTTGCTGGCGGAAGGCGTCAATCTCGGTTTGCGCAAGATGGCGGCGGCGACCAACACGCACAGCTTCTGGGAATTGCTGCGGATCGCGCGCTGGCATGTCGAAGGCAGCGCCTATGATCGGGCGCTCGCCATGATCGTGGAGGCCCACGCCGCCCTGCCCATGGCCGCCTTCTGGGGACAAGGGCAATCGGCATCCAGCGACGGGCAGTTCTTCCTTGCTACCGAGCAGGGCGAGGCGATGAATCTGATCAACGCGAAATATGGCAACGTCCCGGGCCTCAAGGGATACAGCCATGTGTCCGATCAATATGCGCCGTTCGCAACCCAGGTGATCCCGGCAACGGTCAGCGAGGCTCCCTATATCCTGGACGGGCTGCTCATGAATGACGCGGGCCGCCGCGTTCGCCAGCATTTTGCCGACACGGGCGGCTTCACCGATCATGTGTTCGCCGCCTGCGCCTTGCTCGGCTACAGGTTCGCCCCCCGTATCCGCGATCTCCCTCAGAAAAGACTCTATGCCTTCACGCCCAACGCGACGCCGGCCAATGTGCGAGCGCTGGTCGGAGGTAAGATCAATGAACCGCTCATCGAGCGCAACTGGCCCGACATCCTGCGCATCATGGCGACGATCGCAGCGGGGATCGTCGCCCCCAGCCAGATTCTTCGCAAGCTCGCCTCTTACCCGCGCCAGAATGAGCTGGCCCTCGCATTGCGAGAGGTGGGCCGCATCGAGCGAACCCTGTTCATGATCGACTGGATTCTTGATGCCGGCCTCCAGCGCCAGGCTCAGATCGGCCTCAACAAGGGTGAGGCCCACCACGCCCTAAAGCGCGCCATCAGCTTCCACCGCCGAGGTGAAATCCGGGATCGATCCGGCGAAGGCCAGCACTATCGCATCGCCGGAATGAACCTGCTCGCCGCCATCATCATATTCTGGAACACCATGAAGCTCGGCGAGGTCGTCAATACCCGGGCCGCCAGCGGTACCCATATCGCGCCTGATCTACTCGCCCACGTCTCGCCGTTGGGATGGGAACACATCAATCTAACCGGGGAATATCGCTGGCCCAAATCCTTAGCGTAGGATTCCGCCCCCTCCCGCAAACGCCCCCTACGATTGAGAAGCGCGGCGGAATCTCTTAGATTGATCGCTGGAGGCTTTGTTCGCGGAGACGCGCACATTGCCTTCTTTTCGTTTTAGGAAGCGCTGCCCTAAGCGACAGAAGCCAGAGCTTTGACAATGCGGCATTCCGCGATGGAGCCGACCATGTATCTTGATCCTATCGGTGCAGACACGCGATGATGGCGGTCACGACGGCGGTGGTTTCCGCGACGTCGCGCACCCTCACTGTGTCGAGGCCGATTTCAGCAGCGGGATAGTCATTCCCACCGGGGAATATCGCATCCCCAATGAACAGCATCCCGTCGAGCGGGACACCGCTCTCGGCACTCAGGCGCTTCAGGCCATAGCCCTTGTCGATCCCTGCTCTGGTCACGTCGATCGATGTCGTGCCACCGAGATTGATCGAGAGCTCCGGCAGCTTCGCGCGCAACGTGGCCTGCAACGCGGTCCTCTTCTTTCGGTCAGGATCCCACGCTTCCTTTTCCTTCAGCGGCGCTGCCTGCCCCAGGCCCGAAAAGGTGATCTGGCTGCCCCGGTCCTCGATCCGTTCGCCCCAGATACGTTCGTCGGCGAGACCGGCATCGGTCAGCGCCTGATCGAAGGCCGTGCGGATCTTCGCCTTCTCCGCGTCGTCGAACAGTTCGGCATAGACCGCGCGCCAAGCGCCATTGATGAACCGATAGAGTTTCGTGCCTGTGGTCGGCATCAACCAGAGACGGTCGAGCGCGACGCCGGCAGGAAGGCGCGAGGCGATCTGCTTTTCGAACTGCGGCCAGTCCCCGCCCGAGATCACCGCCACATCCGTGATGGCGAGCAATCGGGCGAGGATTGCGGCCATATCCTCCGATAACGGCCGCTTGCTCTCGGCAAGCGTGCCGTCGAGGTCGAAGGCGATCAGCCACTTCATGCCGCCTTCCCTGCCGGATCGCGGTAGGCGAGCAGCCTGAGCGCATTGATGACGACGAGCAGCGTCGATCCCTCATGAACCGCCACCGCTGGCCCAATGCCGAGGCCGAGGATGGTAGCAGGCACCAGGAAGGCGACGACACCCAGGCTGACGAAGACGTTCTGCCGGATGATTCCACGGGTATGGCGGCTAAGACCGACTGCGAATGGCAGGTGCGCCAGATCGTCGGCCATCAGCGCCACGTCGGCTGTCTCCAGCGCAACGTCCGACCCCGCCGCGCCCATCGCGATGCCGACCGTGGCGCTTGCCATCGCCGGCGCATCGTTCACGCCGTCGCCCACCATCGCGACCTTGTCTTCGCCGGCGAGCTTCTTGATCGCGGCAACCTTGTCTTCGGGCATGAGGTCGCCCCACGCTTCGTCGATCCCGACTTCGTCGGCGATCGCTTCGGCGACTTTCTGGTGATCGCCGGAGATCATTATCATCCGCGACACGCCCATCTCGTGCAGCCGACGCAACGCGGTCTTGGCAGCTTCGCGAGGCGTGTCCATCAGGCCGATCGCGCCCAGGTCGCGGTCCCCCTTGCGGACCACCATTGTCGTGCGGCCGTTCTCGCGCAGCTTCGCGATTGCGTCCTGCGCGCCCTGCCCCAGCGCCGGAATGCCCTCACTTCCGAACATCTCGGCCTTGCCGATCCACACCGTCTCGCCATCCACGCTCGCGGTGACGCCCCGACCGGTCAGGCTCTTGAGGTCGCCGGCAGTCGGCACGGCACGATCGTTCAGACGTTCGCGGCCGTCCTTGACGATCGCTTGGGCCAGGGGATGGTCGCTCAACGCTTCGACGGCGACAGCCAGCGCCAGCAACTCGCCTTCATCGGCGCCATCGACGGGCACGACATCAGTGATGCGCGGACGACCTTCGGTCAGCGTGCCCGTCTTGTCGAAAGCGATCGCTTTGAGCGACCCGAGGTTTTCGAGCGGTGCACCGCCCTTCACGAGCACGCCGCCCCGCGCTGCACGGGCAACGCCCGACAGGACCGCGCTCGGCGTTGCGATCGCGAGCGCGCACGGGCTTGCCGCCACCAGCACCGCCATCGCGCGATAGAAGCTGTCGCGGAACGGCTCGTCGACGACCACCCATGCGAACAGCAGGAGCACTGACAGGACCAGGACGGCGGGCACGAAGATCCGTTCGAACCGGTCGGTGAAGCGCTGCGTCGGCGACTTCTGCGTCTCCGCTTCGCTCACCATCTTCACGACCTTGGCAAGCGCGCTTTCATTGGAACGGCGTGTCACCTCGATCTCGATCGCGCCGCCGCCGTTGATCGTACCAGCAAAAACCCGGCTTTCCGCGTCGACTGCATCGGGCTTGGCGCGTGCCGCTGCGGCATCTGCGACCGGCACCTTGTCGACCGGGATGCTTTCACCCGTGACCGGGGCCTGGTTGATCGCGCTGGTGCCCTTGATGACGAAGCCGTCGGCAGGCAGGCGCTCGTTCGGGCGGACGATGGCAATGTCCCCGACGACCATCTGCTCGACCGGGATTTCGCTGGTCTGCCCGCCGCGTCGCACGGTCGCGGTTTCGGGCGCGAGCTTCGCCAGCGCCTCGATCGCCTTCTTGGCGCGGCCCATTGCATAATGCTCAAGCGCATGGCCGAGGCTGAACAGGAACAGCAGCAGCGCACCTTCGGCCCATGCGCCCAGCGCAGCGGCGCCGGCCGCAGCGACCAACATCAGCGTGTCGATCTCGAACTTCTTCATCCGGAGGTTGTCGATCGCCTCGCGCAGCGTGAAGAATCCGCCGAAGAAATAGGCTGCGATATAGCAGGCGGTCGGCAGCCATTCGGGCGCGCCAGCGACCAGCCTCTCGATCGCGTAGCCGATCCCCAGCAGCGCGCCACAGGCGAGCGCGAAGATCAGCTCGGTATTGGGGCCGAGAAATTCGGCGTGGCTATGGTCGTGGCCATCGCCGGGGCCGTGCTTCTCTTCGCCCGCGCCGTGGCCCCCGGGGCCGTGGTCGTGGCCGGCATGTTCATCGGCAGCGACCCGCTTGCCCACCCTCACCTTCAGCTTGCGAAGCGCAGCGCGCACCTCCTCTTCGGTGGTTTCGCGGCGATCATATTCGACCCGGACAGACCCGCTGGTGCTGGCGCTTGCCTGGACCACGCCGGGCAAGGCGCACAGCGCATCGCTGACCGTGCGCGCCCGACGTTCGTGGTTGATCCCCGTCACCTGCCAGATCGCATGGCCGTAGCGCTCGGTGATTTCGGCACCTGCGGCGCGCACCATTTCGCGCAACCGTGGCAGCGGCAGCTTGGCGGCATCGAAATGGATGCACAGCGCCGCTGGCGTGTTGCCGTCGAGACAGATCACATGCGCCCGCTCGACACCTTCGCGCTTTGACAGGGTTGATACGAGACGGTCCAGGCAGGCATCGGCCGCGTCAGGAAGGTCCGGCAACAACACTGGAATGTCGAGTTCGAGCTTGTCGTTCATGACGACCTCCTTTCGCTTTTCTTGGTTTCGGCGCGCGCGTCGCGCAGGATTTCGACACCGCCCTTGATGGCGATGATGGCGGTGGCGAAGCCGACCAGCAGGTCCGGCCAATTGGTACCCAACCACAGCACCAGCACGCCGGCGATCAGGATGCCGCCGTTGGAAATGAAGTCGTTGAAGCTGAAGGTGGTTGCGGCCCGGAGATTGACGTCCGGATCCTTGAGGCGCTGGAGCAGCCGCAGGCAGAGGTAATTCACGACGCCGGCGATCGCGGACATGACCATCATGGTAGGTCCGATGGGCTCGCTGCCCTGCACGTAGCGCCGTCCGACATCGATCAAGATGCCGCCCGCGAAGATCAGCAGCATGACGCCCGAAGCGACCGCGGCGCGTGTCTTCCATGTCTGGCCCCGGGTGAGCGCCACAAGGCTCAGCGCATACACAGCCGTATCGGACAGGTTGTCGACGCCGTTGGCGATCAGCGCGCTCGAGTCCGCGAAGAAGCCGGAAACGAAGAAGCCCGCAGCGATCGCCGCGTTCAGCAGCAGGACGATCCACAGTGTGCGGCGCTCCTGCCCGCCATTGTTGTCGTTGCCCGGGATCATCCCATCATCTCCTCAAGTGTCAGCAGGGCCAGGAAGCCGACGAAAAACATCGAGCTGATGAGCGGGGTGTCGGGTTTCTCGTGCGCCTCGACCAGCAACTCCTCCGTGACGAGGTAGAGCAGCGCCATCAGCCCGAAGCTGAGGAAGCCGGCGATCATCACCGGCGACAGCGCGGCGACCGGCACGGCAGCGAGCGCGCCGATCGGCAGCAGCAGGGCCAATGCCGAGACGATCACGATGATGCGCAAGCGCGAGCGATAGGTTTCCGCCAGCTCGTCGGTCAGCGTCAGTCCCAGAAATAACACTTCCAGAGTGAGCGCGATCGTCAGCAGGAGACCTGCCTTCTCGCCCGCCACGAAAGCGAGGCCGAGCACCAGGCCGTCGACCAGAATGTCGATGCCGATCGCGGCGAGTAGCGCCATCGGCCCCTTGAAGCGGGCCTCAAGAGCCTTGAGCCCCAGCATGGTCGCGACGCCCGCCGCCCCGCCGATCAACGTCGCGCTGGGCGATGCCTCATGCTTGACCTGCGGCAGGATTTCGGTCGCTGCCGCCGCGAACACGACGCCGGCAGCGAGATGCTGTAGGCCCGCCACGAGGCCAGGTTTCAACTTGGTGCGGCTCGCGACAATCGCGCCGAGCACGACCGCCAGCACAGGCGCAAGCGTATAGAGCAGTGCCTGCATTTCCTAGGACTCCTCCGGGGTTCGGTGGCAGACGCGGATCTTCCCGCGTCGCGTGAACGCGATCGATCCGCCCGCCACGACAGCCCGCGAATGGTCGCCGCGAAACTCGTCACCGGTTCGCTGTGCGCGCAGGATCTCGGTCCTGCCCTTCGGCAGCCAGGTGACGGCCATTTTCAAGCCGTCATCGATGAAGTCGACATCGGCGCGTGTGCCGTCGTCGCAGTACATGATGCGCTGCGCGATTAGTTTCGACGTCAGATGCTTTTCATGCGCCGGCTCGGTAGGCTGGGTCGGCGCTGGATTACACGCCCCTATAACCGCCCCGGAGACGAGAACGACGCCGAGGCGCGCGATCGCCAGACCGGCCCGATTCAGGCCGCACAAGGTTGTCACATTTGAAATCGACGTGTCAGACATCGGTCTCTTCCGACGAAGCGCCCTGTGGCGTTCGAAGGCAGGGCAGTTCATCGCGTGCCTTCCCGCTCGCAGATCCGGGTACGGCCATCGCCTTCCACGATGGTGAGCTGCGACCCCTTGAAGGTCGCGGTGGCTGTTTCGCCGACATATTGCAGGCCCTGCGCTGGCGCGGTCAGCATCATCGGCGGTCCCCCGTTGGAGCGCCGCAAATCGATCTGCAGGCCGTTGTCCTTGTAATCGACGAACAGCGGTTCCCCGTCGGAACAGCGATATCTATGCCGCCCCATTTCCCCGGTCGCCACGGCGCTGTCGGACGAATGGAACTGCTGCTCCGTTGGCGGGGCTGGCGGCTTTCTTTCCGAGCACGCCGCGAGTCCGACAACGAGGATGACGGCGGGCAGCACCCGCTTACAGTGCATCATCATCGCGCCTTCCTCCTGCAGCGGAAGGGGACGCGCTGACGATTGATAGCCCGGGCAGGCTGACCTACCCGCCAGCGGAGATAGGTTGCGAGGCGATCGTCAGATTCGACCATCAGGGATCGCAGGCGGCGCAACATCATCGCCGCGAACGGCAGGGAGAGCGCCCCGCGCAGCGTGCAGCTATGCGTTAGCCTGGTGCCGCCATCGTCCCCCGCCAGCTCGTACCGCTCTTCGAGCGTGAACAGATAGGGGATGCCGCAGGACCAAGCGAAGGCGTGCGGTTTATCGAATCGATCAATCCGTGCTGGCGTCCGAATTGGCCGGGTGATGCCCTGGATCGCAAAGGTGCATTCTGTGTCGCCGAGCCGGGACGGATCATCGAGAAATACGAGCGGACTCCACGCCCGGCGATGATCCGGATCGGTGAGTGCCGACCAGATGCGCAGTGGCCCGCCGTGAAGCATCGAGCTGGTTATGGTGCGAGGCATATCCCCATCTCCCAGAGATGGGCGGGGCGATCGCGGATCGCCCCGCCCATCCATCAGGCCAAGTTGTTCACGAAGGTCTGACCGTGGTCGTCCCCTTCATGCTCCTCATTGTAGTGCTCGGGTTTCTCGATCACTTTCTGCCCGAACCGGGCATAGAGTGTCGGCAGCACGAACAGCGTAAGAAGCGTCGCCGAGATCAGACCGCCGATGACGACCGTCGCCAAAGGCTTTTGAACCTCTGCGCCGGCGCCTTCGCCCAGCGCCATCGGCACGAAGCCGAGGCTGGCGACTAGCGCGGTCATGATGACGGGTCGCAGACGCTGCATCGCGCCAACATGCGCGGCTTCCTCGCGGCTCATCCCTGATCGGATCAGATCTTGGATCGAGCTGACCATGACGAGGCCGTTGAGGACCGCGATGCCCGAGAGGGCGATGAAGCCCACTGTCGCCGAGATCGAGAAGTCCATGCCCCGCAGGAACAGCAACAGGACGCCGCCCACCAGCGCGAAAGGCACGCCGGTGAACACGATCGCGGCGTCGCGGACCGATCCCAACGCCCCGTAGAGGAGCAGCAGGATCAAGATGAAGCAAGCCGGAATGACCAGCTTCAGCCGTTCGCTTGCCGATTGGAGGTTCTCGAACTGGCCGCCCCATTCGAGATAGGTGCCGGCAGGCAGCCGGAGTTGGCTGCCGATCGCCGCCTGCGCATCCGCCACGACGGATCCGACGTCGCGGCCACGCACGTTGGCTTGCACCACCACGCGCCGCTTGCCGTTCTCGCGGCTGATCTGGTTCGGACCATCGACCACCTTGATCTCGGCGACGCTGGACAGCGGTACATAGCCGCCGCCTGCCACCGGCACCTGCACCTGTTGGAGCAGGCCGATGTCGGCACGCTGCGCCTCCGACAGGCGGATCACCACGGGGAAGCGACGGTCGCCCTCGAAGATCTGGCCCGATGTTCGCCCGCCGATCGTCGCAGTCACGGTGTCCTGCACATCCTGAGCCGTAACGCCCAACCGCGCCATCGCGTCGCGGTTGACGCGAATGTCGAGCATGGGAAGACCGGTCGTCTGCTCCACCTTCACGTCCGCTGCGCCTTGCGTTCTGCGCAGCACCGCCGCGATTTGCTCGGCCGTCCGGTTCATCTGGTTGAAGTCGTCCCCGAACACCTTCACCGCGATGTCGCCGCGCACGCCGGCGATCAGCTCGTTGAAGCGCATCTGGATGGGCTGGGTGATCTCGTAGGCATTTCCCGGAATCTTCGCGAGATTACCCTCGATCCGGCTGACCAGCTCCTCCTTGGGAAGCTCAGGATCCGGCCAATCCTTGCGCGGCTTCAGGATGACGAACATGTCGGTCGCGTTCGGCGGCATCGGGTCGGCCGCCAGCTCGGCGGTGCCCGTCTTGGAATAGACGAATTGCACCTCCGGCTGCTTCGACATCATCCGCTCGATCGGCACCTGCATCGCCTGGCTCTGCTGGACCGACGTTGCCGGAATGCGGAGCGACTGGATCAGCAAATCGCCTTCGTCGAGCTGCGGCAGGAACACCGAGCCGAGCGTAGTGAAAGCAAGCGCCGCCACCACAAGGCTTCCCACACCCGCACCGATCGTCAGCGCCGGGCGCTTCATGGCCCGGTCGAGACCGGGTTCGTAGCGCTTCTTCAGCCACGTGATGATGCGGCCGTCCTTCTCCTCGACCTTCTTCGACAGCCAGATCGCAATCATCGCCGGCACGAAGGTGAGAGAGAGGATGAAGGCGAAGGCGAGCGCGATGATGACGGTCAGCGCCATCGGTCCGAACGTTTTACCCTCCACGCCGGTCAGCGTGAGCAGCGGTACGTAGACGAGGATGATGATTGCCTGCCCGTACACAGAGGGACGGATCATCTCACGCGCAGCGGCTGCCACGGTCGCGAGCCGTTCCTTGACGCTGAGCAATCGGCCTTCATGATGCTGTTGCTCGGCAAGCCGGCGCAGCGCGTTTTCGACAATGATGACGGCGCCGTCGACGATCAGACCGAAGTCCAAAGCCCCAAGGCTCATCAGATTGGCCGAGACCCCAGCGCGCAGCATACCAAAGCCTGTCAGCATCATGGTGATCGGGATGACCAACGCCGCGATCAGGGCCGCACGGAAGTTGCCGAGCAGCAGGAAGAGCACGACGATGACCAGCACCGCGCCTTCGGACAGGTTTTTCGCGACCGTCTTGATCGTCGAATTGACCAGCTCGGTGCGGTTCAGCACCGGCTGAATTACGACGTCAGGAGGCAGCGAAGCGTTGATCGTCTTCAGTTTCTCAGCGACCGCGGTCGACACGATGCGGCTGTTCTCGCCGATCCGCATGATCGCCGTGCCGACGACGACTTCGGTACCGTTCTCCGATGCCGAACCCATGCGGATCGCCTGACCCGTCTTCACAGTCGCAACTTGTTCGACCGTGATCGGCACGCCGTTACGTGTCGCGATCACGGTCCTGGCCAACTCGCTGGCATTGCGAACGAGCGCATCCGAGCGAACAGCCAGACCTTCGCCATCGCGATTGACGAAGCCACCGCCGACGCTGGTGTTATTGCGCTCCAGCGCATTTCCCAGGTCCGTCAGCGTGATGCCGAGCGAGGCCAGCTTCTGCACGTCGGGCACGACGAGGAACTGCTTGGCGTAACCGCCAATCGAGTCGACACCGGCGAGGCCCGGTGTGGTCTTCAGAAGCGGCGTCACGATCCAGTCCTGCGCGGTGCGCAGGTAGGTCGCCTTGTCCTCTTCGGTCGTCAGTCGCTCGCCCTCTGGCGTGATGTAGCTGCCATCGGGCTGTTGGCCCGGTTCACCGGGCTTGTGCTTGTCGTCCTCGCGATGATCGAGACGAACGGTGTACATGTACACCTCGCCCAGGCCTGTCGCGATCGGACCCATTTCTGGGTTCACGCCGTCGGGCAGATTCTCTTGCACGCCCCGCAGACGCTCGCCCACCTGCTGGCGGGCGAAATAGATGTCCGTCGCGTCCGAAAAGACCGCCGTGATCTGCGCGAAGCCGTTGCGGCTCAACGAGCGCGTATATTCCAGGCCGGGGGTGCCGGCGAGCGCGGTTTCGATTGGAAACGACACCTGCTTCTCGACCAGCTCGGGCGAGAGGGCAGGCGCGCGGACGTTGATCTGGACCTGATTGTTGGTGATGTCCGGCACCGCGTCGATCGGTAGCCGGTAGAGGGAAAAGGCGCCGATGGCGGCGACGATGACGGTGAGGAGCAGGACTAGCCAGCGCTTCTCGACCGCCCAGGTTACGATACGGGCGATCATGGCTTAATCCTCGTGGCTCGCTTCGCCCTTGCCGATCTCGGCCTTGAGCGTGAAACTTCCGGTGGTGGCGATCTGTTCGTTGCCGGTCAGGCCCGACCGGACGATCACCGTGTCGCCCGACGCATCGCCGAGCTGGACCGGGGTCGCCTTGAAGCCGGTGGGCGTGCGCACGAACACGACCGACTTGCCCTCGAAACTCTGGACCGCCGTCGTCGGCACGCGGACCGCCCCGCTCCCGCCGCTGCCCGTGAGCTGCACGGCTGCCGTCACAGGCTCGCCGACCCGCCATTCGCCACCGCGATTGTCGAGGGTGGCGAGCGCAGGCACGAGCCGCGTCTGCGGATCAAGCGCCGGCGACACGAAGGTCACGCGGGCGGTCGCCTGACGGCCTGCCGCCTTCACCAGCACCGTATTGCCGGGACGCACCCGGCCCGCATCCTCGGGCTTGAGATTAAGCGCGATCGACACCTGGCTCAGGTTGGCGATGCGATAGAGTTCGGCATCCGCCGCGACCGTTTGTCCCAGCGTCACGGGGCGCGCAATGATCTGGCCCGAGATCGGCGCGGCAATGCCGAGCCGGTTGAGCCCGCCGCCGCCGACACCCGCCGCCGAAACCATGCTCTGCGCCTGCGTCAGGGCGATCCGCGCCTCCGTCGCCGCTGTGCGGGCGGCGATCAGATCCTGTTCAGGGGAGACTCTCTGCGCGAACAGCCGCTGTTCGCGCGCGAGGTTCGAATTAGCGAGCTGAAGCCGCGCCCGCGCCGCCTCGACCTCGCCCTTGATCTGCGCCGCCTCGCGGCTTTCGATGACCGCAATGGTCTGGCCGCGTTCGACCGATTGGCCGAGGTTACGGGTGAGCGCGACCACGCGTCCCGCAATTGCGGCCGAGACGACCTGCGTTCCCTGTGGGTCGCCCTCGATGATCGCGGGCAGCTCGATCGTCCCGGCCCCGCCGATGATCGGCCGTCCGACCTGGACGCCCGCTGTGGCGATCTGGTCGGCACCCAATGTGACGACGCCTTCACCGGCATGACCGCCTTCAGCACCGCCCTTTTCCGTGCCCGCTGCCGTCTCATTGGCAGCTGCGCCTTCGGCAGTTGCCTCGTTTCCGCCATCCTTGCCGCCGCAGGCAGCCAAGAGCAGGGCGAGCGACGCCGCGCCCGCGAGATAAAAGCTCTTCATCACTGATTCCCCCCATTGGGCGCACGAGCGGTCAGTCGCTCCACTTGCGCGCGGGCATTCTGGTAATTGGCAAGCGCGTCGATCGCGGCGACCCGCGTTTCGGCGAGCGTGCGTTCAGCATCGAGCAATTCGAGCTGGCCGAACTTGCCCTCGCGATAGCCGATCCGCGCGATGCGGGCGGCCTCCTGTGCAGCCGCCAGCGCCGGCCCCGACGCCGCACGAGCCGTCGTTGCGGCATTGGCCGCCTGCGCCTGCGCGTCCGTGATCGCCTGTTCGATGTCGAGCGCGGTCACGCGGCGCTGCGCATCCGCCTGGGTCCGCTGCGCGGTCGCCTGCGCAATCGCGGCGCGACCATTGTTGAACACCGGGATCGGGATCGACACGCTGAACACCGCCGCCATGTCGTTGGTCGCTTCCAGGCGGCGGATCGACGGCCCGACGTTCAGGTCAGGCACGCGATTGGCGCGCGCGAGCCGCACGCCGGCTTCGGCAATGGAGAAATCCGCGTTGGCTGCCGCCAGCGCGAGTGTGCCGGTCGTGTTGACCGGTGCCAACGGCCCATAGACGTTCACACCGGGAAGGCGATCGAGCAGCGTGTCATCGAGCAGGCCGTCGATCGGCCGTCCGATCCGACGCGCCAGATTGGCGCGGGCCGCCTCGGCCAAGCGAAGCTGCCGCTCCACATTGGCGTCGGCATTGATACGCGCGACATCCGCGCGCTGTTGCTCGAGTGGCGATGCCCGCCCTGCCTGCACGCGAACGCTCGCGGCCCGCAGCGCATCGCTGGCGATCCGGGCCTGATCGCGGGCTGTCATTACCCGGCGATCGGCCGCGACCGCTTCGACATAGAGCTGCGTTACCTGAAGCCGGACATCCGCCGCGATGATCGCGGCCTGGATCTCGGCCCGGGACAATTGCGCATTGGCGACCGCGACGCGGGCGCCGCGCTTGCCGCCTAGCTCGATCGGGATCGCAAAGCCGACCGTGGTTTCCGCGCTGCGGACCCCCCGATACGGCCCGGAGCCGATGACATTCTCGACTTGGCCTTGAACCACCGGATTGGGCCGCAAGCCGGCGACTGTGCGACCTGCACGGGCCGCGTCGATTCCAGCTGTCGCCGCTTCCGCAGCAGGGGCCGAACCGCCCGCTGCACTGACCGCTTGGTCAAGCGTGTAGACCGGCGCTTCCTGCGCAACAGGCGCGGACGGTCCGACCTGCGCCTGCGCCATCGTGGCGCAAGACGCTGCGGCCAGCATGGCCGCGAGGATACGATTCATGAAAATAGGACTCCTGACGATGATCGACAGGGGCGCGCCAACGCACGCCCAAATCGGACGTCAGGCTTGGGGGGGCCTCAAATGGACCATGCCGGTGCGGCCGTCGAGCGACGCAGAGGCGGAGATTGTCGGCTTGAGCACTGTGAGGACGGGGGTATATTCCATCGTCGTGCGCGCAGGCGCGCCGACGTCGTGTCCGTGACAATAATTGTGATGATGCGGGACATTCTTGTCCGAGTCCGATGGCACCTGATCGATGTCACCGGCGGTATGGACCGTGAACTCAACGCCCGCGATGCTTCCCCCCGCCAGATCGGCGGCATGGGCCATGCCGGAGAAGCTGGTCAGGACCAGCATCAGGCATGTCAGGAAAGGCAAAAAGGCTCGCACTAGCTTGCCTCTATCACGGAAGGGTTTTCATGTCATTGCACTAATTCGAACCAAGGGTCACTGAGCCGGAACCCGAGCGGGATCGGTCGCGCCCGTTCCAGGCGAACCCGACCGCAATGGCGACCGCCATCAGGAGTTGCGCCAGCACCGATTGCCAAGTGGGAAACACGCCGAGCATCGACAGCCGTGGCACGTCCGCGAGCGGTGCGATGTTGATAAGGCCGGCTTCCTGGAGCGCGGCGACGCCTTTACCCGCCAGCACGACGGTCAGGACCGCCATGAGCCAGGAGCTATAGCGGAAGAACTGCGCGATCGGCAGCTTGCGACTGTAGCGAAGCATGGCCCAAGCGATCAGGCTGAGCAGTCCAATCGCCGACCCGGCCCCCGCGAGAAGCATCCCGTTGTCACCTTGCGCCGAAAGCGCGGCATAGAACAGGATCGTCTCGAAGACCTCGCGATAAACTACGACGAACGCCAGCCCGAACAGGAACCAGCCCGACCCGCCCGAGAGCGCCCGCGACATCTTCTCGCGAATATAGCGCTGCCACTGATCGGCCTGCGCCTTGCCGTGCATCCAAATCCCGACCGAGAGCAGCACGACCGCGGCGAACAGCGAGCCAAACCCTTCCGTCAGCTCCCGGCTCGCACCGCTGATCCCGATCGCATAGGTGGCGACCGCCCAGGTGATCCCGCCCGCGATGATCGCGCTGACCCAGCCGCCATGCACGTACCGCAGCGCCTCGCCGCGCTCGGCTTTACGCAGGAACGCGATCATGGCGACAACGATGAGCAGGGCTTCGAGCCCTTCACGCAGCAGGATCGTGAACGCGCCCAGGAACGTGGACGCTTCGGTGGCGGCATCAGGCGCGAGCGCCGCTTCCGCATCGTCGAAAAGGCCGCCCAGTACTGCGACCTTCTCCGCGAGATCATCGGGCGACGCGCCCCGGTCGATCGAGGCGCGGAACTCCCCCATCGCGCCCTCGATTCGACCCATCAGCGTCGCGTCGCGCGCGGTGAGTGTTGGCTCGATCGGCTCGAACCCATCGAGATAGGCCGACAGCGCCAGCTCTTTCGCCATGCGCGCATCGCCGCGCCGCGCAGCCGCCACGCTTTCGGCGAGTTTGGCGCGGGCGACCGCGAGCGAGCCGGGAGCCTGTTGTATCACCTGTTCGGGATGACGACGCAGGAACGCGAGCACTGGGTCAGCCTTGGCGTCGCCGATCGCCGCGCCGAGCGCGGCCGGGGTGAGCGCGACCAGGGTTTTCAGGTCCGGAATGCGCCGGCGAAGGGTCGGGTCGGATTTCCAAAGCCGCTCGCCTTCGCGCGCCTGCGCATCCGTGAAGGCGAAGCTCCCGGCTCGGAATGCTAACGCCCAGCGCTGATCGTTGGGCAGATCGGCGAAGCTCTGCATCGCGGTCCCGTCGATGCCTTGCGTCACCACCTGATAGAGCGCGAACACGCTGCGCTGGCGCGCGCGCTCGGCATCGGTGAAAGCAATCGGGGGCGTAGCGAGCTTGGCGGCGTCAGGGCCACGGCCGTTGCCCGTCATCCCGTGGCAGGACGCGCAGGATTGTCGGAACAGGGCATCGCTGGAGACGAGGTTCGGAGCCTTATCGGGCGCGAGCGGCACCGGGTAGGCGCGCAACAGATCGGCCGCGAGCCCGTGCGCCAATGTTGCCACCTGTTCAGTCGGTCCCTTTTCCGCGATCACCGCCTGGAGGTTGGCAGCCCGCTGGATGAGGGCTTGACGCTCCGGCTTCGCCGGCAGGCCCTGAAACCGTGTCGAGACCGACGCGGCGAACTCCGTCATCTCGGCATATTCCGACGTGCTCTTGATCCGACCGTTGGCGACCGCGCCGCCATAATCGACGGCCATATAGTCGAGCAGCCGCCATGCGGTTTGCACGTCGCCGGGTTCGGCGATTGCCGCAGCAGGGATCAGCAGCGCCGCGAGCGCGGAGAGCAGCCGCAACGAGAGCATTGCCCGGATCAACGCGAGCAGACGCACTACCGCTCTCCCAATTCGCGCCGAGCGCCAGTGACGATTTCATAAGCGGAGTGGAGGAACAGGAGGGCGATGAGGCCGGCGACGGCGAGGTCCGGCCAGGCGCTTCCTGTCCACGCCACCAGACCGGCCGCGGCGATCACCGCCACGTTGGCGAGCGCGTCGTTGCGGCTGAACAGCCAGATCGCGCGAACATTGGCGTCCCCTTCCCGGAAACGCGCAAGCACCAAGGCGGACACGACATTGATCGCGAGCGCGACAACGCCGATTGTGCCCATCAGTTCGGCATCGGGCGCGGTTGCGTTCAGGGCGCGCCAAATCGCGAAACCGATTACGCCCACGCCAAGCGCACCGAGAAACAACCCCTGCGTCAGCGCGACCTTTGCCCTCGCCCGTGCGGACCAGGCAAGCGCGAGAAGACCGATAAGGCTGATCGACCCGTCCCCGAGAAAATCGAGGGAATCCGCTTTCAGCGCTTGGCTATCGGCGATGAACCCGCCGAACAGCTCGGCGACTCCGAAGCCGAGGTTGAGCACCACGACGGTCAGCAGCGCACGGCGATAGGCCGGATCGGTTTGCGCGCGCGCGGGCTCCCCGTGGCACCCGCAGCTTTCGGTAGAAGCATTCATGCGGCCTTCCTTACCACCTCCAGTCGCTGTAGAAGCAAGCGAAATGTGCGACACGTTCGCATAAGCAAGGATGGCATGATGAAGCCGGTGATGATTGGGCAGCTCGCCAGCGAGACCTCGACGAAGGTGACGACGATCCGCTTTTATGAGTCGATCGGGTTGCTCCGATCCGCCCCTCGCACGGCGTCGGGTCGCAGAACCTACGATGCCAGTGACATTGAGCGTTTGCACTTCATCCGCAACGGTCGCCGGCTTGGCTTCTCCGTCGACGAGATCCGTTCGTTGATGGGGCTGGCGCAGAACCCGGACCAGGATTGTGGTGCCGCCTCAGCTATCGCTGCTCAGCACCTCAAGGATGTGGAGGAGAGACTGGCGCAACTCGCGGTGTTGCGGGATGAGTTGGCAATGCTCAGCCAGAGCTGCACCAAGGCGCGCATGGCCGATTGTCGGATCATGAAGGCGATCGGCAAAGGCCACCCTCAAGCCGATCAATAATAATCGGCCAGCCTGAGCTCGCGCACATCACCCGAGGCCATCGTCAGCTTTACGAGGGTGCCAGCAGGCCGGGAGCGCACTTGCCAGAGCTCCCCACGCGTATAGTTCGCATCGATCGAATGGCCGTTCACCGCCACGATCCGGTCGCCGACCGCCCAGCCAGCCTTTTCCGCGGGACTGTTCGCCGCCACATGAACAACGGTGAGCGCCGTTGGTGAGGCTGCGAGGCCAAGGCCGCTACGGTCCTTCAGCATCGGCAGGCGACGACGAGGACCGAGTGGCCGGAGCCACACGAATCCGGCGGTCACGTCGAACACCACGTCGAATTGAGCGATCAGCGGTAGGCCGACATTGCCAACCGTGCTGGTGGAGAGCCAAGCTCTCATCCCGAGTGTGGGGACGTTCGAGACGCCAAGCCCTTCGATGTTGATGTTCTGGATCGTGAAAGCATCGTTGATACGCACACCATCGACGCCGCCGATCGCCGCGGTCGAGACGAGCTTCCCGTTCAACAGCCCTTGATCGCGGGCATAGGCCGACGAGAGCATCAGCGCGGCCGAGCTGCCAAGATCGATCATCAAGGGCACGGGAGGCAAACCCGAGACGGAAGCTCGAATGAACAGCTCCTGCTTGGCACCGCGCCCGAGCGCGACAGCGCGCCAGTCGGGACCGGCGAGAAACGTGCCTGACTTGACGACCGCCATACGCCTTTTCGCGAAATCGAGCGCGATGCAGCTACCCGTGAACATATCGGCACCGAGGAGGATATCGATCGGTCGTCCGAAGGCCGCCGACACTGAACTCAGATCACCAACGACGGCAAAGGGTAAGCGACGGGTTTCGCGGGCGAGCTGTACGTCGATGTCGCGGACCAGCAGCACCGGGGCCTTGGCGCTCAGCCCGCTAATCATGCGCCGCTCACCATCGTTCAAGCCGAGCTTCGCCGCGAGCGCCGTGCTCATGATCGACGCGCCGCTGCCACTGTCGAGCACCGCCCGCACCGGCACTCCGCGCACTTGTGCCGAAACAAGGAGGGTATCACCCGTGCCGACTTCCAGCGGCTCCCATTCGAGGTGAGCCGCACCGAAGTTCCACGAGCCCGCAGACCGGGAAGTCTGTCGCGCGAGCGTTGGAGAACCGAGCACCAAGCCGGTTCCACAGGCCACCAGCCGCGCCACTAATGAGCGTCGAGACATACCGATTGCTTCAACACGGGCCGTCAAAAAGCCACCTCCAGCCCCCCGTCCGCAGGAGAGCAAATTGCGGTTACATGCTCCAGCCACTGGAGGAGCAAGTGCTTTTGGTGCGCCCGAAAATCCTCAGAAGCGCTTGGAGAACTTTAGATGAAGGATGGTGCAGACCGCTTAGATGCCTTCCCGATAACGAACGGTTCCGGGGGACGCTGGGCCGATCGGGACCGCGAACGGTGTAAACGCTCGCGCTAAATGGCGGCATTCTGATCGCGCTATTTGTCGGCGAGCGTCGCTACGCGGCTACCGGCTTGGTCTCGGCCGATCGCACATAGGCGTAGAGTTTTGGCTTGGAGATGCCGAGCATCGAGCAAATCTTGGCGATCGGCATCGTGTTCTCGTGGTAGAGCCTGACGGGCAGGTCGCGCTTGTCCTTGCCGAGTGCGGCCGGCCGGCCACCCTTCTTGCCGCGAGCGCGGGCTGCGGTGAGACCGGCCTGGGTCCGCTCGCGGATCAGGTTGCGCTCGAACTCCGCCAATGCCCCGAACAGGTGGAAGGTAAGCTTGCCCGACGTGGTGGTCGTGTCGATCGCCTCGTGCAGGCTCAGCAGCCCGACCTTTTCCTCGTCGAGGTAGGTCATCCATCCGATCAGATCACGGAGCGAGCGGCCGAGCCTGTCGAGGCGCCAGACCACCAGTGTGTCGCCGGCGCGAAGCAGCTCCTTCACCTTTTCCAATCCAGGGCGAGCGGCAGTCGCCCCGGAGGCCTTGTCGGTGATGACCTTCTCGCAGCCGGCAGCCTTCAGCGCATCACGCTGGAGGTCCAGGTTCTGCTCGGCGGTCGATACGCGGGCGTAACCGATTTTCATGCGTAGGGCCGGTGGCGCCCCGATCGGGCGCGGTTTGGGAAGAAAGTCGTCATCGGCAGGTCTATGTTGCCCTAGTTTTCTTTACCGGGTAGATTTACGTCGAACAGGCCGGTTTGGCAACGCGAGCGGACTCGCATGGCGATGGGCAGGCAAATCTCCGTTTTCCTTACCTGCGACACGGACCGTCGGCGGTGACGCATCCGGCGCTTGTCCCGCCGCTGGCGATCGAGCGCTACCGCGTCCTTGAACCGCACCTCGCCGATGGCATCCCGCTCGCGGACCTCGCCCGCACCGGCACGCTGAGCGAGCGGACGTTGCAGCGCTGGCTCGGGCGCTACCGTGCCGAAGGACTTGCCGGTCTCGCGCGTCTGCCGCGCAACGATCGGGGCAGGCTGCACCTGCCGGAACATCTGGTCGAACTGACCCGCACTCTCGCCACCAAGCGCCCGCGACCCCCGGTCGCCGCCATTCACCGAAAGGTGCAGGAACTCGCCATCGCGCATGGACACCGAACCCCCAGCTATGCGGCCGTCGCGCGTGTCGTCAGGGCGATACCGGCAAGCCAGATCGCCGCAGCCTCCGATCCGGCCGTCTACCGCGACCAGCACGAGCTAGTGCATCGGCGCGAAGCCGCGACCTCGAACGAGATGTGGCAGGCCGATCATACCGTTCTCGACATTCTCGTGCTCGATGATGCCGGAACCCCGGTGCGTCCTTGGCTGACCGTCATCGTTGACGATCACAGCCGAGCCATCGCCGGTTACTTCCTCAGCCTCGATGCCCCCAGTGCCCTCAACACGGCGCTCGCCTTGCGGCAGGCGATCTGGCGCAAGCCCAATCCCGAATGGATCGTCAGCGGCATTCCCGAACAGCTTTACGTCGACAACGGCTCGGATTTCATCTCCGAGCATATCGAGCAGGCGTGCATCGCCCTCAAAATCCGCCTCATCCATTCGCTGCCGGGGCGTCCTCGCGGGCGCGGCAAGATCGAGCGGCTGTTCCGCACCATCAACGACATGTTCCTGCCCGACCTGCCCGGCCACCTGATCGCGGGCAAGCCGCTGTCGGCGCCAGTGCTCACGCTCGACGAGCTGCGCGCCCGCTTCGAGGCGTTCGTGTGCGGCGTCTATCATCGTCGCCCGCATGGCAGCACCGGCGAACCGCCGATCACGCGCTGGCAGAAGGGCGGGTTCCTGCCCGCAATGCCCGACAGCCTTGAACAGCTCGACATGCTGCTCGTGCACGTGCCCAAGCCCCGTAAAGTGCTGCGCGACGGCATCCGTCTGATGGGCAGGCGCTATGTCGAACCCACGCTCGCGGCCTTCGTCGGCGAGCAGGTCGAGGCGGTCTATGACCCCCGCGACCTGACCGAGATCCACGTCTACCACCAGGGCCGGTTCGTCTGCCGTGCGCTCAGCTCCGAGCACGCTGGGCACCCGTCGTTGCGCGCGATCCAGCGCGCCCGGCGCGGCGCGAAGGAGCGCGACAAGCAGGTGCCTGCCCCCACGGAGACCTTCGATGGCGACCAAGAGGATACGGCTTTCCGGCCCACCACCTACCGAGGGCTCCGGCTCTACGCCGCTGACGATTGAGTTCCTGGTCGAGCAGCCGTTCCTGGCGACCCGCGAACATGCCCGGTTCGTCGAGTTTGCCGAAGCCTGCGCGCACTACCGCTATATCGGCGTGTGTCATGGCCGGCCGGGCGTCGGAAAGACGCGATCGGCGCGCGAGTTTTCCAGCTTCCCCGACCTGGGGGAATATGCCGCGCTCCGTCCCATTGCCGCGCTCCTTGGCGAAAAGGTCGCTCGCTGCCGCGCCGTCTTCTACACCGTGTCGGTCAGCAACACGCCCAAGACGATCGACGCGGTGTTGGGCCTCAACCTCATTAAGCTGGGCTATGCCCGGCTGACGGTCGCGGGCGGCTCGCAGGACGAAATCACCCATGACGCCGCCCGCATCGCCTGCCCCCTCGTCATCGTCGACGAGGCCGACCGCCTGACCATAAAGTCGCTCGAACATCTCCGCGACATGGCCGATCGCCACGGCTTCGGGCTGATCCTGATGGGTATGCCGGGCTTGGAGAAGCGCCTCGCCCGCTATGCCCAGCTCTACTCGCGGATCGGCTTCGTCCACGAGTTCAAACCGCTTACCGAGACCGAAATGCGGCTGCTGCTCGCGACCCACGCCGGCGATTTCGGGATCAGCTTCGACCCGGCCCAACTCGACGCGATCGAAGCGCAGGCAGCCGTGATCCGCATCACGCGCGGCAACTTCCGGCTCATGGAGCGCCTGTTCGCGCAGATGCGGCGGATCATGACCCTCAACCGCGTCGAGGAGGTCACCGCTGACATCGTTCAGGCCGCGCGCGATTGCCTCGTCATCGGACCCGGCAACTGACAAATAGCGCGATCAGAACGCCGCCATTTAGCGCGAGCGTTTACACAGGATAAGATCCATACCGTTTCCGGAACCACTTTCTTGTTTCCTCTTCGAAATTGGACTGTGCTGATGAGTTTGAGCGATGGTGGCTTCGCTCATACACTACGCGCTACCAGGCCCCTGCCCGTTTCTTAGGCTTAACGTTGTAGCTCAAGACCCCGGGGGCTCAGCCTCCCTTCTCCGGTTCTTGCCGCTGCGCAAATCCCTCGATCTACCTGCCGCCGTCGTGTGGTCGCACGGCATCATCCAAAGACCTATTTAGGCCGTCATGACTAGCCAATCTTCGCCATAAGGCGCCCCGCCGCCCCCTGCTCTGCCGCGAGATTGCGATTATAAGCGAGCGGCATCCGCGGCGACTTCCACCGCAGCGCGTCCATGATGCCGGCCAAATCCTCCCCGCTGGCGAACAGGTCCTGATTGAGCCCGATCCGCGTCGAGTGCGCACTGATCCCCTTCAGCAACCGCGCCAGATCGTCCGCCGTCAAATCGGGCAGCGCGCCACGGTCGAACGCGCGGCCGATGATCGACCGAAAGATTGGTCCGATCGAGCCCGGGTGCAGCGCCACGGTGCCGATGTCATATTCGACGCGCGCCTTCACCGCAGGCCTGGGCAGCGTCTTGCGCAGATCCCAGGTCTCCCGCCCCGAGATGCTGTCGATCGGCCGACCGCGCACGGCTGCCCGCGCCTTGTAGCGCCGCACCTGCACCCGCCGGAACAGCGGCCCTGTCGTGATCCCCGCCGCTTCGGTCCACGCCGCGATCGCCGCGACGGTGCGCGGGCTGAGGTAGGCGGTCGCCCCCTCCCCGTCTTGATCGCCCTTATGACGCAGAATCTGCAGCAGCCGCGCTTCGGGATCGATCGCCTCCTCAATATGCTCAATGGCGACCGCCACCAGTTCGGAGGCGCGCAGCCCGGTGTCATAAGCGGCCGATAGCAGCGCCCGATCACGCAGCCCCGGCAGATCCTCGCCACAACTCTCGAGCAGCGCGCGGATGTTGAGCCCCCGCGCCTTGTCGCGCTCGACGTCGCGCACCGGGCCCTTGAACCGCAGCGGCCGCGCCTGCTTCTGCGCAGCCCCCTTCTCGCGGCGCACCGTCTGGAGCCGCAGCTTCACCAGCGGCGCCGGCGTCGGATCCTTGAGCTCGAGCAGCTGGTGGATCTTGGCGATCGACGCCTTGTAGCGGGATAGCGAGGCCGGCCGGCTCCCCTTCCCGGCCCGCGCGTCGAGATAATCGGCCACGGTCTCGGGCGTGGCCGGCAGCGCGATCCGGTTGTTGCGCCTACACCACGCATCGAACGCCTCGACGTCGGACTTGAGCGCACGGATGCTATGGGGCGATGAAGCGGCCTGATAGGCGGCGATCAGGCCCTCGTTGACGGTGATGCGCTCGCCGGCGCGCATCTGCACGATCGTCCACGCAAGGTCGGCCGGCGCCCTGACGGCCGGCAGGACAGCCTCAGGCGGCGCTACGGGGATTTCTGGCCCTTCCCGGGCGGTTTCGGTGCTCACGACGCGCCTCGCTCCTCAGCCGCGCTTGTAGCCCACCTTATAAAGAACGGTCAAATCTGCTTATGTGATAACTGCAATTATCACAGGTTTGCTTTTCAACCCTCTGGGCAGTTGTGCAGTGAAAGGCAAATAGCTACACATAGCGGCATGGAGCCTTTGGATCCCTGGTCAGCCGAGAACACCGTCGACCAACGTGAATTGGCGCGCGCCGAGACGTCAGCCGCGTACGCCCTGGGCAAACTCGATGGGCGGCTCACCCGTCTTGGCGAGACCGAAGAACGGTTGTTCTGCGCCGATCTGGTGCGCCGCACGCTGCTTGGTGCGCTGACGCAGGCGGGCTATCTCGATGCCCCGGAGCGCTTTGCGGACTGGTTCGCCGGGCTCGCGCGCGGCCCCGAACACATCGCCGAGGCACCCTCCTCGGCGCTGGGTATTGTCCGCGCCCTCCTCTCCGAAATGGCCCGCCATCCGTGGGAGCCGCTTGCCAGGACTGCGCAGACGCTTCAGCGCTGCGCGCGCTTCGTCGCCGATGCCATTGCCCCGTCACCCGAGGAGCAGACGCGTGAAACGGACGCGACAACCGGCGCGCTCGATCGTGCCCGCGTGCTGGTCGAGGTCCTGCCCGCGGACGCCGACGGGCCGCTCCCCTTCGCTGCCCTCGCAGCGCTGTGCACCGCCGCCGCGCACGACCCGGCCTTTGCTCCGATGGAAGCGGGAATTCGCACCTACGACACCGGCGAGACCTTGGTCGCGCTCGCGGGGCTGCGCCCGATCACGCCGCTCTGGGCGCTCGATGTCGCCGCGGGCATCCTCCTTGCGCAGCGCACATCGCTGGCGCGCGCGTTGCCGATGCCCGGTCTCTTCACCACCGAACGCCTGTTGCTGGCGCATGCCCCTGATCGGCAGGCCCTTGCGCTCGCCCACGCGCTCGAGGTCGCCACCACTGCGCATTTGGCGGCGCTCGACACGGCGCGCACGCGCGCTGCACTCCTCACGCAGAGGCTCGCAGGGCTGCGCCGGAGTTCGCGCGCGGGCGAGGCCTGGATTTTGCTGGCTGGGTTCGCGCCATTGGGGCTCGACCAGTTGATGGATGCCATCGGCGTCAGCCGGCGCGGGACTTATGCCGTCAGCGCCGCGCTAACCGAAGCCGGATTGGCCGAGCGTCAGTCGCGTCAGGGCAAGGTCCTGCTCGTCGCCATCGAACGCGCGAGGGCGAACGAGATTCCAGGTCCGGTCTTCACCGGAGCGCTGGGCACCGCCGTCGACGAATTTGACGAGGCGATGGCCGACCTCGACCGCCTGCTCGCGCGAACCGGCAGTCAGGAAGTGACGGGAACGTAAGAAACACCGATCCGGCGCGGCGCGCGCATGCGCCGTTGCAACAGCGCGCGCACCGCCTTGCGCGCTTCGCAGCGCGCGGCGAAGGCGCGCTGCTTACCCTGCCCCGCCGCTCCGATCCGGCCCCAGCTCCAGGTCAGTGTGGTCCACCCAAACAGGTCTTTGGCGACCTCGACCTGCCAGCGGCGCGCGAGCCCGCGCGCCGGGTCGCGCGCTTCCAGCGCGAGGCGTCCGCCTGCGGGTGCCAGCAACTGGTTGAGTGTCGTCTCGATGTCCATGGGACACGTTTTATACCAAGGCGCGCTGAGGCTGACTCACGCCGGGGATTCCCAAGCGGATGAAAATCTGATTCGACGTTGCGAGCACATGGAGGCTTGCGATGGCGGCAGCGATTGGGGTTCGATCTGACTACACATCGGCGGATTTGCGCCAGTTTGCGCGACGAAGTGGCGATGCCGGTCAGGTCCGGCGTCTGTTGGCTGTTGCACTGATCCTGGACGGCAGGAGCCGCAGCGAAGCGGCGAAGTTTGCCGGAGTGACGCTGCAGATCGTGCGCGACTGGGTTCTGCGCTTCAACGAGGGAGGTCCCGACGGTCTGGCAACGCGCAAGGCTCCGGGGAGAGCGTCGATCTTGAACGACGAGCAGCGCGCGCGGCTTGCCGAGATCGTCGAGACTGGGCCGATTCCTGCAGCGCATGGCGTGGTGCGCTGGCGGCTGTGCGATCTGGCTCAGTGGATCTGGGACGAGTTCGAGTTGTCGGTCACACGTCACACTCTTGGGCGCGAGCTTCGCGCCATGGGCTACCGCAAACTCACGGCGCGGCCACGCCACCGTGGCCAGAAGAGCGATGACATTGCCGATTTTAAAAAAGGTTCGCCGCCCGTCTGGCGCAAATCAAGCGGCGGCTCCCGAGAGGAACGCCGATAGAGCTGTGGTGGCAGGACGAAGCCCGCGTCGGCCAGCAGACCAAGCTCACCCGGCGCTGGGCGAAGCGCGGCACCCGGCCATCAGCGCCGAAGGACCAGCGTCGCTCCTCGGCATGGCTGTTCGGCGCGATCTGTCCCGCCGAAGGCAAGGCCGCCGGTATCGTCATGCCCCGTTGCAACAGCGAGGCGATGAGCATGCACCTCGAGGAAATCGCCTTCCACGTCGCGCCGGGCGCGCATGCGGTCCTCCTGCTCGATCAGGCCGGATGGCACGGTTCGGCCGAACTGGTCGTGCCTCCCAATATTACCCTGATGCCGCTGCCGCCACGATGCCCGGAGCTCAACCCTGTTGAGAACGTATGGCAGTTCATGCGCGACAACTGGCTGTCGAACCGCATCTTCAAATCCTACGACGACATCGTCGACCACTGCTGCTTCGCATGGAACAAGCTCGTCGATCAGCCCTGGCACATCATGTCCATCGGAATGCGCCAATGGGCGCATGGGTACTGATCTATGCACCTTGGTATTACGCGCGCGCGAACGCGCCGATCCAACGCGAATTTTGAATCACAAGCCTTTTGGTGATTCACGCAGGCGATTACGGGATCGGCCAGCAAGCGCGGGTAACCGCCAGGACTCAAAACACCACCAGTTCTGGATGACACCTGCCGTTGCAAGCGGTAAGCGGCGGGCATGAGATCCCTGCTTTGTTTCCTGGGCCGGCACGAGCCCTCGCGGCAATCCATCGCGCGCGACAAGCAAGGGCAGGACGTTGCCTTGTGCACCCATTGCGCAGTTCCCCTGGTCCGCGCTTCTGCTCGTCGCTGGCGCCCTGCTGGCCCTCAAGGTTTGTAGATCCGGACAAAAGTATGATGCCCAAGGGTACCTGACGGCCGGCACCAGCGGATTTGGACGGCCGATGGGAAGGTTCCGCTAGCCCAAAGAAACCAATTTTCGTTGCGTTTATTTCGAATATGCGCTACTGAATTGCTCTGACACGGAGAGTTCCCATGACATTGCCTGCGCATTCAGAGCCGTTTGGCGGTCATATGCCGTCGGCTGATGACCGCCAGATCGCGAACCAGCTTCGTCGCATGCTTGCGGCTCAAAAGTCGGGTGAAGCGACCTTGCGTGTCCACGAACCGGAATCGAAAAGGCCGGTCGAAATTACTCTCACGCCTGCCATGTCTGATCTGTTTTTGGAATTGCTGCGCCATATCGGCAGCGGCAGCGCGGTCACACTCGTGCCGATCCAGGAAATGCTGACGACGCAGCAAGCCGCCGACCTGCTCAATGTATCACGCCCCTACCTGATCAAGCTGCTTGAGCAGGAGGCGATACCCCACACTCTGGTCGGACGTCATCGCCGCATCCGGGCCGATGACGTGTTTCGCTACAAGGCGCAGCGCGATGATGAACGTTCGCGGGCCCTCGACGAACTCGTCAGCGGCGATGCCGACTTAGTCTGACCCGTGTTCGCAAACCGCTACACTGCCCTCATTGATGCCTGTACGCTCGTCAGTGTCTGGCGGCGTAACTTGCTGCTATCGCTTGCTGAAGCCGAATTTTTCCGCATCCGCTGGTCAGAGCCCATTCTGACCGAGACCAAGGCTGCCCTGATCAAAATGGCGCGAGAGCGCGGTCTCGCTGACCCTGAGGCGCGAGGAGTGCGAGCGGTAAAGGCCATGCAGACAGCCTTCCCGGAAGCCATGGTGAAAGACTTCACGCTGATTGGCAGCGCTCAGTTTGGCTTGCCCGACCCCGGCGACGAACACGTCATGGCCGCTGCCGTCAAAACGCAAGCCCAGGCCCTCGTCACCGAGAATCTGAAAGATTTTCCGGCTGACATCCTCGGCCAACTCAACATCGAGGCACGAAGCGCCGACGACTTCATTGCCGACACCATTGCTCTTGAAGAGGGGCGGGCGATCGCCGCAATCCGAAAAATGCGCGAGCGCCTGAAGCGACCTGAAATGTCCCCTGAAGATTTTTTACGGGCCTTGGAAGCCAATGGCCTGCTCGAAACAGCGTCCGTCATAACGCCCCACCTCGGCTCGATCTGAGGGCTCGTTTCCAACATCTTCGACCCATTACGGCCGCTCAGCCGCCGATTTCCTTCCACTAGGAGCAGACGGTCCGAGATCTGTCGGCATCTGCTCACCAACAGGTCCGAAGACCGCCAGTCACAGCGGCAACCTGACACCATATTCGTTGGCGACTAATATCTCGAGCCGCATCAGAACTGAAAGTTGCACGAAGAGCTGCGTGCATCGCGCAAGATAAGCGGCATAGCCCATCGATCGGACATCACCCTGGCCGCCTTTACCCGCTCGATATTGAATTACGCCGGACGCGCGGTCGAAAACCATCCCGCCATGGTGGGACGCGTTCCGGACTTGATTGTCGAATTCCTTGCATATTGCAGCCATGGCGACATTGTCCGCGATGGCATTGCACCGCCCCGCCTTGTCCGTTTGTCTGTATGTCGAGAGAGTAATATTCTTCAGCTGGTCGTATGGACGATCTTCGACCAGGTTATTCAAACATACCAAGAATTCAACGTTGGCGCCGAACGCCTCGAAAGCATTTCCGTAGAACATTCGAGTGGCATCAAAATTGGTGGATGCAGCAGCGTGCTCCTCCCCGACCGGCACTCCTGAGGTGACGAGATGGTGGACTTGAGAAAATTCGGAAAATGCAGCGAAATAGGCCTTGGCCATCTCGAAGTGACGCCGGCCATGATCCGAACTCATATCATCGCCGAAATGCTTCACAAACCTGCCGAAATCGCCCTTGTCTTTAGCGATCAGCAGCTGTTGAAACAATGCTTCGAAATGTTCGTCAAAGCATGGTGCACCCAAGCCTTGAGCAAACTGGAAGACCCAGTCCGCCAGAGTATCCGGCGGGTCGACGTAACCCGCCGTCGGAATGAAACCAGCACGGCGCTTCTCTACCAGATCAACCTTGCCATTGCGATGTAGAGACCACGCGGCGCGCAGATGATCCCATTCTTCAGTGATACGTGCTCGGCGCGGCTCATCCTGCGCAACCTTGGGAAGATCTGGCGACAGCCCAGAACGCACCCGTGCCGCAATCGCAGCTCTAACCATGTCGCTGCCGAACTCGATGCTCGGAAAGGCAAACGGGCTGCCAATTTCAGCCTTGGGAAATACGAACGAAGGATGCAGATTAACGATAGGTGCCTTTGCATCCTCTTTCGCCGCCACGGTATTTTCTTGGAGCACCCAGCCACTTCCCAACTCAAGCCGGAGTCCCATCTCTTGCCCGCAGCTAGTGCAGGCGAAAGAATGCACCTGCTTAGGCTCACTGCCGAGGCCTATGCGCAGGCAATGCGTGGTTCCACACTCTAGGCAGGAGACGTATTGTCTGACGATCACTGAAGTTTCATCCTATTTTCGTAGGTGCATTATGTGTGGCAGGCGGCGGCGACTATATCATTTAAGGTCTCAAGCCTCGCTGCTAGTAATGAGCACTGCCATGGGTCGCACCCGTTAAGTCGCCGATCCTCCATAGCTCGCAAACATAGTATCGTTGAGCGTTTGAACATTGAGCACATGGGAATCGAACACCAGTTTCCTGCCACCTACGTCGATTTCGATTAAATACGGCTCCAGCGCGGAAAATTGCTTCGTGACGATTGAGTCGCCCTCAAGATAGGTGATCAGATCGTCAGCCGTAAAAGTCTCACCCTCCCAGAACCGTAGACCGTCCCCCCCGTCCGCAATCGTTCCCGTCAGAAGTACGTTCATCAGTTCCTTCGCATGGCGCACCGGATGGCCGTTGAACCGAGCGCCATGGAACACTCTGTTGGCGATAATGATGCCCGTGTGAATACGGATCGTCGGTTGCACGCTCCAACCTAGCTTCACGAAAAGTGCCGCCTGGTTGCTTGGGTCAGTATATAGCTGCCGCCGCAGGTCCAACTGCTCTCGTCCTTTCTTGATGTGACCGTAGCTGTTCCGCATCTCGTGAGGTGAGCACGGGTGGTAGGCGTTCTTGCACTCCAAGATGAAGAGGATGCCATCACGCCATGCGACCAAGTCGAGATCACCCTTTTGGCCCTCCACGCTGAATTTAACGTCGGAACACACCTTGAACCCAGCGGCCTCGAATGCCTCCAGTAGTGCCGAGACCATCCGGTCCTTCGGCCCGAGCACGAAGTCTCTCAACTTCTTTGCCACGGTAACGTTGCGGACGAGGTTCGACGCAGCCAAGACATGCGGCGCGATGACATAATACGACCCCAAGTCTACCAGCGGCGTGTACTGAAGGTCGAAGTGTGGTGCCTGGTAATCAATCGAGATCAGGTCGATGAGAGCCCGTGACTTCGCCTCGTCTCCGAAAATGAGCAGGAATTGACCTAAGAGCCTGATCAGAAAATAAATTGAGTGGTATCAGCAGGTTAGCTTGACGCTTTGGCCTGTCATTGATTCATGGGTTTCGCCAAAAACTACCATGGATTCAACGATGTGGACCGATACCACTCGCGCCCTTCATGCGCGCAGCGGGCTGGCTTTGCCAAGCGATTTGACGGATGCCGAGTGGGCGCTGCTGGAGCCATTGCTTCCACCTGCGTCTCGTGTCGGACGGCCCCGCAAATGGCCACTACGACGCATCGTCGAGGCAATTCTGTACCTGCTGCGCGGAGGCCTGCCATGGCGGATGCTGCCGCCTTGCTTTCCGCCGGTGTCGAGCGTGCGGCATTGGTTCTACTTGTGGCGAGACAACGGACTGTGGCTGACGATAAACCACACCTTGTTGATGATGGCCCGCGAAGCTGATGGCCGAGAGGCTTCTCCCAGCGCTGGCGTGATCGACAGCCAGTCGGTCAAGACGACCGAAAGCGGTGGCCTGTGCGGTTACAATGCCGGGAAGAAGATCAAAGGACGCAAACGGCACATTCTGACCGACACCGATGGAAATCTTGTCCATGCCGTTGTGCACGCCGCCGACATTCAGGACCGGGACGGGGCACCGCTGGTCCTTGGAGAAATCGTCAGGCGCTTCCCCTGGCTGCGCCACGTGTTTGCAGACGGCGGCTATGCCGGAAACAAGCTCAAGGAGGCCCTGCGCCGGATCGGAAAGTGGACCGTCGAAATCATCAAACGGTCCGATACTGCCGAGGGCTTCGAGGTCCTGCCCCGACGTTGGGTCGTTGAACGAACGCTCGCTTGGCTGAGCCGCAACCGGCGTCTGGCAAAGGACTTCGAGGAAACCATCGCGTCCGCCACGGCCTGGCTCTTTATCGCATCCATCCAGCTCTATGCTCGCCGCATCGCAAGGCCCTGATTGCCTCGCCCGCAATTTTGAATCAGACACTAACAGCTGATGATGCTTCATGACCAAGATGGGTGAGGTGAAGGCGAGATACGTCCGCTCCGCCTGATCCTCAATGTCCTCCAGCCTCCGCTGATAAACGCAGCTGATGAAGTTGAAATATCTCTGAACCTTAAGAACATCCATCAACGTCACATTCGGCGCGACCCTCATCGCCGGTTCCAGTTCGCCGAAGGTGTTGACGTCAATGACGAAAAGGCCTTCGATCTCCTCCCGTGTAGGGGCCTCGGATCGGAACATGTCGAAGATTTGCGGCGCTGTCGGCAGGAAGAGGCGCAACCGTCTCATACCAAGGCGCGCTGAGGCTGACTCACGCCGGGGATTCCCAAGCGGATGAAAATCTGATTCGACGTTGCGAGCACATGGAGGCTTGCGATGGCGGCAGCGATTGGGGTTCGATCTGACTACACATCGGCGGATTTGCGCCAGTTTGCGCGACGAAGTGGCGATGCCGGTCAGGTCCGGCGTCTGTTGGCTGTTGCACTGATCCTGGACGGCAGGAGCCGCAGCGAAGCGGCGAAGTTTGCCGGAGTGACGCTGCAGATCGTGCGCGACTGGGTTCTGCGCTTCAACGAGGGAGGTCCCGACGGTCTGGCAACGCGCAAGGCTCCGGGGAGAGCGTCGATCTTGAACGACGAGCAGCGCGCGCGGCTTGCCGAGATCGTCGAGACTGGGCCGATTCCTGCAGCGCATGGCGTGGTGCGCTGGCGGCTGTGCGATCTGGCGCAGTGGATCTGGGACGAGTTCGAGTTGTCGGTCACACGTCACACTCTTGGGCGCGAGCTTCGCGCCATGGGCTACCGCAACTCACGGCGCGGCCACGCCACCGTGGCCAGAAGAGCGATGACATTGCCGATTTTAAAAGGTTCGCCGCCCGTCTGGCGCAAATCAAGCGGCGGCTCCGAGAGGAACGCCGATAGAGCTGTGGTGGCAGGACGAAGCCCGCGTCGGCCAGCAGACCAAGCTCACCCGGCGCTGGGCGAAGCGCGGCACCCGGCCATCAGCGCCGAAGGACCAGCGTCGCTCCTCGGCATGGCTGTTCGGCGCGATCTGTCCCGCCGAAGGCAAGGCCGCCGGTATCGTCATGCCCCGTTGCAACAGCGAGGCGATGAGCATGCACCTCGAGGAAATCGCCTTCCACGTCGCGCCGGGCGCGCATGCGGTCCTCCTGCTCGATCAGGCCGGATGGCACGGTTCGGCCGAACTGGTCGTGCCTCCCAATATTACCCTGATGCCGCTGCCGCCACGATGCCCGGAGCTCAACCCTGTTGAGAACGTATGGCAGTTCATGCGCGACAACTGGCTGTCGAACCGCATCTTCAAATCCTACGACGACATCGTCGACCACTGCTGCTTCGCATGGAACAAGCTCGTCGATCAGCCCTGGCACATCATGTCCATCGGAATGCGCCAATGGGCGCATGGGTACTGATCTATGCACCTTGGTATCACAGGTTTTTCGACGATCTCGATCAGCTTATCGAGCCCGCCCTCCTGGAACCCGATGTCGACCATCTCCCGGATCGACATCGGGGGGGGCTCCTTCTTGAACTGTTCAGCCCTGATCTCAACCTGGATTTGGTTCTGGACATATCCCAGTCGGATCGCCTTCTCGACGTCCGGGTCCACCGATGACACATGCACGACACCACGCTCAACCCGTGCCTGAAACGGAAGGCCATCGATCATGATCTCCGCGTCCTTGAACTTTGTCAGACGGACTGCGGCCAGAAAAAGCCGTTCGTAGACGAACGAGGAAGGGTCCAAAACCTCAGCATCAATGTGGTTGAAGCAATCGTTGCGGATCGGAAAAAGCTGGCGGTAAACCGTCAGGATCAGCGAGGCTGCATCGGACAAGTCTTCAGCAGAAAACCGTCCAAGCTGCAAAGAACCGACAGCGGCATCAGCTGGTGCGTAATGATAGAATCGGGCGTTCAGCACCGCGAAGACCGTCTTCAGCGCGACATCCTCCCGCGTGCTCAGGATTTTCACGATCCTTCCGTGAAGTGCCATTGCCCCCGGTGCCAGCCTGGTCAGCGCCAGAACAGACTTGAGATATTCAAACCGCCCGTCACGCGCGACCAGCCATGGACGGGCATTGAGGCCAGCCCGCGCTATGTTTGCGATGACCAACCCGTTGAACCCATACCTGGAGCTGCGCAGCACGCCGTCGCGTCGCATCCGCCCGATCGCATAATCGGCATCCACAAACATAACTGCCAAGGCGGTGGCCAGCGCCTCGCGTTGACGAGCCGCTTCGAGGTGACCGACCAAATCTTTAATGGAAGTCTTGATCTCGTTCTTAACAGCCTCAGTCCGCCGCAGTCGCTCGAACGTCTTCAGCGCCGACAACATCTCAGCCGGCGAGCGTCGCTCCAGCAATGACGAGACCAACCGTGCGACCGGCTTGTAAGTCGATGGAGATGACGCGGCGGCTTCAGACTGTGGGAAAACGGCGCTCATCGGTGGTGGCTATGATCCAGACGTGGAAACTTACGGCAGAGTTGGAATAACCTAGCTGCATACCAAGGACTTTTTAAGTATCAAACTCGTTTGGGAGACGGGATCGAACAAACTTCGCACTCCCAACGGGCTACGAGCAGCGCATAGGTCATCGCGTCTCAAAAGCCATAATTGAGCAGTTCATGGCCTTCCGACGAAATCTGCCTTCGTCGGAAAAGCGGAGTGACGCGCGGTGGAGGGCTTCAGGAAAGCGCAGAAGCGATGAGCATCCTTGGTCCTGCCTAACAGCTATGGGTTAAGCGGACGACCGGCACGGCGGCGGTTCGAGACAGCGTGGACGGAACGGAGATGGGGCAGCCCCGCTGCTTCATCAGGATGCGGAGTATCTCGGCCAAGGGACCAAGACTTGCCGGACACGCCACAAGCTTTCCAATAGCTTCCTCGGAATCGCGCATACTAGCTCGATTCTCCACCCCGTCTAAGGCACGAAGTCCCGGCTTCGAGCCAGACCTAACTTGCAGATGAGTGCAGCTTTGTTAGGACAGGCCGAAATAGGGGAAATGGCAATTGAGCAGCATCAACATCAAGCGGGCCGTAGAAAACATCCGCTCTGGTACCACGGTTTACACCCCCGTGATCGAGCTGATCGTCAACGCCATTCAGGCAATCCGAGTCACGAAGCCCATCGGCGGACAGGTAACAGTCACGATCCTTCGTGACGGCCAGGTCGATCTCATCGAACGGATTGCCTCCGTGGATGGCTTCACCGTGGAGGACGACGGCGTTGGCTTTGACAAGGACCACAGGGATTCCTTCGACACGCTCTACAGTGGCATGAAGGCCGGCCAGGGAGGCAAAGGCTTTGGTCGCTTCACCTGCCTAAAGTATTTCGAACGCTTTGATGTGGAAAGTGTATTTCGCGACGGCGATGGGCTGCAAGCACGTTCCTTCGAGATGGGGATGCGGACCGACATCATCATCAACGAGCAGATCTCCAACACCGAATCGACATCGACCGGTTCGAAGATCACCATCAGCGGTTTGAAGTCTGTGAAGTTCTCGGACAAGTCTCTCGATGTCATTGCGCGCGTGTTGGTCGAACGTCTGCTGCCCTATTTTATCGACCCCAAGTCGGAATGCCCGCGGATCGTGATCGGCGAGGAGAAGGGTGGCGTTCCGATCGTGCTCAACGACTATTTGACGCAGGAGAACCGGCAGATCGTCGAGCTTGAGGTCGGCGAGCCGGAGATCGTCATCGCCGCTAACGACGAGACCGAGACCTTCAGCGTGCGGGTCTTCAAATTCTATGCACCCCGCATGAGCAAGAGCAAGATTGCACTGGTCGCGCACCGGCGGGAGGTGACCGATGTCGCGATTCAAACGTACATCCCGGAATTCGCGGATGAGTTTTACGACAGCGGTGAAAGCGACGGAGCCCGGGGCGATCGCAACTATGTGATCAAAGCGTATGTGTTCGGTGACTATCTTGATCGAAACGTGTCTCTCGAGCGCGGGGCCTTTAATTTCCAGCGAGAAACAGACATATTTTACGGGATCTCGCAGACTCAGATCGAGGCGCGTGCGGCTGAGGTCGCGCGCGAAGCGATGGGACCAGAGATTCTAATCCGTAAGGAGCGCAAAGCCGCCCGGATCGAAGACTATATCGCCACCCAAGCACCTTGGCATCGCGCGCTGAGCCGCGAAATCGACTTTGCATCGTTGCCAATGAAACCCACGCCGCAGGACATCGAGCTGCATCTTCAGACGGCCAAGTTCACGCGCGAAATGGAGACGCGGGCCCAGGTCCAGCAGATACTTTCCAGCGACGACCCAAACACCCTGCACCAGCAGGTGGCCGATGTTGTGGCGAGCATCTCCCAGACGAGCAAAAACGACCTAATCCATTACGTTTCGATGCGGAAATGCGTGCTCGACCTGTTCGGAAAGGCGCTAGAGACGGACGACGACGGCAAGTACCAGTCCGAAGGCGATGTCCACGACATCATCATGCCTAGGCGCAGGGATTCTGATGCGCTTGACTATGAGCAGCACAACCTGTGGATTCTCGACGAACGCCTCAATTTCGCCGATTATGTGGCTTCCGACATCCCGATCGACGGCGCGCGGACCGACCGGAGTGACATCTCCATCTTCAACCGTCGGATCGCCTTCCGCGGCGACAACGTGCCTAGCAATCCCATCACGATCTTCGAGTTCAAGAAACCGCAGCGTCACGACTTCGCCAACCCCTCGTCTGACGATGATCCGGTTCAGCAGATCATTCGCTACGTCAATCAGTTCCGGGATGGGAAGTTCAGAACGCCGAAAGGCCGAGACATCCTCGTCTCTGACAACACGACCTTTTATGGCTACGTGGTATGTGATCTACCCCGGAAGGTGTCGGATTGGCTCCACCGAGAGAAGCAGTTTACTATCATGCCGGATGGGCTAGGCTATTTCCAGTGGTTCCCAAACATCCGTTTGTACATGGAGGTGTTGAGCTGGACGAAGGTGCTCGCCGATGCAGAGATGCGCAACAAGATCTTTTTCCATAAACTGGGGATTTGAGCCTTCAGGTGTACCTTCATACAAAGCCAACTTAGCTGAACCGCATTAGCGGCTCGGATGTGGGCTTTGTCGCAAGGCGAGCCGTTGGGCCTACATTGTCCAGTCCTGGAGCGAAGGTCGGCTTATCCAGGGCGGTCGCTCCGAAGGCGACTGTCGGCTAGGTCCCAGACTCCGTCATCGCCAAGGTTCTCAGCAGCCCCCTTCTCACTCAGTTCTTGTGCGCAGTGCATTTTTACACAAGGAGGCTGGATGCTTCTGTTTATCCTCGCGGCAGCCGCGTTCAGTTGTTCCTCTCCCAAAATCCACGACGGAGACACTCTTCGATGTGGACGTGAGCGCATTCGAATAGCGAACATCGATGCCCCAGAACTACCGGGATCACCCTCCTGCTCGCGGACGAAGCGTTCGACGCATTGGTGTGATTATGCCCTCGGCAAAGCGAGCCGAGACGCCCTGATCCGCTTTGTAGGAAATGCGCCCATTACCATAACGCGGCTAGGTACAGATCGGTATGGCCGTACGCTTGCTCGAGTTTCAGTCCGCGGGCAAGACGTAGGCGAATTCCTGATCTCGCAAGGCTTGGCAAGAGCGTGGCGTTGAAGCGGCTACAACCAGTGCTGTTCGAGCAAGTCTTTCAAAGCGGCTTCGGCTTCGGCTCGTGTGCCCCCTCCCCGTGGCAGCAGCGTTAATTTGATTCCTTTGCCATCGAGAGTCTCGATCTTCAAAAGCGGCTTGCCGTCCTCAGAACGGACCGTTTGCGCCTTTCCTGACCGTTTGGGGGATCCTGACTTCTTGGGGGGATCAGCTGCAAGGGCCAGAGCACGAATGATGTCCGGAACCGGGGTCGGCTGCTCTGCGCCCTTCTCGCGTTCGGCAAGCTGCGCCGCCTGAGCAAATACCCGCTCGCGACGATCCTCCGGCTTCAAGAGAGGCTTGATCGCCGTAACGTGCTTGATCCTCAGATCCTGGGGGCGCGAAAAAGCAACCATCAGTTCGCGCGGCAACCGAGCCAGATCGAGATAACGGCTCAACCAGCTCTGGGAGACGTTGATCCGTTCCGCCATGAGCTTCTGACTGCCTTCGTAGTATGCATCCAGCGCACGCAGATAGTCACGTGCACGCTCCAGGTCAGTGAGATCATCGCGTGCGCGGTTCTCGATATCAGCAAGCCGGAAGGCTTCTTCATCGGTCAGATCACGAACGTCGATCAGGAAGCGGAAATCGGGGTAGTTATGTGCACGTAGCCAAGTGATCGTCCAGTGCCGCCGCGCGCCACAAATCACCTCGTAGTCGTAGTCGGCTTCGCCCTTAACCCGACGTACGATCGCGGGCATCTCCTGCTTACCCTGCGCCTTCATGCTTTCGATCAAATCCGCGCACCGCTCCTCGTCAAGAAGCGCATATTCGCGGTTGTGACCTACCCACATCCGGCAACGCGCCGGATCAACAAGTTCGTGCGTGCGCGATACGACGCTCCCGGAGGCAAGCTCGGCGAGGCGGCTCTCTCGGCCTGTCAGAACGCTCGAACCGATACCGGTCCGACGCGGCGTTGGAGATTGGGAAGCTGGCGCAATTCCAGCCACCAGATCGGCTGCAAAATTCGCGTTCTTCTTGCTCACGAGAGCCCTCCCTCAGGCAAAATTGCACCGGTGCAATTCTTGCGCATCATACGACACCTTCCTTGCGCAACCGGGCCAGATGGCTCGGCCACATCGAGCGAATATCAATTTCGATTTCGCTGTTTACGCCGTCCAGATAGGTCAGGCAGCGATTGCGAACAGACGAACTCGTAACCGGGCCATCCAGCTCGTAAACGGTCATGAGGCGCGCCGTGGCATTGTCAATCTCCGCGGAATCCTTGAGCGGCGTGCGCACGATCGCGTGCCCGAACAAGCTGCGCATCAAGTTAATCAGCTCTTTTTGCATCGACTTGTTCTCGTCGACCTTGGACGCGACGAAACGAAGGAACTGAAGCGAAGGCGCCATGTCCCGTTCCGCCAGCGTTTCGATCGTTTCGTCGAGCATGGCAAGAAACGCGGCCGTCGAGGAAAAGTCCATGACCGTAGGAGGCACCGGCACCACCAAGGCATTGGCCGCGCGCAGCACCGACAGAGAAATGGCTCCCAATGCTGGCGGCGGATCGAGCACAATCACGTCGAAACGATCCGAGATGCTCGCGATGCCTTGCGCCATGCGATCAATAAGACTCCCCTGCCCGCGCGCCATACGCGCGGCAATCTCATACTCAGATTGAAACAGGCGCAGGTTTGCCGGGATCAACTCGAGCCCGTCAAAATGTGTTTTGCGCAGCGCGTAATCGAGCGAGTCCATGCCGTCATGCCGCAAAAACGGATAGAGGGTGTCGTCCTCGGACAGGTCCAGATCCGGTACATAGCCGAACAACGTCGTTGCCGACGCCTGGCTGTCACAGTCAATCAAGGCAACGCGGTAGCCACGAATGGCAAGGTACTGCGCGAGGTGCACGGACAACGTCGACTTGCCCACTCCGCCCTTGAAGTTCTGGACCGCGATGATGCTGCAGGGATCTTCAGGTGCGCGCCAAGGACGTGTCCCGAACAAGCCGCGCATGTCGTTGAGCTGTGCAAGCGTGTACCCTACACGCCGGTTGTTTTCGGTGCGCGGTGGAGGCGGAAGACGTCCGTCCTTCTCGGCTTCCCGAATAGCTGCCGGCGTACGGCCCACCAGTTCCGCTGCCTTGCCAATCTGAAAGGTGGGCTCGCGACGGTCATCGGCCCGGGCCGAACGCGCCGCATCGCGAAGGCGCTCAAGAACAGAGCTGGTGCGTTGAGCCAGCGCCTGGACGGATACCTCGTCTTGCACGCCTTCAATATCGAGTGATGCGGCCAAGCCAGCCTCCCTTTTCGAAACTGGGGACGGCTTATGCCATTTTGCACTTATTGGTCAATAATCGATGTATTTTCGCAAATCACCACACCGTTCCGGCACGCCCTCGCGCGCTTCAACCCGCAACGGCAAACTCAGGCTCATCTATCCTGACCGATTGGGGGCCTGATGGAAAATTGCACCGGTGCAATTTTCGGATCAGGGCCTGCCCCGACGCGCAAAAAAGCTCTCGCAATAGCCGGTCCAGGATGCGATCAATTTGGCGCCCTTCAGCTTGGCCAGACGTTCGCCCATCTGTTCACGATAGGCGTTGGCAATAAGATCGATGTCCCATCCTCCACCCGAGCGCCGCGCGATCGCGGCAAGCTCATCGGCGCCAAATTGTAGCGTTCCGCTGGGGAAGCGCAGTTCCGAGGGTTCTCCCCTCCCCTTTCCCGTCAAAGCCGAGACGACGTTCTGGGTCAGTTCCTTTACCTCGACGGTCTCGACCTCGTCATCGCGCCGCGCCTTGCGTCCGCCGGAATGGCGCGAAATCTCATCCACGGTCGCGATCTGCGCCGGCGCGTCCTTGGGCTCAAAGCGAAATTCGAGCTCGCTGACCGCACGCCCTTTGCGAATTTCGCGCCACTCAACCCTGAAATGCGCAAGCTGGTCGATCTCAGCCTTGGCCTTCTCCAGCACCTTGCGTCGCAACTGAGCGAAGTCCTTGTAGACGTCCGGACCAATTCCAAGCAGAGCCCGCAAGGCCATCATATCACCCTTCCAGGTCGACTGGCGCCGGTGCAAACGCAACGCGCCGACCTCGTAGAGCTTTAAGGCATAGTTCGAGCGAAAGCCGAGAACCGCCTGGCGATTGAGAACCGCATAGGTTTCGGATTCCTGGATCAGCTTGCGCGCTTCGGGCGTAAACTCCCATTCAATCCACCCCGATTCCGCGCCAGGCTCATCTTCAACCTCTTCGCGCGAAGACGAGATCAGTGAGAAACGCATCGTCGCCTTCTTGCCACGCCAGGACGTGTCGTCGATCGCGAACAGAGTGCGGTGCAGTTCCTCGAGCATGTCGGAAATGCGCTCGTTGCCCTTGTGCCCCCGGCGAATATCCGCCTTGCGCATACGATGTGGACGGTCTTCCCATGCATCGCCGCCTGCAGTCAGAATCATCAGGGCAAGGAGGCGCGAGGCGGTAAGGCTAAGCGACTGGCCCTTGACGAACTTGACTTCGACAATGCTGCCCGGCTTTGCGAACTCATCGCCACCCTTTGCCTGCAAGGCTGCCGCAACGCGCATCGCCCGGCCAGGAGAAGGCTGGCCCGTATCGCTATCCTCAGCATTGTCGGAAGCTCGATTTTTGGCCATGTCATAACGCTCGAGGAGATTCGCACTTAAGGTCTCGGGTGTGCCTGACCTGTCCAGGATGGTCAAGTCAGGACAGGATTGGCCTTCCTGAGCCCCCATGCGGTCAGGATAGATCTGCCCCTCCAGGGAAAGCGAGCCTGCAGATTCCGGCGAGTCGTCGCGGTCAGGGGAGGGGAGGGCGATAATCGTGCGCGGAGAGGTCCATTCCGTGCCGAAACACGATGCCTGGACGTTGCGTGGGAAGGCCATTGGTGTCTCCCCCAACCGGTCAGGATAACCCCAACCGGTCAGGGAAACGCCCCCGACAGGTCAGGAAAGGGCCCCCAATAAGGCAGGCAAACTCCCCCAACCGGTCAGGAATACCCCCTTCAACCCCGCTGGAAACCGTCGGTTTTTGCCCCCTGAATCTGAATCCCTTAGAATCAGAAAACCTTCCGCTGCAAGCAGCGGCGCTGTTTGAAAGAGGATTCCAGGAGACGGGAAGAAGCCGAGGACCCAACTCGATCCCCCGCATCCATAGTTCAAACCGAAAGATCATAGCAAACCAACCTCCGACAGTGGATTGTGCGGATTTAGTGTATATGCTATATTCGGACTATGGCAACCACCCCTCAATCCGCTGCTCGGCAGATCGTACAGGACCTCAAAGGTACCTGGCACGGCCGCTATGGCAAGGTCTGCTGCCCAGCTCACGACGATCGTCATGCTTCGCTTTCAATTACACCTGGCCGCAAAGCCGTACTCTTCCACTGTTTTGCAGGTTGCACACAAAGCGAGATAATCGGAGCGTTACGGGCTCAGCGGTTAAATCCACCGATCTCGGAACAGGCCAACGCGCCTGCCAAACCAACAAACGACATGACCTCGTTATGTCGGGACCTATGGGATTACGCACTTCCAACCCATGGCACTCCTGCCGAGCGCTACCTTGCAAAGCGTGGCCTTTCGCATTCGACGGCCGGCCGGTACGCGCCCGGCGCCATTACGTACGAGGCAGGCCGCAAACTCCGTTTACCCGCACTTTTGCTCCCTATGACCCAAAGCGGCCGGCTCCTAGCCTTATTGCGGATCTTCCTGGAAACCGATGGTCACAAATGCACGTGCCTCGATGCCGCCAAGCGAACATTGGGCGATCCGCGGCAAAGCGCGGTACATCTTGGAGCACCAGCTGACGACACCATGAATCTGGCCGAAGGCTTCGAAGACGCAGAATCGGCCATCGTCCTCAACGAACTTAGCGGCTGCTCGGCCGTATGCGGTGTCGAGCGCTATCGTGATCTGTACATACCAGACCATGTCCGCCGGGTCCGGGTTTACTCCCAACATGGCAAAGCCGCCCGAGATGGTCTTGTTCGCGCACACCCGCACCTCACGGCAAATGGTCGACGCCTTCAGATCATATTGCCTCCCCCTGGAGGGGATTGGAACGACGCGCTTCTTGCCAAGGGCAGGGCGAAACGGTGAGAGTTCTCGCGATCCTTGGCGGTTTTGCCTGCGTTTGCGCCGCCATATGGTGGAATGGATCAATCGGCGAGCGACACGACTTCGCGTGTGGCGACGTGGCTCCGAAATCCGTGTGCCAAGGCAGGTCAGGCTTCTTCCGTGGCTTGCACGATGTTCGGATTCTTTTGGCAAAGTCTGCGCGGCATCGAAGGTTGCCTCAGCTTCACCAAGAGGGTGAAGTTTATAAACAGACGCAGAAATCAAACCTCGAACGAGGGGAGGGGCAGGGCGCTCCTCGGGCGAATAACGACTTACCTCCCTGTCCAAATCGATTTGGATAGCCTGAAAGGAAGACCTCGATGCCCCAAAACATTGCAGAATTCCGGATTATCGGCCGTATTGGAAAAATCCGCCCTCTGGAGAAAGTTACCTATGTCAGCGTAGCGTCGAACTACAACCGGCGAGACGGGGACGACTGGAAGACTGATACCCATTGGAACAGCGTCGTGTGCTTTCCCAAGATCGCCGCCCAGGTCGAGAACGCCGAGGAAGGCGACCTTGTTCACATCACCGGGCGGACCCGCGAGAACAGCCATTCGGGTGACGCCGGGATCGTCTACAAGACCGAGCTGATCGCGGATTCCTTCTCAATCCTAGCCCGCAAGATGGCCGAGCAGGACAACTAGAAACGGGGAGGGGCGGGAGCGGCCGGCCGGCACGGCTCTATCTCCGCTTCGCTCCGACCGAACCCACGAAGCGGTTTCGTCCTATTCAGGTCACGATCCTCGCTCGAAGTGGAGGCCGCGCCTGCGCGGCCTTTTTCGTTTCTCAGTCTCAAGGGGGGCGGCCTCCCCCCTTCCCGGCAAGGGCCAGGCCGTCTTCGCGCGGCAAACCGCGCTGCGCTTGGCTCGTGCGAGGGTGTCCCCATCCTTCCGTCCGCTGCGCCTCCGTGCAGGACGGGTGATCCCCCTCCCTCGCACTCGGCCCTCCGGTGCCGGTTCAACCCTCCCGGCTTCGCCAGCGGGCAGAAGCCGATGGATGCCATCGCCTTCGGCTCCATCGAGGAAAAAGGGAAGCCAGCACATGACCCGCAAGATTAAGACCACCCACCAGAACACCGCCCCGCGCGCAGACGTTTACGAGGAAGTCACCAACCAGATTATCGCCATGCTCAAAGAGGGCACCCGCCCATGGTCACCCCGTTGGGCATCGGGCCTTGCCTCTCTTCCCCGTCGCCATGAGGGGACCGCTTATCGGGGCATCAATATCCTTTTGCTTTGGACCGCTGCCATGACGCGCGGCTACGCCAATCCCTATTGGATGACCTACCGCCAAGCCGCCGAGCTGGGCGGGCAGGTCCGCAAGGGCGAAAAGGGCAATCTTGTCGTGCACGCCGGAACTTTCACCCCTAAGGACGGCGAAACCGGTGAGCCTGTCACCAACAGCGAGGGCGAGGAAACGACCCGCAAGTTCCTGAAGCGGTATGTCGTGTTCAACGTCGAGCAGATCGATGGGCTTGATATGTCCAGGTATCCCGCGCCTGCGGTCGAGATGAAGAACCGCGACGAACGCGATACGGAACTGGACGAAGCCTTTGCCCGCTGGCCCGTTCCCTACGCCGAGGGCGGATCGAACGCTTTCTATGATCCTGCCGCCGACCGTATCCAGATGCCCGCCTTTGCTGACTTTGAAAGCGGCAATGCCTTCTATGCGACCCTCGCCCATGAGGCTGTGCACAGCGCGGGGAGCGCCAAGCGGCTCGCTCGCGAAACCCTGCGCGATTACGGAAAAGCGCTAGAAATCAGGGCAGAGGAAGAGTTGATTGCAGAGATCGGAGCAGCCATGCTTTGCGCGCAACTTGGAATGGAGCCGACCGAGCGCGAGGACCATGCCGCTTACGTGGCTTCGTGGTTGACCGCCCTTCGCAATGACAAGCGCGTAATCTTTCGCGCCGCCAGCGCGGCACAGGCTGCCAGCGAAATGATCCTGTCCCATATGGATGTGCCTGCGCAGACGATCGCCGCGTGAGGCAGGATTTGAGGGCGGCGACGCGGTCGCCCTCAAAATGCGGATATGCAGAATTTTGGGCGCTTTTGGTGCCAAAAACGCCCAAAATATGCCTTTTAAGGCGGAAATCGCGCCTTGTTACAGGCTGTTCATAGCGCCTGCGTGATGGAGGTCTAACGCGATCTGGCCGAGCGGGAACCGAGATCAAGCGAGACTGCATTGACGCCCGGAGCAACGGCTTTGCGTGGCTCTCTGCGCGTGTCCATCGTAATCCATTGCCGCCCGTAAGTGCGTGCCACCAGATAGAAAACCGAACCGTGGCAACCGACAACCATGCACTTGTCACGCAGGTCGATCGGCGAGCCGTTTGCGCCAAAGCGCAAAATCTGGATCGACACGTCGACCCGCTGCTGCATCCCGCAGCAGCGGCACTGCGATCGCGCCAGCGCGTTCGTGCGCGCCAGCTCGCCCCAGGTCGAAGCCCAACGAGGGAAAAGGGCGGCAATTTCGGTCATGGGATGAGCCTAGCAATCCGGCTCGTCCCCGTCCATGATGCCTGTTGCGCCAAGCCACTGGCGGACAAAGAAAAGGCCCACCTTTCGGCGGGCCTTTAATTTCCTTAGACGATGAGGGGAGGCGTAAGCCCGCGTTCTCAAAGCCGATGACCCCTTATATGGCGGTAGTGACGGTTTCGTCAATACTGTGCGCAGACAGGATAGCGACCTTGCCTTTCACTCCCGCTGAGCTTGAGGATCTGCCCGAAGTTATCTCGGCGCCGCGCTTTGCCACCTATCTCCAGGCGAAGGGCAATAGCCGGGGAAAGGCGCTCGAGCTCTACGAATGGAATCTCGACATTTCCTCGGCCCTGATTGTTCCTCTCCAGGTCTGCGAAGTAGCGGTTCGCAACGGGATCGCAGAAGCCATCGAAGCCGTCCATGGCGCGAACTGGCCCTGGAACAATGGTTTTATCCGAAGCCTGCCGCGGCCTAAAAGTCGGATTCGCTACAACCCGGCCGACGACCTTCAGGCCTGTGCCCGCAAGCTGCCAACGACTGGCAAGATCATCGCGGAGCTCAAATTTGCCTTCTGGGAGAACATCTTCACCGCCGGACAGGATAGCCGTCTTTGGAACGCACACTTCCGGGCGGTCTTTCCAGGAGCACCGGGAGGGCAGAGCGTGGCCCAATGCCGCGGGCAGGCCTATGCCGACCTTCAGGGCATCCGCCACTTGCGCAACCGGATCGCGCATCATGAGCCGGTCTTCACACGCAATCTGACCGATGACTATCAACGCATCCATGACATGATTGCCTGGCGTAGTCCGACCGCCGCAGCGTGGATGGATGGCAAGCAGAACGTCACCGCCTTGATCGCGCAGAAGCCCTGATTTCGTTTCAGATCAGGGGATAGGACGGGGAGGGGAGCGACCTTGCGGCACGGCTCTATCTCCGCTTTGCTCCGACCGAACCCGTGTACCACGGTTTCGTCCCATGCGGGTGACGATCCTCGCTCACAGATGCGGCGGCGCGGCCGTCAGGCTTGCCTGTCCGACTAAGGAGGGGGCGGCCTCCCCCTCCCTGCCCAAGAGCCGGGCCGTCTTCGCGCGGCAGGTCCGCGCTGCGCTTGGTGATCGCGGCGGTCTCCCCACCCTTCCTTCGCTGCCGCTTCCGTGCAGGGCGGGTGATCCCCCTCCGCCGCGATCAGCTCTCCATGTGCATTCCCACCCCCCGGCTTCGCCAGCGGGCAGAAGTCGATGGACGCCATCGCCTTCGGCTCCATCAGGAAAAAGGGAAACAAGCACATGCCAGATTTCGCAAAAATGTCCGACGACGAACGCGGGGAATATGCAGCGCGCGTTGCCACTCTCAATGATCAACTGCGAGCCGACCTCAGCAACCCCCAGTATGGGCGCGTGGTACTGACTCAGGGCATTCGCTCCCTGATCGAGGACACGGACCTTTCGCCGTTCTGGATCGATAGCGCCGCCCTGTTGCGCATCGTGCGCGATTTTGCCGATTTCAGCGAAGACAACGACCCCCATGGAGAGCGCGACTTTGGTGCGTTCGAATGGAAGGAAACCCGCTGCTTCTGGAAGATCGACTTGTATGATGCTTATCCGGTCAAGGTCTATTCCTTTCAAATTTCGGGCGACTTGGGTTGCGCTATTCCGAGGTTCAGGCATGCGCGATCCGCGCATAGACTTGTATCCGGTCGAGAGCGTTCTCTCGCACCACAATCCGTATTCACATCCTTGGACCGAGCAACGGAGGATGCGGACCAAACTACTACTGGGCGTTTCTTAGGCGCCATCAATCTTCACGGTCACGCATCCAACCAATCCGCGAGGCCTAACGAGCCTGTTGCAACAAAGGCATCAAGCCTGGCGGAGCTCAGCGCCTTGAGGAACCAAGCCGGTTTCCACAAAGCGCCAAAGGGCGATCAACAATTTTCGTGCCAGCGCCACAATTCCCACTTTGGCAGAGCGTTTCCCTTTGCCTTTGAAGCGTTCGCGGTACCACTGGGCGAGTTCGCTATTCGGTTGATAGCGGAGCCAACCCCAGGCCAGTTCAACCATCAAGCATCGAGCCCCCCGGTTTCCTGCCTTGCTGATGCCTTGGTCTCTTTCAACTCCACCGCTCGAATATGGACTGGGCGCCAGCCCCAGGAACGACGCAAGATGGCGCCGACTGGAATAATTCCGACAAAAGACTTCCGCGACCAGCATCGTGGCGCCATTTGCGCCGATACCTCGCAATTGTTGAAGGCGCTCGGCCTTGTCAGGGCATGGAAAGCCGGTTGTTTCGTCTGCAAGGGTTTCCTTCCGGGCGACCTCGACTTGCTTCAGCTGCGAATTCAGCAGGCTAAGGCGCTCGAAGCATCGGGAGACCTGTTGACGGAGGTTCGGATCGAGATTCCGGCCATCCCCTGTTTGCATCCCATCCAACTGCGAAGCCCAGTCCCCGCCTTTCAGGGCTCGCAAATGCTTGATCCCATGAAGCGCGAACAGAGCGCGGATCCGAGAAATGATCTTGGTTCGCTCACGGATCAGGTCTCCGCGTTCACGCATCAACCGCCTGGCATCCTCCTCCTGCGGTGTCGGTACCGTAACCAGTCGACACACACTGTGATCTCCGCCGAGATAAGCTTTCAAAATACCGATCATCGCTTCGGCATCAATCCGGTCGGTTTTGACCCGTTTTCCCCGTCTAGAAACGAGGAAACTCGCGGGATCGAGCACATAAGTGTCGATGCCCCTGTCTCGAAGCAGTCGAGCAAGCCAGAAGCCGTCATATCCAATTTCAAAGCAGAGTCGGATAGCGGCCGAACCGCCAACTCTGGTTTCGGCGCGGGCCTCAAGTTTGCGGACGTGACGAAGCAGGGCCTCCCCGTCGCCAGCAGGAATGTTCGCCAGCGCCACCTTGCTCGCTCCTGGAAGCAGGGAGGCAACAAGCCAAGATCGTTTGCTCAACTCGACGCTCACATAGATGGGCGCCGTTTCAGCGTCGGTAATGGTTGCAGGCATCATGATGCTCTCTCCAGTCGTCGTCGAAACATGAGTTATCGGCCGAAACAGGGCCGGCTCCATAGGATCTACTACGACGCCGCGCTTGAGGGGGGATCGCCGGACCCGGCTGATCCGGGTTTGACCTGCCGCGTCATCACGATCCTTCGCGCCGACGAATACTGATCGGTCAGCATCGAGGGCGGCGCAGCCGTCGCCCTCACCTTCCCCCCTATTCTCGAGGATTTCCAACCATGACCACCATTCTCAAGCTGTCGCAGCTTCGCCTTTCCCCGCTCAATGTCCGCAAGGTCGAGCCGACCGGGATCGAGGCTTTGGCCGACGATATTCACGCGCACGGCCTCATCCAGAGCCTTGGCGTCTACGAGGATGCGGGCAAGTTCTGGGTGTTCGCCGGAGGGCGCCGCTTTCGCGCGCTCGAGCTTCTCAAGAAGCGCAAGGACGTGACCGCTGCCTTTCCCGTCCCCGTCATCATCAAGGACAAGGCCGATGCCATCGAGCTTTCGCTGGTAGAGAACACCCAGCGCGAGAACATGCACCCAGCGGACGCGGTGTCCGCATTCGCCCAGCTTCGCGACGAGGGCGGCATGAGCGCCGAGGATATTGCGGCCCGCTTTGGTTACAGCACTGGCCATGTCGCCAAGTTGCTCCGTCTCGGCAGTCTGGCTCCTGCCCTGCTGGAAGCTTTCGCCGCCGACACGATCGGCATGGAAGCCGCTCAGGCGTTCACCATGAGCGAGGATCACGCCGCGCAGATCGAGGCATTCGAGCGTTGCGGTAACAGTCCCGCCGCGATCCGCCGCGCCCTCACGACCCAGAAGGTTCGCACCGATTCATCGACCTTCTGTTTCGTCGGTCTGGAAGCCTATGAGGCCGCAGGCGGCACGATCACCCGCGACCTGTTCGGAGAGACCGGGTATGCCGATGATCCGGTTTTGCTGGACGAACTGGTTTCCGCCAAGCTGGAGAGCATTCGTGCCGGGTTCGAGGCCGAGGGCTGGAAGATCGTCGAGGTTTCCGCCGAGGCGCCCCACGACATTTACAGCCGTGGTTATCTGCGCCCCGAGACGTGCGAACCGACCAACGAGGAAGCGGCTGAGCTTGCCGGGCTCGATGCCCAGATTGAAGCGCTGGAAGCCGAAGGCCGCGAGGATAGCGAAGAAGCCGCCGCACTGTTTGACCAGCGCGACGCGATCACGGAAGGCTTCGAGGCATTCACCGACGCGCAGAAGGCCAACGGCGGGGTTTGTGCCTATATCGGCTACAAAGGCGATTTAGTCCTTCGCCACTGGACCGTTTACGTCGAGCGGCTCACCGCCAAGGTCGAAGAATCCGGTCCTTATGCCGCCAGCATGATCGAGCGTTTGACGGCCATTCGCACGATGGCGCTGCAACATGAGGTTGCGGCCCAGCCTGCCCTTGCCCTCGACATTCTGCTGGATAGCATGACCGCGCAGTTGCTCCACGGCCAGCAGAGCTACAACCTTGCCGCCGATATTCATCCGACCGTGACCCGCCACACGGTCGAGCAGGACATGCTTGATGGCAGCCGCCTTGCCGACCTTCCTGCCCAGCTTGTCGAGCGGTTCGCGGATATTCCCGCGGATCGTCGTTTCGAGACGATCCGCGCTATGGATGAGGCTGACAAGATGCAGTTGCTCGCTGCATTGGTGGCGACCTCCATCAATGGCACAATCTTCAATCACGGCGGGATCGGCGCGCGGCAGGCTACAGCCGACAAGTACGCCGATGCCGCTGGCCTCGATCTTCGCCAGCACTGGACACCGGGCCAGACCTTTTCGATCGACTCAAGAAGTCGAGCCTGCTGGCAATCCTGGCCGAAGAATGCGGCGAGGGCGCCGCCGAGAATTGCGCCAAGATGAAGAAGGGCGACCTTGCCGTTGCCGTCAACGAGCGGCTGCCCGTTGGCTGGTTGCCCGAACCGGCCCGCCGGTTTACGCCTCTTCGCGAGCAGCCCACGGACGAAGGCGAAATGTCCAAGGTTGCTTGATGTGCTGGCCGGTGGAGCGTGTCGCTCCACCGGCCTCCCTTTCGATGAGGAAGCTGCGCGTTCGGCTCCTGCCTAGTCGCATTTGCACCGGTGCAATTGTAGCCGCATCCGGCTTCCATGTCGCTGCCGGAGCCCCGCTTTCTTGATACGCGCTGTACGCAAATCGGCGCTCTTCACCACAAAAGGGCAGGGCGCAATGCCGGTTCGGCGGCGTCGTTTGAACGCTCTCGCTGCTGGGTGAACGGACGTTCCGACAGATCGCCAAAGGGTGGGCTCCCAACAGCTATCGCAGTGCGACTGGGGACATCCGCGTCCTGATCAGAATCCTGAACCGAGTGAGAGCGAAGCTCTGTGTATAATGGGAACGTCCGTCTTCGCGGGTGCTGTCCGACGCATCTGGTGTCCGGCCCTTGCTATGCGGGAAGGGCTTCGCCCCAAGCAGAAAGCCGCTGCGATGCCGCTACGGTTTCCACGACGTGGACCCTCCGTCTTTCGACTTGCCCGCGCATGGTCCGCCCCCCGTTCCGGCGATGCGTCAGCAACCTTTTGAAGAAGGACAGGACCCATGCAAAATATCGCAGAGTTTCGGATCATCGGCCGCGTCGGGAAAATCGAGATCAAGGACAAGGTAGCCTTCCTCGACATCGCGGCAAACTATAGCCGCAAGGTCGGCGAAGAATGGGAAGACGACCCGCACTGGAACCGCGTAACCCTATTTGGCAAGGCCGCCGAGCGCGCCGCTCGGATCGGTAAGGGCGATCTTCTCCATATCGCCGGCCGGGTACGGCAAAGCAGTTATCAGCGCGAAGACGGCGAGCGGATCTTTAACGTTGACCTTATCGTCGAGCGGTTCGCGGCCCTGCTGCGCAGTGAAAATGGGCGAGGTGGCGATTAGAAGCTGCTCGTAGGTTCCCGAAGGATCGAAGGCGGTGCAACAGCGCCGCCTTCGTCGTTTTATACTGTGAGCCTCAAGCTCACTCCAGGCCTGACTGAGCCAGCGTTGATCGGGCTGACGTCGGACGTTCGAGTTCGGCGAGCTTTTGCGCGATCTCTGCGGCTTCATGCGTTGCGATGGCCTTGGCAATCGCGCGCGCATCGGCCTTCTCCATAGCCGATATCTTTACGCGCCCCAAGGCCGCGAACAACGTGTCGCGCCCGGCGTCGCGGGCAGCCTTCTCAGCTTCCCTGGCTTGTTGGTCGAGCGCGGCGAGTTCGGAGCGCAGCGCCGCGCGTCGGTTCTCGATAGCGGCGAGGGAGGATTTTTTTCGGGCGGGTTTCGGCATGAAAACGGCTCCGTGAAGTTCGAGGATGAGCGCGGATTCTGTCTGATGCCAAGCGTGCTCGCTAGATGTGCTGGCCACGAAATGCGATGAATGGAGTCTGCGCATAGATAGCGCGCACGTCGGAGGAAGGCTGCATCTTGTTGCCTGGGCGATGTGCTTTAGAATGCAGGCAATTCCTCCTTCCACGTTTCTTGGCCTGTTCAGTTTTGGCGGTGGCCCAAGAAGGGGAATTTGGGTTCGGATAGGGATGGCAGGATATGCCAATTGGCACCAATGATAACATTGGTTCGTTTGGCGGCCGCTGCACGGGGCTTCTAGTGGATTGACCGCAACGAAAGAGTCCGTCTGGGGATTCCCACCGGCTTGCAGGCGTGCCAGTCTCGGAGGATGCGCGATGGGATCAGCTTCACCGTTTCGGCTTCCGACCGTCAACGCCTGGACGACATCGTGTCGGCTCCCTTGAGCCCGCAGAAACATGTCTGGCGCGCCCGTATCGTGCTTTTGAGCAGCGATGGCCTGGGGACCTCGGCGATCATGGCGGCCACAGGCAAGTCGAAGACCTGCGTGTGGCGCTGGCAGGAGCGCTTCATGCACGAAGGTGTAGATGGTCTTCTTCGCGACAAGTCCCGTCCGCCCGGCAAGGCGCCAGTGTTGCCCAAGCGCGTGGCCGAGATTGTCCGGCTGACGCAGGAACCGCCGCCGCATGAGGCAACCCACTGGACGGCGCGCGCGATGGCCAAAGCGGTCGGGCTTGCCGTTTCGACAGTGCAGTCGATCTGGAAGGCGCATGGGCTTGCTCCGCATCGCTGGCGCAGCTTCAAGCTGTCGAACGATCCGGCTTTCGCCGAAAAGCTCACCGAGATCGTCGGCCTCTATGTCGATCCGCCCGCCCATGCGGTGGTCCTGTCGATCGACGAGAAATCGCAGATACAGGCGCTCGACCGCACCCAGCCCGGCCTGCCGATGAAGAAGGGCCGCGCCGGTACCCTGACCCATGACTACAAGCGCCACGGCACGACCACGCTGTTTGCTGCACTCAACGTACTCGACGGAACCGTCATCGGGCAGAACATGCAGCGTCACCGCCACCAGGAGTTCATCCGCTTCCTCAATCGGATCGAGCGCGAAGTGCCCAAGGATAAGGCGATCCACGTGATCCTCGACAACTATGCCGCACACAAGAAGGACAAGGTCCAGGAGTGGCTCGCCCGCCATCCGCGCTGGACTTTCCACTTCACGCCAACTTCTTCCTCATGGCTCAATGCCGTCGAGGGCTTCTTCGCAAAGCTGACCAGGCGGCGCCTCAAGCACGGCGTCTTCCACTCCGTCGTCGAGCTCCAGGCTGCCATCAACCGGTTCATCCGGGAGTACAATGCCGATAACCCCAAGCCCTTCATCTGGAAGGCCAATCCGGATGACATCATCGCCGCTCGAAATCGAGGGTTCCAAACGTTGGAGTCAATCCACTAGGTCATGATGGTAGGTGCACGATTGTCCGAGGAACTGGTGGCCGAGATCGATCGTCTCGCCATCGCCCAGGGACAGAGCCGTGCGTCGTGGATCGCCAGCACCTTGCAGCGCGCGGCGCTTTCATCGCAGAACGACAACCTGCCTGTGACCGAGGTGCAGGGCAGGGGCCATCCCGACGATTATGTGCGTGTCACTGTTCGTCTTCATCGCCACGAAATCGATGCGATCGAGGATGTGGCCGGGCCGTTGCACCTCACCCGAAATGAATGGATCAAGCGCACCTTGCGTTGGGCTTTGTGGGACAAGGCGGGGGCGCTGCGGCTTGCACCTGTGAGCCAGACCGAGCTTGGCAAGCTGCGTAAGCAGATCCTGGCGATTGGCCGAAACATCAACCAGGCCGTGCACGCGATGAACGCGGCCAACCAGCCTGAGAGCCGCCTCGAAATGCATCGCGTGGCCGCGCAGTTTCTAGAGACCTGCGCCGACCTGAAGGCGCTAGTGTTCAAGACCCGGCGCGAGCTTTCGTCCTATGTCGGCGGCGAAGTCGGCTACTGGGTCGAGGCGCACAAGGCACAAGACGAGGACGGAGAGGGTGAGCTTTCGCTTCACACCCGGCACGCTCGACAGCCTCGCGGGCGTCTATGCGCCGCCCAAGAAGCGCAAGCCAGGAAGCGGCGGCGGGAAGGCGTCGGCTCCGAAAGCGGGGGGAACGCTCCTTGCCTTCGCGGTCTCTTCAATGCTTCCTTCCCCGTCCAAACCGAGGAACGAGAACCGGCCCAGCGCACAGGCCAAGCATGCTTTTGGCGGTAGCACTTCGGCGTCCGCAACGGGTCGCGCCGTTCGTACCATGGAGCGCACGGCGCGGCGCGCGCCGGAGGTCGTCGTGCGCATCACCGGGCGCCAGCATGGTGGGGGCATGTCCTTGCAAACTTCTCCTACATCAGCCGTCTGGGGCATGGCGAGGACGTCCAGGTGCCTCTCTACACGAGCGATGGCGATGTTCTTCGCGATGGACAGGACATGCGCATTCTTGCCCAGGACTGGCAGGAGTGGGAAGTCGGAGGCGATGATCGGCGCAAGGGCGCGACCTCGATTTCGATGGTCCTTTCGATGCCGGCCGCGACCGACCCCGAGGCGCTGAAGGCGTCGGCGCTTGATTTTGCGCGTGAGGAATTTGCCAATCGCTCGTGGGTTGCCGCTCTGCACGTCGACCGCGATCACCCGCACGTTCACCTGACAATTGCACGTCGTGATCATGATGGGCGGCGGTTTCACCCGAACCGTGATGATCTCTTTCGGTATCGTCAGCGCTTCGCGCAGAAGCTGCGTGATCGAGGAGTCGAAGCGAACGCCACGCCTGCCCGCGCGCGTGGGATCGATCCCAAGCACGAGCCTATTGCTGCGAAGAAAATGCGCGAGAAGGGACAGGTTCCTCGCATCGACAAGAGCCGTGCCGAGCGGGCCGACGTGTTTCGGGAGCGCGGCATTCCCGATCCTGTGAAGAAGGTCCTGGCCGATCGTCATGCGACGGTTTTGCAGACATATGCCAAGTCGATCACAGAGCTTTCGTCTTCCCCGTCCCTGGCCGATCAGGTGCGGGCACAGATGCTATCCAAGTTCATCGAGACGATGCCGGAGCCCGAAAGCAATTCGGAACGAGCCGCTCGAATTGGCTTGGTGTCGTCAGAGCGGGATCTATCTTCAACTTCGGATGATCCCCTTGCGCTTGCACTGAAGCGTTCGGCGGAAATGACGAAGCGCCTCCGAGAAAAGGCCGCTCGTGAGCCTTCATTTTCGAGCACCAACCTTCGTCAGGATCGTTCCCCTGACGGTTCTCTTGCCGAGCGTCAGAACGATCTTTCGAATGGCAACCGCGAGAAGAGTGCCCGCGAGGCGATCAATCGAATGGATGATTTGGTTCGTAATGCTCGCGACGTGGATCGCGAGCAGCGCGAGCGTAATCGCTCAAAGGATAGGGGAGGGCCCGAGCGTTGAGCGAACATGGGACCGAGCTGGTGCTGGCTGCTATTCTCGATGCGATTACCCTGTTGCGTGGTGAAGTTTCTGCGATCGCGGATCGGCAGGATGAAATTCAGTCGCGTCTGGACCATATAGACGCGGGTCTGGCTCCTGTGACCGATGTTCTTCCCGGTTTGGAAATGGTCCTGGCTCATCAAGACGCTGATCGCGGCTTCCAAACTGAAATGTTCCGACGAACGGCGGAACTGGCAGCGCTTACCCATGCTGCGGCTTCAGGTAGGCCCTCTACGCTTCCGGATGATCTGGCCGACCACCCGATACTGGAGCGCTTTGCGTACTTCCAACCTTCGGAAAGGGGATCCAGCGATGTTGCTCTGGCCCGCTGGGGGCAGACGGTGAAGGTGGCCTCGACTGAGGAACTGATCGAGGTTCTGAAGTCCCAATACACCCCTTCGCCCACTGAGTTCGTAGACGTGCGTGTGCTTCGTTTTCGCATGGCTGCGATCACACGCGATGAATTGCAGAACCGCAGTGCGCCCTTGCCAACCGAGCAGGCTCCGGGCTGTATGCGAGACGGTTCATCTATGTCGAAGCAGGCGCGTTTTGCGGAGCTGGCGGCACTATGGCGCGCGGGCGATAGCATCGCCTTACAAGGTGAAGCTGAGCTGGCTGGCGCCATTGACTATTGGATTGCTACGCGTGAACGCTTGTTGTCCGAGGGGCAGACAGTGGCCGTAGTCGACCAGGTGATGTCTAAGCTTCACCAGAAGCTGGATGATGATTTAGTGGCCGGAAGCCTTGTGGCTAGGGATAGCAATGCGCTACACGAAGGAATGGCGCTAGATCGAGATCCAGGGCTCAGCTTGCCCCAACGGGGCTGACTTGCATACGCGCAAACATTTTGTTGCGTTTTCGCTAACCTGAGTGTATATCAAAGGGGTCACGGGCCGCCACACGCCTCCTTGGAGGGTGCAAAAGGGCGGCCCTTCTTATTTGAATGCCGCAAAATCCTTACAATAAGCCCCATGCGACGGCCCTGGAGCGGGTTACGCATCTCCGTGCGCGGGGATTGGTGGTCAAGCGTCCTAAGGTGGCGGCGCGGAAAATTGACCTGATTGGCTATGAGCGGCTTAGAATTTATTTCCTAAGCCGTCGGCAGCTTTCGCTCCCCGACCGGCCTTTCGTCCCGAACACCACATATCAGCACATTTTGCGCTTATATGAATGCGACATGCGATTGCGCGATGCCTGCTTCGCTGCGGTCGGGCAATTCGAAATCCTATTGCGCAACGCGATCTCGGAAACGCTGAGTGATGCCTTTGGCAGCCATCCGTATTACGAATTGGGGGCCTTCAAGGATGCTGTCGCTAATCTGAGCGCCATTCAGACTTTTGGCAAGGTATACGTATCGTCGAAAGATCAGAGGGCTAAGCATTATAAAGAAACATACAGCGAGCCAGCGCTGCCACCTATCTGGACGATGAAGGAATTTCTGACTTTCGGTGCTTCCTCGGTCATTTATAAGTCGCTGGAAGGGTCTTTGAAGACGAAAATTGCAACGCAGTTCGGCGTTTCCAGCGATCAGGTATTCACTCATTGGCTCGATTGTCTGGTCGATTTGCGCAACATGTGCGCTCACCATGACCGCTTATTCAACCGTAGTTTCCAGAAGCAGCCCAGCAGGTTGCGCCGCGCCGGGATACCTGCTGCCCCGCCTCAAAAATTGAAAGCCATTCTTGAATGTCTTGATTATCTTATGGAGCAACGGGGAGCGAAAATTTCCATCGTATTGAAGGTGCAGCGCATTATAGCCAAATTCCCCGAAATGCGGCCTGCTGAGGCTGGATATTAGGCGCTAAAGGGCACTATTGAGAAGCCTTACACTGCCTCTTTCATCACAATGAAGAGCTTTTGAAAAAGCTTTTCCGCCTGTTCGTCGTCAGGTGTAACTCGCAGTTCATGAACGAGCTTTGTGTCAAGAGGGCGGGTACAGCTTTGCCTTGAGCCCGCATATTCCTCGCCGCTCGCCTCCGCAGCCGTGATGACGCGAAGGCTTCGCGCCGGAACGGAAGGATCGGGGCGGATCGTCGGCATCGCTGGCGCTTGCACCTTCGTCAGCGCGAGCATGTCTTTCTCCTGATAGTAGCGGATCTTCTTGCCGTAGACGGGCGGGATGCCCGATCGCAGTACGATCAGATCCTTCTCGGGTAGCAAGAGCAGCTCTTGCGGGAGCAGGAGAGCGCGGCGCTGATCGGATTCCGATACCGAACCGCCACCACGGCCCAGGCGCCGAACGAACGAGACTTCGCGCGGAAGGTGTAGGTGCCCAGGCGCTCCGAGACGTTCTTGGCGTCGTTGATCTCCTTGGGCCGCATGACGATCTGCACGCCGCAGTTCGCGGAGATTTCCTTGGCCACCTTGTCGCCGTAGATGTGATCGAGCTGGGAGAAGTTCTGGATCACGGGCAGGAGACGGATGCCATAACCCGCCACATAGCTGAAGCCGCTGGCGATGACCGAGGCCCGGCCGAGGCGGGTGAACTCGTCGAGCAGAAGGAGCAGGCGCACGTTGTGCCGGTCGGCCGAGGGCAACTCGCGCACGTTGAGGTCGATGAGCTGCTGGAAAAGCAGGTTGTAGATCGGCGCGACCCGCTCGAGGTCATCGGGCGAGACGCCGAGGTAGAGCGAGATCCGCTTGTCGCGGAACTGGCGCAGATCGAAGTCACTCTCGGCCGTTGCCGCATCGACATAGGGGTTGAGCCAAAGGTTGATCTTGGCCGTCACGGACTGGCGAATGGACGTGAAGGTGTTGTCCGACGAAGAAATCCAGTCGCGCAGCGCAGAAATGCATGCGCCAGAGAGAGGCTTTCCGGCCTGTTCGCGCTGCTTGATGATTTTGGGAAGCGGCGCCGGGCATCACCGGCGGCGAATTGGCGATAGACCTCGCCGATCGTGAAGGGCAGGGCGTCCTCGCCATCGTCGACGGTGACCGCGACATAGGCCGAGACCCCGAGGAAGGCTGTGCGTGCGCTTTCGGCCCAGAAGTTGTCGCCGGTCAGGGGGAGCGGGAACAGCATGGCCCCGATCTTCTGCAGCTCGTTGATGATCTCGACGGGATCGCGCCGGTTGATGTGGCCGAGCGGATTGTAGCGGCACGTCCGTCCTTCCTCGTCGAGCGGGTTGAACAGGAGCGTCTTCTGGCGAAGTTGCCTGGCGCGGTAGCCCGAGGTCAGGTCCCAGTTCTCCTGCTTCACATCGAGGACCACGACGGAATCGGGCCACGACAGCAGGTTCGGGATCACGACACCCACGCCCTTACCGGCCCGGGTCGGGGCTTCGAGCATGACATGCTCGGTTCCGCCGAAGCGCAGGAACCGGCGTTGAAGCGCCCCGGATGATGCCGGCGCCTTCCAGCAGTCGGGCTTCCTTCACTTCGCCAAAGCGCGCCCAGCGCGCCTCGCCGTGCAGTTTTTGCGCGGTGAACATCGAGGCAAAGACGCCGGCCAGGCACAGAGCGAAACTGATCGCGAAGCCGAGAAGGAACGGCTGCCAGACGATCGGCATGGATTTCATCGACCAGAGCGCGCCGGGCACTTTCGCCCAGGGTGTTTGCATCGAGAGCAGATGCGCGCGCCACAGCACCGTGATCGCACCGATCGCGGCGCTGACCACGAGGCCTACGATCATGAGAAAGGCAATGGCGCCCGGTTGGGACGCCCCGGATTGCGAACCATCTTGCCGCTCATGGGGCACTCCTTTGGTTGTCAGTCGTGAGGTTTGCCGGCCGGATCGAACCACACTTCGGTCATCCGGTAGCGGGCCGGTCGGCCGTCGCTGGGAGGAAGGCGGTGCATCTGCACCACAATGTCGACGAGCGAGCGCAGCAGGGCGCGAATGTCGTGGCGGTCGAGGTCGTTTCCGCCTTCGGATTCCTTGACGAGCAAAGTGAGCTGCTCGAGCGCGCCTTCAGCGGTATTGGCGTGGACGGTCGTGATTGAGCCGGGGTGTCCGCTGTTGACGTTGCGCAGATAGAAGAACGCCGTTCCATCGCGCAGCTCCTGGAGGAGAATGCGGTCGGGCCGCATACGCAGGGCCGATTCCAGCAGCTCCTTCGCGCCCGCCTTCTGCAGACCGTGCCCATCCTTGGAATACATCATGTGGACCCGGTTGCGCTGGGGCACGACCAGTTCGCGGGTATCCTCGATCGTCAGCACGCGCTCGAAGTCGGGGATCAACTTGATGAGGGCCTTGGAGAAGGTGGTCTTTCCCGAGCCGGTCGCCCCGGAAATCAGGATGTTCTTGCGTGCTGCCACGGCGAGCTTGAAGAAGCCGTTCCAGTCGCCCGCAGCGCGGTAGGCCAGCAGGGCATCATCGACCTCGTTGGCCGCGCCGTGCGCTTTCACTTCGCTGAAGAGGCCCGAGCGGTCGAGGTCGCCAAGGTCCATCGCCGTGTTTGAGGCCTTGCGGATGGTGATCGAGACGAAGCCGCGCTCGATGGCGGGCGGGATCACGACCTGGGCACGCTCGCCGCCCGGCAGGACCGAGGAGCAGATGGGGTAGTCCTCGCTTATGTCCTGCTTGGTCAGGCCTGCAATAAGGCGGGCCAGCGTCATAAGGCTGGCGTGATCGAGCGTGGGCGCTTCATGCCACTCCCAGCCCTTGCGGGTTTCGACGCCGATCACGCCCGGCTCGTTGATGACCAGTTCGGTCACGTCCTCGCGATCGAGGAGCGGTTGCAGCGGCGCTGCATTGTGCTGGTAAATCGCAGAGACGTTTGCCATCGCTCAGCGCCGCAGCTTGAGGTCATAGACCGGGCTGAAATCGAAGTCCTTGGCGACGAAGATGGCGGCCGTATCACCCTGGTTCTTCTTCAGGATCGGCTTGATGTTCTTACTGTCCCGCAGGATCGTGTTGCCCATCTCGCTGGGCACCTGCGTCGTGTAGGTGCCTTCGTTCGCAACGGCGCGACCGGCGATGTTGGAGGCGTCCTCGAGCACGCTCATCATGAGAGCTGCGCCGAAGCGCGCCCAGAACTGCGTATCGACCCCGCCCGACATGCCCGAGCGGCCGAGCGCGTCGGCCGCTGGCGAACCAAGGTCGATCGCGACCCCACGCGGGGTGAGCGCGCGGGTCCACAGCACGAACATGCGCGCCTGGCCTTGCGTGATGCCGCCCGAATACTGCCCCAGGACCTTGGTGCCCTTGTCGAGCAGGACCACGCGGCCGTCTTCGGAATAGACATCGTGGTTGATGACGCACGAGACGAATCCGGCTTGTGTCGAGTTGATCGCGGTCTGCAAGGTGCAGGGAATGACCGTGCCGGCGCTGAGCAGGAAGTCGCGGTTCTTGATGAGCGAGGCGCGCACCGTCTCGATCTTCGCGTGCCCGAGCTGGTCGGTGAAGTCCGTCGAGCCCTTGCTGGCCGAACCCGTGCCCGTATCGCTATCCGAGGGAGGGCCAAAGCCACTGGCGCCGAAGTTGCGGGGCCGCTCTCCTGGGCCTGCGGACCCGCAGCGGCTGCGTTCCCCGTTGGCGACACCGTGGAGGCGGACGCCGTGAGGCCATTGGCCTGATAGGCCATGACCGGGGCCCGCCGCGCGGCATCGGCCATCTTCAGGCGCTCCTCATAGCGCTTCTGGGCAAGGTTTTCTCGCCACTGGCAGCCTCGCCCGTTGCAGGGACCGGGTTGCCGTTGGCATCGGTGGTCTGCTGCCCCAGGACCGGACGGCCGAAAACGTCGGTCTGAGCGCTGCCCGCTTGTCCAAGCTGACCTGCGAGGGCCGCACGCTGCGCGGCGGGTGAGGCCACCATATCATCGACGCTCTTCTGGCTGGCTTGCGCGGGCTCCTCGGCCGCCTTCGCCGACCCGCGTTGTGAAAGACGCCGTAGCCGATGATGATGCCAAGAATGGTCGCGACCAGGCCGACACCGGCCCCGACGAAGGCGACATTGCCCCAATTGGTGCCGCTGCGACCCGCGGGCGATCCGCTCTCTTCGGGAATGGAATCGGCGGGCGCGAGTTCACCGCCGCGATCAATGACGTTCTCGGCCATGTTACTGCCCCTTCACTTTGCGTTCGACGATGTTGGAGACGGTGCCCGTGCGCTCGGCGCGATCGTTGCGGGGCGGGGCCTCGTTGTAGATCGCGAGGACCGCCTTGCCCCGGCGCAGGCGCAGTTCGCGGTAGACGGCGTGGATCACCACGAAGTCGTCGCGCACGTCGTAGGGCACGATTGAGAACGGCGGAGCAATATTCGACCACGCTAGCGGCGGGATAGTCCTGCTGCGGGCGGCGTAAAAGTCGTCCACCTTGAAGCCTTTCTGCCAAGTCAGGGAGGTGTGGGGATCTACAGCGTGGAACTTTATCTTCAGGTCCGTTTGGCTTGCGCGGATGGCATGAGCCAGCGGGCGGCGGCGAAGCGTTTCAATGTGTCGCGCGACACGGTGCGCAAGATGCTGTCGTTTTCATCGCCACCGGGTTACCGGCGTCAATCTGTCCCGCAGCGTCCGAAGCTGGACGGGTTTGTGGCGATCATTGATGGATGGCTTGAAGGGGACCGCTGCGTCCCGCGCAAACAGCGCCATACGGCGAAGCGGGTATTCGACCGCTTGCGCGCCGAGCATGGTTTCACCGGCGGCTATACGATCATCAAGGATTACATCCGCGAGCGTGAGCAACGCAGCCGGGAGATGTTCGTGCCGCTGGCCCACCCGGCGGGGGATGCGCAGGCCGATTTCGGGGAAGCGCTGGTGGAGATCGGCGGGGTGCAGCAGAAGGCCTACTTCTTCGCACTCGATCTGCCGCACAGTGATGCCTGCTATGTGCGGGCCTATCCGGCGGCGGTGGCGGAGGCCTGGGTGGACGGACACGTTCATGCCTTCGCGTTCTTCGGCGCGGTGCCGCGCTCGATCGTCTATGACAACGATCGCTGCCTTGTGGCGAAGATCCTGCCAGACGGCACGCGTAAGCGTGCCACGCTGTTCAGCGCTTTCCTGTCGCATTACGTGATCCGCGACCGCTATGCCCGCCCGGGCAAGGGGAACGAGAAAGGCAATGTGGAAGGGCTGGTTGGTTACTGCCGCCGCAATTTCATGGTGCCGATCCCGAAGTTCCCGACCTGGGAGGCCTTCAACCTATGGCTGGAGGAGCAATGCCGCAAGCGCCAGCAGGACAAGGTGCGCGGACAGAGCGAGACGATCGGTGAGCGCTTGCAACGCGATCTGGCAGCCATGCAGCCTCTGCCCGCTACACCCTTCGAGGCCTGCGATCAGACGAGCGGGCGGGTCTCCTCGCAATCCCTGGTGCGCTACAGGACCAACGATTATTCGGTTCCGGTGGCCTGGGGCCATCAGGAGGTCTGGATCAGGGCCTATGTCGATGAGGTGGTGGTCGGCTGCCGCAGCGAAGTCATCGCCCGTCATCCTCGTTGTTATGCCCGCGAGGAGGTTATCTTCGACCCGCTCCACTATCTCCCGCTGATCGAGCAGAAGATCAACGCATTCGACCAGGCCGCGCCTTTGCAGGGCTGGGATTTGCCCGAAGCGTTCACGACACTGCAGCGGTTGATGGAAGGCCGCATGCACAAGCATGGCAGGCGTGAATATGTACAGGTGCTGCGCCTGTTGGAAACGTTCACCCTCGCCGATCTCCAGGCGGCGGTGGAACAGGCCATTGATCTTGGCGCCATCGGCTTCGATGCCGTCAAGCACCTCGCCCTGTGCCGGGTCGAACGCGTACCGCCCAGGCTGGACCTGGACGTCTATCCCTTCCTGCCACGCACAACGGTCGAGAAGACCTTTGCCAGAGCCTATCTGAGCCTGCTCTCCGACCAGCAGGAGGCCGCATGAGCGATCAGACCCCGGAGCTTCTTCTCGCTCACAATCTCAAGGCACTCAAGCTGCCTACGTGCCTGCGAGAGCACCACAAGCTCGCCCGGCAATGTGCCGCTGAAGGCGTCGATCATATCCGCTTCCTCGCCCGCCTTGTCGAGATGGAGATGATCGACAGGGAGCGTCGTATGGTCGAGCGGCGCATCAAGGCCGCGCGCTTCCCCGCCGTCAAAAGCCTCGACAGCTTCGACTTCACCGTCATCCCCAGGCTCAACAAGATGCAGGTGCTCGAGATGGCGCGCTGCGAGTGGATCGAGCGGCGTGAGAACGCCATCGCTCTGGGGCCATCGGGCACCGGAAAGACGCACGTAGCGTTGGGGCTCGGACTGGCAGCATGCCAGAAAGGGCTGTCGGTGGGCTTCACCACTGCCGCGGCGCTGGTCAGCGAAATGATGGAGGCGCGCGACGAGCGGCGTCTCCTGCGCTTCCAGAAGCAGATGGTCGGATACAAACTGCTCATCATCGACGAACTGGGCTTCGTACCGCTCTCCAAGACCGGCGCCGAACTGCTGTTCGAGCTGATCTCCCAGCGTTACGAACGCGGCTCCACCTTGATCACCAGCAACCTGCCCTTCGACGAATGGACCGAAACCTTCGGATCCGAGCGTCTCACAGGCGCGCTCCTCGATCGCCTGACCCATCACGTCAGCATCCTCGAGATGAACGGCGAAAGCTATCGCCTCGCTCACAGCCGGGCCCGCAAGGCCAAAATCAGACCCTGAAAAGCAAGCCAATGCCGGGGGGAGTGGCCCTCGGGCTACGCCCTCACGCCACTCCCCCCGGCGTGTAACACGATGGCCTGGTTTTACGCCGCCCCATGGCCGACTTTTGCTCCGCCGTTGACACTCTTTGACGTTCGCGGCAAGGTGGATCGCCAATTCCGAAGCTGCCTCGTCCACGTTCAGATATTGCGCCATACGCCGGATCTATTGCCTTTGGTCATAATCGCTGAAACCAGCCCTACTCTTAGGCCATTGCCCATCCTGCGCCAAATGCGAATTGCAGATGCATCATCTGAAATATGTGGCTCTGTTGCAAAGATCGTCCGCGAGCGAGTGAGATCCGCCGCTTCATGGCAATCAAGCGGCCGTGGCCAGGTGTTGGTTTAGTAATTCCATGGCCTCGGTCAGGGCTGATGGTCCAATGCCGAAAGCTCGCTCGACAAGACGCACCTCGCCCATGATCCCTGGTTGCAGGCACCATGGTCGGGCCTGTCCTTTGCGTAGGGCGCGCATGACCTCGAAGCCTTTGATCGTGGCGTAGGCTGTGGGCCTCGATCACATTGTTCAGGTATTTCACCTGCCGGTGTTCAGTCGCCGCCGCGAGCTTTCCTTCTCGTTTCAACTCAGCGATTGCGGCGCCGTAGCTTGGTGCCTTGTCGGTGTTGAGTTTCGTCGGCTTTTCCCAGTCCTTTAGACTGCGAAGGGCTTTTGCCAGAAAGCGCTTCGCAGACTTGGCGCTGCGAGTCGGTGACAGGTAGAAATCAATCGTGTCGCCCCGCTTGTCGACCGCCCGATACAGGTAGGTCCATTTGCCCCGCACCTTGACGTAAGTCTCATCGAGGCGCCAGCTCAGATCAAAACCACGCCGCCAGAACCAGCGGAGTCGTTTCTCCATCTCCGGCGCGTAGCGCTGCACCCAACGATAGATAGTCGTATGATCGACATCGATCCCACGCTCAGCCAGCATTTCCGCGAGATCACGATAGCTGATGCCGTATCGACAATACCAGCGCACCGCCCATAGGATGACCTCTCCGGTGAAGTGCCGCCCCTTGAAATCGTTCATCGCAACCGATCCTGCCAATCCAGCAGCCCAATCTTGGCCACTGCGCCAGAGTTTGCAACAGAGCCATCTCGGGCATTCTACACGTGCTGAAGGTCGGCTGCCGCTGGTGCGACTGCCCTGCGGACTATGGCCCATCAACGACCATCTACAACAGGTTCAACCGCTGGTCGCGCCGCGGCTTCTGGCTCAGACTGCTCGATGCGCTGGTCGATGCCGGAGCCGTGACAAAGAGCACCGCGATCGACAGCACCTACATCAAGGCGCAGCGCGCGGCGTTCGGGGGAAAGGGGGGCGTTCGATCCAGGCGATCGGGCGCTCGCGCGGTGGCTGGACAACCAAGGTCCACGCGCTCACCGACGTTATCGGCCGCCCCTATGCACTGATGCTCACCGCCGGCAATGTCAGCGACGTAAAGGCCGCCCCCGCGCTCCTCGAACGCGCCGGTCGCATGCGCTACCTGCTCGGCGATAAAGGCTACGATGCGGACAGGTTGCGTCGCGCGCTGCGCGAGGCCGGAACTACGCCGGTCATCCCCGGCCGGCGCAACCGCAAACGTGCGATCCGCTTCGACAAGGACCGCTACCGTGGCAGACACTTGATCGAGAACGCCTTCTGCCGGCTGAAGGACTTCCGCCGCGTCGCCACCCGCTACGACAAGCTTGCGGCCAACTTCCTATCGGGCGTGGCACTCGCCACTGCCATCGCCTTCTGGCTCTGAACGAGTCTGGACCCTAGATAACATGGTTCGCTATATTCTTTTCGGAAACACCATTCCGTCATCGAGTGGGCAAAGCGATAGATGAAATCCCGTTTCTGGCGCAAAGCATATGGCGGCTATGCGCGATCACGGTAGCCTTGATCATGGAAGTGATACGTCAGGCGACCAAAGAGCTATCTAGATTTCATTGTCGTCGTGAATTGCGGTTTCAGAGGATCGTGGGTTTTATCTCACTTGGCTATCCATGCTTCGACCAGCTTGACCGCATCCTCTACTGTTTTGACCTCACCGGCGGCTTCATCCGGGATAGTGAGTCCGAATTCGTCTTCAAGCGCCATCACAACTTCCAGCACATCGAGACTATCCACGCCGATGTCATCGTAGAAAGACGAAGCAAGGGCAATCTGATCCGGATAGACGCCGAGCTGACGGCTAATGATCCTGAAAACTCGGGGAGCGATTTCTTCCATCACAAAGCCCTCGCGCGGACACTATCGGCTAGGAAACAGGGCAGATTCTCGTAAACTCAATCATCGCAGAGCAACGATATTGTCCTGCGGCCAGTAAATTCATCATGCCTTGCTGAGCATTTTCTCGGCGCTCGTTTTCACAAAATCCGAAATCTGTCCTGACATCATTTTGAGGAACAGCGGTACGCTGACGTCGCCGCGAATCTCGCTATCCTCAATGTCGAGTTGCACCGGGATATTCTGCCCCATCGCCCCGATGACCAAGTGTAGTGCGTAGTCCGATACCCACTCGGAACTGAGCGAACCGCCTCCCGGGATATGCGCTGCCAGCTTGGGCAGGCCGGCCTCGATCCTGCTCTTCGCTTCGATTTTACCAAGGCTGTGCGGGATAACGACTTCCATATCTTCTTTCCTGTTCAGGCCGCCCGATCGACGAGCAGCAAGGTCGATGTCGCGGAGGCATAGAGTTTGCCGGCCATGTCGATCAGACGCGCCTCGGTATGCGCCACCCTCTTGCCCATCGACACCACCTGGCCGATTGCACGGACCATCCCGACCCTGTCGGTCAAGGGCGCATGATAGGCGACCTTGAGTTCGAGCGTGACGCAGTTGATGGGCACTTGGGCCGCGGAGTTCGCCGCGATGCCGCAGGCCGAATCCAGCAGCGTCGCGGCATAGCCACCATGGGCGATGCCCATGAAATTGTAGGTCTGCGAGGTGGGCGTCGCGACAAAGACGACCTTCCCCTCCTCCGCCTCAAGCAGATCGATGTCGAACAGGTCCATCATGGGCGGCCGGGTGCCGGCCGCCATGAACTGTTCGATCTCTTCCAGACCGGTCATCGCTTACCTCAAAGCTTTTCGGTCAGTTCAGGAACGATCTTGAAGAGGTCGCCGACCAGGCCGATATCGGCGACCTGGAAGATGGGCGCGTCCTCATCCTTGTTGATCGCGATGATGGTCTTGCTATCCTTCATGCCAGCAAGGTGCTGAATCGCACCCGATATGCCGACGGCGACATAGACTTCCGGCGCCACGATCTTGCCGGTCTGGCCGACCTGAAAATCGTTGGGCGCATAGCCAGCATCGACCGCCGCGCGGCTTGCGCCCACACCCGCGCCCAGCTTGTCGGCCAGCGGATCGATCACGCCATGAAACTGCCCGGCCGAGCCCAGCGCTCGCCCGCCCGAGACGATGATTTTGGCCGAGGTGAGTTCCGGGCGCTCGGACTGGGCGATCTCGGCACCCACGAAGCTGGAAAGTCCCGCATCCGTGCCCGTCGCAGCCTCGATACTGGCCGAGCCACCCTCGCGGGCCGCCTTCTCAAAGGCTGTGCCACGCACCGTGATAACCTTCTTTGCATCAGACGACTGGACCGTCGCGATCGCATTTCCCGCGTAGATGGGACGCGTGAACGTGTCAGCGCTTTCCACCGACAGGATGTCGCTGACCTGCATCACATCAAGCAAGGCCGCCACGCGCGGCGCGATGTTCTTGCCATTCGAAGTGGAAGGCGCCACGAACGCGTCATAGCCGCGCATCAGGTCCGCGACGGCCGGCGCGACATTCTCGGGCAAAGCGTGTTTGAACGCCGCATCGTCGAACGTTACGACTTTGGCGACACCCGCGACCTTCGCAGCAGCCTCGGCCACGCCGCCGATGCCCGCACCGGCAACCAGCAGATGGACCTCACCAAGTTTGGCAGCGGCGGTGACGGCCGATAGCGTCGCATCCTTGACCGACGCATTGTCATGTTCAACCCAGACGAGCGTATTCATAACTTATTCTCCGAGAAATCCGCCCCCGCTTCATCTCTGTGCGCACAGGATGAAGCGGGGTGCGCCGTCACTTGCATGGGAGAGGTTCGGCAAGTTCGGCGCGTTTGAAAGTTTATCAAATCGCCATTTCCTTGAGCCTGGCGACCAATTCATCGACGTCGGCCACCTTGATGCCCGCCGAGCGCTTGGGGGGTTCGGTCACCTTGAGCGTCTTGAGGCGCGAGGCGATCTCAACACCGAGATCGGCCGGCGTCTTCGTCGCCAGCGGCTTGGATTTGGCCTTCATGATATTGGGCAGGCTCGCATAGCGCGGTTCGTTGAGACGCAGATCGGTCGTCACGATCGCCGGCAGTTTGAGGCTTACGGTCTCCAGACCGCCATCCACCTCACGGGTCACCGCGACAGTCTCGCCCGATACTTCGACCTTGCTGGCGAATGTGCCCTGCCCCCAACCGAGAAGGGCTGCCAGCATCTGGCCGGTCTGATTGGCATCATCGTCGATGGCCTGCTTGCCGAGGATCACCAGGCCCGGAGCCTCCTCGGTGGCGATGGCCTTCAGGATCTTGGCGACGGCGAGCGGCTCGACCTCATCGTCAGTCTGGACGAGGATCGCGCGGTCGGCCCCCATGGCGAGCGCGGTGCGCAGCGTTTCCTGCGCCTTGGCGACGCCGATCGACACCACCACGATTTCGGTCGCGACTCCCTTTTCCTTGAGGCGGATAGCCTCTTCGACGGCGATCTCGTCGAACGGGTTCATCGACATCTTCACGTTCGCCAAATCGACGCCCGTCCCATCCGCCTTCACGCGCGGTTTCACATTATAATCGATAACCCGCTTGACGGGCACAAGCACCTTCATGGATCAATCCTACTCTGATTGTAATGCCGCCTGATATTCGGCAATGAGTCTCTCACAGATGGATCGGGCCGGTTGGACGGCAGTGGTAGCGCCGACACCGTGGCCTGCCGACCAGATCGTCTTCCAGGCCTTGGCCTCCTCCGAAACCGAAAGCGCGCCATGTGGCTCAGGGAGAGTCGCGGCTTCCAGCGAGGGCCGGAGAAAATTGGCCCCGACGCCGGTGACCCGGTCCGTATAGACGATATCCGCTGGTCCGGCCCCGATCACCATGTCTTTCTGTGCCGGCGAGGCGAGACTCTCTTCCGACGCGATGAAGTGGGATCCGATATAGGCAAGATCGGCCCCCATCATCTGCGCGGCCGCGATCTGGTGGCCGCGCGTGATGGCGCCGGAAAGCGCCAGCGGCCCCTGGAAGAAGCGCCGTATCTCGTCAACCAGTGCGAACGGGCTCATCGTGCCGGCATGTCCCCCCGCGCCGGCAGCGACCGCGATCAGACCGTCGACGCCAGCTTCGAGCGCCTTTTCCGCATGACGCACGTTCGTCACGTCGTGAAAGACCAGCCCGCCATAGCCCTGAACCACCTGGACAAGATCCGCGACGGCGCCGAGCGAGGTGATGACCAATGGCACATGGTGCCGAACGATCAGTTCCAGATCGGCGTCGAGCCTCGGATTGCTCTTATGGACGATGAGGTTGACGCCGAAGGGCGCCGCTCCCGGCATGGGAGCCAGCCGCTCCTCGATTTCATCCAGCCATTCACCGAAACCTTGACTGGTGCGCTGGTTGAGCGCCGGGAAAGTACCAAGCAGTCCCGCCTCGCAGCAACTGACGACAAGGTCCGGTCCCGACACAAGGAACATCGGCGCAACGATGGCTGGAATGGCCAGCCGCTTTTCGAGGCTTGCCGGAAGCGTCAAAACACGTCGTCTTCCAGCGCCATCAGCGACTTCTTGCCCGCCTTGATCGCCAGGAAGCTGGCGGTCGCCTGAGGCAGGATACGCTCGAAGAAGAACGTCGCCGTCTTGATCTTGGCATCGTAGAAGCGCTTGTCCTCGCTGCCGAAGAAGAGCTGCAAGCCTGCGATCTTGGTCGCCTTGGCAAAGCAATAGCCCATGGCCACCAGGCCCATCAGACGCAGATAGTCCGCCGACGCCGCGCCCGCCTCTTCGGGATCCTTGAGCGCCCGCTGCGCGACCGTGGCCGTCGAAAGCTGCAGCGCCCCGAACGCCTTGGCGAGCGCCTCGATCATCGGCTTCATCGGTCCGTCGACGTTGTTTTCCTCGATGAAAGCCGACACCGGATGGAAGAAGCTGCGCAGATAGCGGCCCATATGGGCGCCGAGCTTGCGGCCGACGAGATCGAGCGCCTGAACGCCGTTCGTCCCCTCATAGATCATGGTGATCCGGGCATCGCGGGCATATTGCTCGACGCCGCTTTCGCGGATGTAGCCGTGGCCACCATAGCATTGGACCGCAAGGTTCGCGCTGTCGAACGCAAGGTCGGTGAAGAGCGCTTTGACGACGGGGGTCATGAGCGCAATGAAGTCACTCGCACGCTGGCGCACTTCGGGTTCGGGAGAATGTTTTTCCGCGTCCAGGGCGCGCGAGACCCAGGCCGAGAGCGCCCGGCATCCCTCATTATAAGCCCGCATCGTCATCAACATGCGGCGAACATCGGGGTGAACGATGATCGGATCGGCTGCCTGATCGGGATATTTGGGTCCCGAGAGCGCCCGACCCTGAATACGATCTTTCGCATACCAGGCCGCCGCCTGATACGCCGCCTCGCCCACACCCAGGCCCTGGATGCCGACGGAGACACGCTCCGTGTTCATCATCGTGAACATGGCGGCCATGCCCTTGCCAGGCTCACCGACGATCCAGCCGATCGAATCATCGAAGTTCATCTGGCACGTCGCCGACGCCTTGAGACCCATCTTGTGCTCGATCGCGGCGCAGGCGACGCCGTTCGATTGACCGGGAGTACCGTCCTCCCTGGGCAGATATTTGGGGACGAGAAACAAGCTGATGCCCTTCACGCCCTTGGGGGCGTCGGGCAGGCGGGCGAGCACGAGATGGATGATATTCTCGGTCAGGTCATGCTCACCGGCGGAGATGAAGATCTTGGAGCCGGTGACCTTGTAGCTGCCATCGCCCTGCGGGACCGCGCGGCTGCGCAGGAGCCCGAGATCGGTACCGCAATGAGGCTCGGTCAGGCACATCGTGCCGGACCACTGGCCGCTCACCATCTTGGGCAGGTAGGCCTGCTTGAGCGCGTCACTGCCATGGCCATCGATCGCAGTGGTGGCACCATGGGTGAGGCCCGGGTAGAGGCCGAAGGAGAGGTTGGACGAGCAGATCATCTCCTCGACCAGCTTGTTGACCGCTTCCGGCAGCCCCTGCCCACCCCATTCCGGATCGGATGCGAGCGCGGTCCAGCCACCTTCGGCGAACTGCTTATAGGCTTCGGGGAACCCCGCCGGCGTCCGCACGACGCCGTTTTCCAGATGACACCCCTCCTCGTCGCCCGACCGGTTGATCGGCAACAGGACGTCGCGACAGAAGCGCGCCGCCTCCTCGAGGATCGCATCGGTGAGATCCGGTGTGAACTCCGACAGTGCGGGAATATCCCCGAAGCCGTCATCGGCATGGAGTTCGTTGAGCACGAAGCGCATGTCGCGCAACGGGGCGTCATAGACTTGCATATTTATATCTCCTGACCGGTCGGCCATCCGGCCGCCGGCCGCCAATCAGTTACGCAGCGGCTTGCCGGTGACGAGCATCTGCTCGACGCGCGCCTGGGTCCGCGGGTCGCGCACCAGTTGCATGAAGGCCTTGCGCTCGAGCGCCAGCAGATCCTCTTCGGTCACGATGTCGATGAGATCCTTCTCGCCGCCCGTCAGGACGTCGGCGAGCGCGCCGGATACGACACCATCGTAAGATGTGGCGAGGCCACGGGCCTGGAAGCCTTCGACAGCCATCGAAAGAGCGGACTTGCCTCCCGCGCCAGGCAAGCGGAATTCCGGAGCCACAGGCGGTTTGTAACCGTCGGCCAGTTCCAGTGCCTTCGCCTTGGCGTCCGCCAGCAGACGGTCCCGGTTCATCGTAATGCCGTCCGAGGGACGCAGGAAGCCATGCTCCTTCGCCTCGGCGGCCGACTTTGCCACAGTGGCTGTCGATACCGTCTCGAAGACCTTGGCTACGGCCGGCATCGGCCCCTTGGGCATGCCGGGACTGGAGCGCCAGCGATCGATCATTTCACCGCATCCGCCCCAGCCAGGGATCAG